>JBPCOQ010000213.1:0-47065 GCA_051000095.1 Bryobacteraceae bacterium | reverse complement strand
TTTGTCCTTTTTAGAAAGAGAATTGTTACTACTTCTTCAGACTCAGCCTCAAATCATTCGCCAAGCCCAGCGCAACATCTCGGAGTCGCAATAATTCGGTCCCGGTTTCCGTTGGTACGGTCCTGGTCAACTGATCGAGCCCGGCCGCTAGATCACCGCGTAAACCATCACGTGTGCGCAGAGCAGCAGCCGCAAGTCCTAACCACTCCACAGTACGGGCCTTCGGCCGCCGTGATCGTGAGCCAGCGCGCATTGTTCCTAGGCCGTCGCCTGCACAGTTCCACGCCGCGAAGTTTCGACCCACGCTTCGATATCGCTGACTTCGTAGCGAACCGCGCCTTCGAATTTGCAAAAACGTGGCCCCTTGCCAAAGAGCCTCCACTTCTGCAGAGTCTTCCGTGCGATGCCGTATTCGGCCTCTAGCTCAACATCCGAGATAAAACGTTTCTTAGTTCCGCTGTTTCTTACTGGCATGCGCTAGAATCTCCTTAGCGACTCCAGAATATGCCGGAATCATCAAAACGTCACTTGACGACGAACAGCCTAAAAAATGTCAACTTCGGCTCGAAACCAATCGACTATCACGGCCGAATGTTATTCCTATTCGCTGCGGAACGGGTTTGGCGTCCAGCACCGCTTGGTAGGTTGGCGGAATTATCGGCGCCCGTGCGGGACTGGTTGAAAACGTGGGTCTACTTTGAGAAGCTCGACGAACATTTCGTACATGGCATGGATCAGTTTAGCGCGACCGCTATACTCAGCCAGTTCGACTGGAATATGTTATTGACTGATCAGATAAAAGAGGGCAAGAAAGCCGCAGCATCTCTCCTGCAATGGAGCCGTGAATACAGAATCGCCGAATCAGATACGTGGATCTTTGATGTTGCGCTTCACTCGATCGCATATGCCATGATCCGCAAGAGCGAAAATATTCAGTGGGGTTACCGCCCACCGGACGATTTACGCCAACCCTTCCGACCGCCAGCGCTTCATTGGGAGTACAGCGAGTCTGAGCAAGATTTCAAGACTCGATGCTGGCGAAGCTACGATCAAGCGCTTAAGACCTATTTTGGACGGGCCAGAACCATTGAAAACCGCCCCAAAACATCAAATGAACAATGCGCACAGTGGGCGGCTGAAATCTTCACCGGACGTACCCGTGCTGAGCTCGCTGCGAGAGAGCCGCGGGGCAAAAGTCTTGAGAGTGCCGAATACCGGGTTTATCAAGATGTGTGGCGATACGTTAGGAGCATTGGATTGACTTTGCCGACTGTGAACTGTAGTGGAAACTGTAGAGATACGGGTGAAAAAGGCAGCGTATTTCAGCGTATTCTAGAGTAACGGAGACCAAGCGTAGCCTGCTGATTTAGAAAGACTTGCTATGTGTTTTCAGATACTTCAGAAAACGTCAAATTGTGCTTAGAAGGCAGATGCTCTATCCACCTGAGCTACGCGCCCGCAATATCAGTTAACTTAGCAGAGCCCGAAGACAAGTTTGACACGACTGCCCCGAAGCCGCCATGCAAGGCCATTTTATCAGGGAACGAACATATTTTAAGACCGTAACGCCGAAGACTCTCATCTGGTGTGATCGATCATCTGAAAGTAGTTTTCTGAACACGGTTGAATGCGAGCAACATCATTTGCGCCGAAGGCGCGATCATCCGTCCCATCCTCGGCGTCGCCGGCGAAAGAGTGTAATGTGCGTCAAAGGCGGAAGTAACAAGGAACCCCGCCGTTCGAAGGATCTCAAGAGCGCCGCCCTTGGCTATTTTGGTAGTGAATACCGTCTGTTATCCGCCAACTTATCGCCGATTTCTTCTTGAAGCAGCTCGGTGAAGAGGTCGCGGGGACGGTGCTGACACGCCGCCCTTTCCGCGCGAAACCGGCCAACCGGGAAGCGTATCGATCCATGGTCTCGTTGTTTCGCAGTCCGAACGATTCGAAGCGATATCTGGGACCAGAAAACGCGACAACATTTTTGCGCCTTCAACAGCCCGCCTGGCTTAGCGCGGAACTCCGGCGCGCGTCAGCCAGGGAGGACAATCGAGTCCCCTGAGCTCTCGGAAGACAGTGAGATCGACTTTCCTGCCGAGGGTCGGAGATCGTCTTTCCTGCCGGCCGGTGAGAACACGCCAGTATCAAAAAAAAACGACTCCGACCGAGTAGTTATTTTTGCGTGAGGCCTAAAGGATGCTTCGGCTCGTAGAGACCGACTTCGCCTCCGCCGGGAAGCCGGATCTTGACAATCGAACCCCATCTCGCTTCTTGCACGTCCGAACACCGGACACCTTTCTCCCCGAGTGCCGAAATCCCGGTCTTCAGATCGTTACACATGAAATAGAGCTCATGCCGGTCATTCTCTTCTGCCGGATGAACCGCCACTTCCGCCGGAGGCAACGCGAAAATCAGCCATCCGTGGCCAGCGTCCACGGATGCAAATCCGAGGATGTCCCGGAAAAACGCGCGATCGGCCGTCGCATCCTTGCTGTATACAATTACATGCGCGCCAAAGATCATTGAACTTTGCCCTTTCTCGCTCCTCAATCCTCCCACACGCCGGGCGTTTCCCCTAAGGCCATCCTTGCCCTGGCGGACCACGCGGGCGAGTAGGCTAAGGTCAATCCTGTTCAAAAAACGTGAAGAACGCTGGCTTGAGAGCTGCTGGGCGACCTTCGGTCGCCCGGCAGGTGACAAGATCACCTGCCCCACGGAACCGGATGTATCGCGACGGTGAGATCCAACTATTGCCAGCCGCCGCCCAATGAGCGGTAGAGGTTGACCACGGCTGTGAGCTCGTCCCGCCGGAGCCGGGCTAAATCGAGTTGGCCCTGAAAAAGGTTGCGCTCGGAGTCCAATACCTGCAGATAACTTTCGAGGCCGCCGCGGTACCGGATGTTGCTTAGGCGTTGGGCATCTTCCAGGGCTTTGACCAGGAGCTCTTGCTGGGCGCGCTGCTCGGTGGTGCGGTTATAGGCTGTCAGCGCGTCGCTAACTTCACGAAAAGCGGTGGCGATAGCCTTCTGATAGACGGCCAGCGCTTCCTGTTGTTGGGCTTGGCTGAAGCGAACGCCGTTACGAATGCGGCCAGCGTTAAAAATGGGCACCGTTGCCCCCGGGGAGATGCTGAAGTTGCGCGCTGGGCCGGTGAAGAGCCCGGTGAGCGCGCGGGATTGGGTTCCCAGAAGTCCGGTCAGAGTTATTTGGGGAAAGTATTCCGCTTTCGCGGCTCCGATATTGGCATTGGCTGCGATGAGCTGCTGTTCGGCTTCGCGGATATCGGGGCGGCGTTCGAGCAGGGCCGAGGGAAGACCGGCGGGGACCAGGGCGGGCGCCGAGAACTCCGTGAGCGCTTTGCCGCGGACGATGGGGCCGGGGTTGCGGGCGGCCAGGAGGCTGAGGAGGTTCTCCGACTGCTCGATCTGGCGATGGTCCGCTGCGATTTGGGAAGTCGCGGTGTAGAGAAACTGTTCGGCTTGGCGGACATCGAGCGAAGTGGCAACTCCTCCCCGCCGCCGAATGGTAGTGAGGTTGAGGCTTTGTTGGGCAACATCGCGGGTTTTGAGAGCAATTTCGAGTTCCAGGTCGGCTTCGCGGAGATCAAAATAGTCGTTTGTGACATCTCCGACGAGGGTGGTGAGGACCGCGCGCCGGCCTTCTTCCGTAGCGAGGTACTGGGCGCGGGCTTGTTCGTTGAGGCGGCGGAGGCGGCCCCACACGTCGAGCTCCCAATTCAGGTTGAAGCCCGCGCTCGAGTAGCTGACATCCAAGTTGGTGCCGCGCGGGATGAAGACGATGGAGCCTACCGACGAGCCTTTCTGGGCGGTGAAGCTGGCATTTCCGGAAACCGTGGGGAAGAGGTTCGATCGGGCGATCGCGAACTGAGCGCGAGCTTGGAGGACACGCGCGGCGGCGATACGGAGGTCGTAATTTTCGCGAAGGGCGGCATTGATCAGCTCGGTTAACGGCGCGTCGTTGAAGAGGGCCGGCCACTTGGTGTCCGCTATGGATTCAGCGGACGGAGGGGCGGTTTCGGGAGCACCCCTGAACCGCGCGGGCGCCTGGACCGCGGGTCGCCGGTAGTTGGGGCCAACGGCGCAGCCGCTAAGGAGAAGGGTGCAGGCGAGGAGGAAGCGGCGCATCTAATCCGCTCCTGCCGGGGACGGAGTTCCGGCGTGGGCGGGCTGTTTCTTGCCGCGTTCGGCGACGCCGTCTATGACTTTGTAAAGCACCGGAACGATGAAGACGGCGAGCAAAGTGGCGCAGAGCATGCCGCCAAAGACCGCGGTGCCGAGCGCGCGCCGGGAGGATGCGCCCGCGCCGGTGGCGAACATAAGAGGCGCGACGCCGAGCAGGAAGGCGAACGAGGTCATGAGAATGGGCCGGAGGCGGAGTTTGGCGGCTTCGATGGCGGCGTCGGGAATAGACATGCCTTCTTCGCGGCGAAGCTTGGCATATTCGACGATCAAGATGGCGTTCTTGGCGGCGAGACCGATGAGAGTCACAATGCCGATCTGGGTATAGATGTCGTACGGGAAGGAGCGCAGCCAGATGGCAGAGAGCGCGCCGAAAATACCGAGCGGAACGGCCAGGATCACAGCGAAGGGAATGGACCAGCTTTCATACAGCGCGGCGAGAAACAGGAATACCAGAACCGCGGCAAAACCGAAGATGAATCCTTCTTTGCCTGAAGACAGCTTTTCCTGGAAGACGGTGCCGGTCCACTCATAACCGAAACCGGTGGGAAGGACTTGTTTTGCGATCTGCTCCATGACAGCGGCGGCCTGCCCGGAGCTTGCGCCGGGGGCGTTGATCCCGATGAGGCGCGATGCACGGTAGCGGTTGTAACGATAGACCACTTCGGGACCGGACACGGGTTCGATATGCACCAGAGTACTGAGCGGAACCATGTCGTACGATGCGGCGCGGACGTAAAAGCGGTTGATATCGCCGGGGCGGTCGCGGAATTCGGGATCGGCCTGGAGAAGAACCTGCCAAGTGCGGCCAAAGCGGTTAAAGTCGTTCACGTAAAGGCCACCCAAGAAAGTCTGGAGGGCGTTGTAGACATCCGTGACGGGGACGCCTAGAGTCTGGGTCTTGTCGTTGTCGAGATCGACCTTGTACTGGGGGACGGAGTTGCGGAAGATGCTCTGGACGACGGCGAATTCGGGGTGCTTACGTGTTTCAGCGATCAATTGATCGGCCACGGCGGCGAGCTGCCCGGTATCGGTGCCGACGCGGTCTTCCAGCATAAACTCGAAGCCGCCGGAAGTGCCGAGGCCCAGGATAGGCGGAAGCCCGAAAGCGAAGATAAGAGCCTCCGGGACTCCGAAGAGTTTTTGCTGCGCGCCACCGATAATGGAGGCGAATTGAAGGTTTTTCGATTTGCGCTGTTCCCAGGGCGTGAGGGTGGCGATGACCGTAGCGACGTTGGAATTGTTGGTGCTGGTGAGGAAGTCGAGGCCGCCGAAGACAGTGACGTCCTGAACGCCGGGAGTGTCGTGAAGAATCTTTTCGACTTGGGCCGTGACGAGGCGGGTGCGTTCGAGCGACGCGCCATCGGGAAGGCGGACCGCGGCAAAGAAGACGCCCTGGTCTTCGTCCGGTAAGAATCCGGCTGGAAGGGTTTTGAAAAGCACGCCGGCAAGCAAGAAGAAGACGGCGAGACCGGCCAACGCGAGCGCCGAGCGGCGAATGAGGACAGAGACTCCGGTGAGGTATTTGCCGCGCGACCAGTCGAACGCACGGTTGAAGCCACCGAAGGCGCGTCCGAGAGGCCCGCGGGAATCTTTGCGCGGGCGGAGCAGAAGGACGCTGAGCGCGGGGCTGAGCGAGAGCGCGTTAAAGGCGGAAATCAGAACCGAGGCGGCGATCGTCAAGGCGAACTGCCGATAGATCTGACCGCTGATGCCGCCCAGGAAGGCGACGGGAATGAAGACGGCCGCCAGAATGGAGGCGATTGCGACCACGGGGCCGGAGACTTCTCGCATGGCTTTGACCACGGCGTCGCGCGGAGACATGCCGTTATCGAGGTTGAGCTGGACGGCTTCGACAACCACGATGGCATCGTCGACGACAATGCCGATGGCGAGGACTAAACCGAACATGCTGGTCATGTTGATGGAAAAGCCGAGAAGCGGGAATAAGCCAAAGGTTCCGACGACCGCGACGGGCACGGTGAGGAGCGGAATCAAGGTGGCACGCCAGTTCTGGAGAAAAACGAAGACGACCAGGATGACGAGCGCGACGGCGATGAAGAGGGTTTTGACGACATCGGAGATCGCGGCGCGGACGAACCTGGTGGCGTCATAGGGGATGGCGTATTCGATTCCAGCGGGGAAGGTTTTCTTGGCTTCCTCCAGATAGGCCGTGACGCTGTTGGCCGTCTGAACGGCGTTGGAGCCGGGGGAAAGAAAGACGATGACGATGCTGGAGGGGCGGCCGGAGGTGCGGCTGTAAGTGGAATAGTTCTGGGCGCCAAGGGCAGCGTGGCCAATGTCGCGCAAGCGTAGGAGGGAGCTATCGGGCGCGGCGCGGATGATAATGTCATCGAACTGCGCGGGATCGACCAGACGTCCCGTGGCGTTTACCGGGTATTGAAATTCCGTGCCGCGGGGAGCGGGCGCCTGGCCGATGGAGCCCGCGGGATTTTGGCGATTCTGGGCCTGGATAGCGTTTGAGACGTCGGTGGCTGTGAGGCCGAGCTTGGCCATCTTATCGGGGTTGACCCACACGCGCATGCCATAGCTCTGATTGGCGGCGAGGCGGGAATCGCCCACGCCGGGAAGGCTGCCGAGCTTATCGACCAGATTGATGGTGGCGTAGTTGTTCAGGAAGAGATCGTCATAGCGCTTGTCCTTGGAAGTGAGGCTGATCGCCATGAGGAAGGCGGAGGATACCTTCTTGACGGTGACGCCCTGCCGCTGCACCTCCGGCGGAAGGATGGGCAGCGCGATGTTGACTTTGTTCTGGGTCTTGACGGTCGCGAGGTCGACATTGGTGCCGAGCTCGAAGGTGACATCGATTGTGAGGACACCGTCGTTGGAGCTGCGGGAGAAGAAGTAAAGCATGCCGTCGAGCCCGACGAGCTGTTGTTCGATGGGTTGCGCGACGGTTTTTTCGAGATCCTGCGAATTTCCGCCACGGTAAATGGCGGTGACCTGGACGACAGGCGGAACCACTTCGGGATAGGTGGCGATGGGCAGCGAGGGAATGGCAATCGCGCCGATGAGGGTAATGACAATGGCGATGACCATCGCGAAGATGGGACGGTCGATGAAAAATTTGGCCATGACTAAGTCCCAACGACCTTGTGGGGCTGGGGCGCGACTGGCGCGCCGGGGCGAACCTTGATGGCCCCTTCCACAATGACGCGGTCGCCAGGCTTCAGGCCCTGGTCGACAATCTGATCCTGGCCGATGCGGTCACCCATGACCACGCTGCGCGGTACGGCTTTGTTATCCGGCGAGACGGTGTATACAGATTGCAGGCCTTGCAATTCCTGGATGGCGCGCTGTGGCACGAGAAGCGCGTTCCGGCGTTCATCGACGCGCAGGCGAATGCGGCCGAACTGGCCCGGAAGAAGAGTGTGGCGTGGGTTAGGAAAGGTTGCCTGAAGCTCGAGAGTGCCAGTTTTGGGATCGACCTGGTTCACCGTGTTCTGGATGCGGCCTTGGGCGGGGTAGGTCGATCCGTCGGCCAGCAGAAGCTCGAGCGGGAGTTTGGTGACCTCGCTTCCCGCGCGCTTCACCGTATTGAGATATTCACTTTCGCTGACTTTGAATCGAATCCAGATTGGGTCGAGCGGAACAACGGTGGTGAGGGGCTGCGTGGCATTCTTTGAGACCAGACCCCCAACCGGAATGAGGGAATCGCCGACTCGGCCGGAGATGGGGGAGGTGATGGTCGCGTATGCAAGGTTTAATTCGGCGGCGCGAAGGAGAGCGCGCTGCGCTTCCACCTGGGCGGCCACCGCGTCGATCTGGGTGCGGGCCTGAAGGCGGGTTTGGTCGAGATTGGCTTTGCGGGCATTCACATTGGCTTGGTTGGCTTTCAACGAGGCTACAGCGTTGTCGAGATCCTGGGTGGCGGCGGCTTCCTGATTCACAAGTGGTGTCAGGCGATTGACGTCGTTTTGCGCTTTCAGCGTATTGGCCTCGGCCTGAGCGAGGTCAGCCTCAGCCTGGGCGACGGCTACCTGCTTTTTGGCGAATTCAAGATTGGCGAGAGATTGCTGGAGGTCGCCCTTGGCTTTGGCAACGTCGGCGAGGTAGGGGCGGCGGTCGAGTATGTAGAGAGGTTGGCCGGCGCGTACGTCGGAGCCTACTGTAAAAAGGCGCTTCTCAATATAGCCGACGACGCGGCCGCGGATGTCGACCATGTCGCGAGCGAAAGTTTGCGCGGCGTACTCAGCGAAGATGGGAACGTCGCCGGCCTTCACTTCAACGACGGTTACCGGAGTTGGAGGAAACGCTGGCGGTCCCTTGCCTGCACTGGCTTTCGAGGCACAAGAAACGCTGAACAGAACTTCGGTGACGCAGAGAGGAAGCAGAAAGTACCAGGTTTTATTCATTTGCGCCATTACGCCCTTAGATGACACCGCGAGCCTGGAGGTCGCAAAGCAGTGGTCTGAAACCGGGGATTTACCTTGAAGACAGTGGCGTCTGGGGCGTCGTAGCGCATTCTGGGTTTCGCGGTTTTCATAGCAGTTGATTCGTGTTTCTAGGTTTGAAGCCAGGCTTCTGGCCCTAGGCTGCTCGCTCTACTTACACGACGAACGAGGGACAGCGAAATCGACAGATTCAACTTTTTTTCCGAATGCTGTCCGGCGACCCGCTTATCTGTCATCGATCCTGAAAACGTAGTTTTCAGAACACGGGCCGAAGGCGAGCAACATCATCCGCGGCGGGGAGCCCGCGGCGTTCCATTGGCAAGGAAAGAAGCGAACGTACTTGCCAGAAATTGCCGCCGGGACAAGACTGGCATACGGAATTCCTGGATCAACTGGCCTTAGGGCGAACGCCGGCGGCCAACCTTCGACGCCTTTCCAAGTCCTTTTGGGTGTCACCGAGGTGCTGGTTCATTGCGTTCTGAGCACGAACAACATCCCGATCGCGAATGGCTTCGAAGATCTCTTCGTGCTGCCTGGTCCGCAACTTCACCATACGAGGGCCGGAGAAAGTCTCGCTGCGGCTCTTGCGTAGAAGCTCCCCGAGTGGTTCTAAGAGAACCAGCAACACGGGATTCTGAGCGGCGCGGGCAATCTCTGCATGGAACTCGACGTCCGCATCGACGTACCCTTCTGTTTCACCGGGTTTTTCTCGCATGATCTGGATGCACCCTTGCATCGCCGTCAGGTTGGCCTCGGAGCGCTTCTGGGCGGCCAGCGCCACGACTCCAAATTCAAGAATCTTGCGAACTTCCATCAAGTCCTCGGTCAGATGATTGTTCCGCCGCAGGAGTAATCTCAGCGAATCTCCCACGGTGCTGGCGTCCGGTTCCTGAACTAGCGTTCCGCGACCGTGTTCAATGCGCACGAGTCCTTGCGTCTCAAGAAGCTTGATGGCTTCACGAATCACAGTGCGACTAACGCCCATGCTTTCGCATAGCTCCCGCTCTGTGGGGAGCAGCGACTTCTCGGGATACTCTCTCGACACGATTCGCTCAACCAAGGTGTCTGCGACATCCCGGTGAAGTGGACGGCGATTCTTTTTTATTTCAGGGCCAAGGGTTCCCATTTTCGATAATTTCAGCGCGCTTTCTCACATGAGAGACGATATCATACTTTCTCCGGTATTCACCCCAGTCCAGTTTTTTCCGCTCGTTGCCATTCCTGGAACTTCGCGCCCGCGAGCAAGAGAGCCTTAGTCCAATGCTGCTAAGCTGGCTCATAGTATGAATGCGTGCTGATCCGCGAGTTTATCTGGCCGGCAGATCGAGTCGTTCACATTGCCCGGACGGGGTTCAACCTGAAGAAGTCGAAGAGGTTTGTTTTGGACACGCCCTGGTCCTGCGCGCACAATCTTACGGGAGAAACCCCGTCTATTACGTGCTGGGGCAGACCTCATCGGGGCGCCATCTCTTTTGCGTTGTTATCCAGTTCCCTAACGACAAGGGCTTCCCTCTAACGGCCCCGGCCATGACCCGGAAAGAGAAAGAGCGGTACAAACGATGGAAAAAAGAATGAGAAGGCAAAATCTCCCGGATACCGATTCCATTGAAGAATTGGCCAAATTCTGGGACACGCACGATCTGACGGACTTTGAAGAGGATTTGGAGGAAGGCGGCGAAGCGGTCTTCGTACGCCCAAAGGGCGCGTCAGTGAGCATCGACTTACAACCCGCGGATGCTCAGCATCTAAAGGAAATCGCGCGCTCCAAGGGCGTTGAGGAAATTACCCTGCTACAGAAGTGGATCGCTGAAAAACTCCACCAGGCGTCTCACTCTGGCCGGCCGAACAAAGCGTTGCAGCCGGCGTCGCAAAAAAACGCGCCGCCGCTGACCACCCTGGACGGACTTGTCTCACGGTGCCGGCAACATCGGAAGTTCCGGCTGCTCCTAAAACGAAAATACCCTTTATAAAATCGCCGCGCGCGATCAACTCCGCCGACAGCGCCGTCCGGTACTCTTCGAGGCCGAAGCGATGAGTGATCATCGTATCGGTTCGGATTACGTCATCTCCCGCCGTGAGAAGCGCAGTCTCCGTGAAGCCGCTATTGTTACCGGCCCCCAGCACACGCACGTTTCGTTCATGAATCTTATCGGGGCGGATCGAGGCGGCGGATCCTCCGCAGTAGCCGGCCAAAACGAAGGAGCCGCCGAACCGGACCAGGCTCGCGCCAAACTCCAGAAGAGCGGAATCGCCGGTACAGTCAATCACAATGTCCGTCCCGTGCGGGTGTGACGCCTTCGCCACGTCTGGGAGTCCTCCTTGATCATCCAAGACTTGGCGCGCGTCCCAACGCCGGGCGAGAGCCAAACGCGCGGGTCAGCGGTCGAGACATAGGATCCGTCGCGCGCCAGACGCTTTCAAAGCGGCGAGGCAATTCAACCCTATCGCTCCCATGCCGAGGATGATTGCCGTACTTCCAACGCGCGCTTCGGCCATTCAAGCCGCGGCCAAGCCCACTCCCAAAGGTTCCAACAGCGCGCCTTGCTCGAATGACGTGGACTCCGCGAGCCGATGCAGATTGTGCACCGGTACCAACAGGTACTCGGCGTAAGCTCCCGGCGCGGCGAAGCCAATCTGCCTGTACTCCGCGCAGCAACGCCATTGTCCCCGGCGGCAATGCCGGCACTTCAGACAAGTGATTTCGTTATCTCCCGTGACCCTGCACCCGAGCCATTGCTGGTCCGATCTATCACCCACTTGCTCGACGACGCCACTCCATTCCGTGGCCGGGGACGAGAGGGTACAGGGCGGCGATCGTGCCGCGCAGCACTTGGAGATCCGTCATACAGATCGCCGCTGCCTTGACGCGGATACAGGCCCACCCGGGCGGCGGTTCCGGGTTTGGCAACTCCACCAGACGCATGGCGCCGGGTTTATGGAGCTGAATGGCTTTCATGTACTATCATATGATGTCATACCGCCATGAAACTGGTTCCTGTCAAGTCATTTGATCAGGTGACCGAAACAGGATCATTGGGTCCTTTGAAAAAGTAACCGAACGCGCTTGGCGTTTTTCGACTCCTTTATAGTGATCGTGTCCGCGAGGGGTCGCGCCCAAGCGGATGCCCAAGGCCGATGCGACGGGGCTGGCTCCGAAGAAATCGGCTGTGAACCCTCTGTCAGCTACACCAACTCTGGCAGGGGTTTTGCTTTTAGACTATGACTTTGAAATTGAAATTGCATATTTCTTTGGTGGAGTCTCGGAGCGGAGGCCTTGGGCTTAAAAACGCGAAGACGCCGGGCCGCTTTTGCCCGGCTTCCTTATTGACTCTTCCGCAACTGGTGCAGGACCTGACTGCGCGCCCATCGTTGAATGGAAATACCAACGCCCTGTCGCCGTAATTTAATCCCCTCGCTTCCAGGCTTGTTTTCTACCATCCGAAACAGCCGCTCTCTCGACTCATCGATCTTCCGCCTCAGCTCTGCTACATTGGGCGATTCATACTGCCGCTGCAGTTCCTTCTTCGCCTTGCCGGTCAACTGGCCCGATTCCAAGAGCCGCCGATGGGGTGCAAGGGCCGCTTCGTATGGGCGATGGATCTTTCCTCCCACACGGGTCTTGGATTGCAGCTTCATGGTCGGCTGGAAGAAGTTCTTATACAGCCGCAAATATCCATATAGCTCGCGCAGCAGCAATAGCTCCGGCATCGTGTCGTAACGTTGATAGCCGACCATCTTCCGCACGTGAGTCCAATTCCTTTGTTCCACCCAAGCGTTGTCGAGCACGGAAGAAAGCCCGGTCGCCGCAGCGGTGGCCGAGACCTCTGTGGTTTTCGTGTGGGTCGGTGGATCCAATCTTCCTCAAACGCGCCACTGTTGGCGTTGGGAGTGTCCCGGGCCGTGGCCGAGCGGCGGAGCGCGCCTCTCAATGTCATTCTGTGCGAAAACTATTTCCAACCAGGGCAATGGTTGAAAAAGCTCGTCGGCGAATTGCTCTCGCCCGGTCAGAAGGGTTGGTTCGAGGAGAATGCCGGTCTGGTCGAAAGCATGGTGCTTCGATCCTCGGTGGAACCGGCCGAAGAAATGAAATCGAAAGACCCGCTCTCCGTGCGGGACCAGGATATGTGGGAACTGCCAACCGATCGGGCGGCATTCCGAGGAGATATTCCCGCCATCGTTGGTCTGATCTCCTATCGGGGTTACCTTAAGGGATACCGTCTCCTGAGTGAAGCGGCGAATGATCCGGAACTTGCGGTCTGGCTCTGAAGGCGAGCGCAGAGGCTGGAGAGGCGCTGTGCCGGGAATATGGATTTTGATCCGGAGGAACAACGGAGATTCGCGCACTCGGCAATCGAAAAGTATCGGAAGCGCGAGATCGTCGATCCGATTGAGCGGAACACCCGCGATCCCAGACAAGCTCGGACGCCACGATCGGCTGGCCGGGCCGGCGGCTCTTGCTTTGAAGCACGGAATTTCGGCCCGTGCATCTGAGCACTGGGATTGCCGCGGCGCTCCATTATGATCACCCGGCTGACCCCGCGGCGCAAGAGTTGCAACGCATGATTCGCGAGCGCGGCGTGGAAGGAGCATTGGAGGGCGTGTGCGGTATCGATCCCGCCGGGGAGCTTGCGGAGTTGGTTCGGCGAGCGTACGATTTGAATGATAGGGAAAATCGATGAAATCGAGCAGCACCAAAGGGGTGGAGCCGGAAAGTTAGCGCGTCCACAAACTTCTCAGGTTGGCCCTGGACCTCGAGAGAAGGGCGGCCCTGCGTGAAGAAGCCGCGCGCTTCTACCGGCGTCCGCCTGAGGACCGCAAGGAGCGCCGCGCCTACGAAGCGGCATCCATCGCCGCTTGGACCAGGGATTGATCGCGCTGAAACGCTGAGTACAATTGCAACTTTCCGCTAAAACGCCTAAGCACCCGTTCGGCGCGCCTATGGAGACTCGGACCATACGCGAAAAAAAATATTTCCTTTGCCGGAGGATTCAATGAACCGTAGAGCGTTCCTGGGCACGTCGGCTGCTGCCGTGCTCGGCGCGCAGAATTCAGCGCCGCACCCCAATATTCTTCTTATTCTGGCCGATGATCTCGGGTACGGGGATCTAGGCTGTTATGGTCAACAACGAATCGCCACGCCCAACATCGATCGACTCGCGGCCGAAGGCGTTCGCTTCACGCAAGCGTATGCGGGCTCGACCGTCTGCGCGCCCTCACGTTGTTGTCTCATGACCGGCAAACACACCGGCCACGCGACCGTTCGCGGAAACATGCGTCCGGAAGCCGGTCTCAGTTCGGGAGAAACGACCTTGCCCGAAGTCCTGAAGCAGGCCGGGTATGAAACAGCTCTGTTCGGGAAATGGGGCCTCGGCGGCCCTGCCACCGGAAGCACTCCAAACCAACGCGGTTTCGACAAGTTCTTTGGGTATCTTGATCAGCTACACGCTCATAACTACTATCCCGAACATCTTTGGGAGAACCAAAACGAGTTCTTCTTGACGAACAATTGGTTCGATCAACGGAAGCAGTACGCTCCCGACCTCTTCCGCGACCGAGCGGTTCAATATCTGGACGGGCGGCATACCAGGCCGTTTTTCCTTTGCCTCACGACCACGATTCCGCACGCCGACGATGAACTCGGGGCACTCCGAGGCAATGGGATGGAGGTGCCGAGCGACGCTCCTTACACCGGCCGCGACTGGCCTCAGGTGGAGAAGCAGTTCGCCGCCATGGTGACCCGCTTGGACCAGCATGCCGGAGACATCCTGGCCGCGCTCAAACGGTCCGGAGCCGAGGAGAACACCGTAGTGTTGTTTTCGAGCGACAACGGCCCGCATAAGGAGGGCGGACACGATCCGAACTTCTTCGCAAGCGGCGGGCCGCTTCGAGGGATCAAGCGGGACCTGTACGAGGGTGGCATCCGGATTCCACTGATCGCCCGGTGGCCCGGCCGGATCAAGCCGAGCACAATTAGCCGGCATGCCATCGCCTTTTGGGATTTCCTGCCTACCGCGGCGGATCTGGCCGGAACCAAGCCGCCCGGCGGATTGGATGGGATCTCGATGTTGCCCGCGCTGCTAGGCCAGTCGCAGAAGCAACATGAGTATTTTTATTGGGAATTCCATGAGCGCGGCTTCTCGCAAGCGGTCCGGCTTGACGACTGGAAAGGCGTGCGAACAGCCGCCGGACGTCCGATCGAGCTGTACAACTTGCGGAGCGACCTTGCCGAGAAGAACGACGTTGCCGCAGCCAACCCGGAAATCGTCCGGCGAGTTGCCGGTCTGATGAACGGCGCGCGCGTTGACTCTCCGAAGTTCCGTAAGCAGCCGTGAAACAATGAATGAACAAACTTTCGATCATGAATCGTAGACAATTTCTGAGTGGCACGGCGACCGCACTGATTCGAGCGCGAAGCGGGGCGGCGGCGGACCGTCCGAACATTCTCTGGATCATCGGCGACGATCTCGGCGCCGAGTTGAGCTGTTACGGCTATGGCGGAGTGAATACGCCCCACATCGATCGCCTCGCGGCGCGAGGTACTCGGTTCACGCAGTTTCACACTACCGCTCCGGTTTGCTCGCCCAGCCGCTCGGCATTCAACGTCGGCCTTTACCAAACCACCACCGGAACGCAGAATCACCGTAGCCACCGCAAGGACGGCTATCAATTGCCGGACGGCGCACGGCTGATTACCGGCCGATTCCGCGAGCAAGGTTACTTCACTTGCAACGTGCGCGAGATTGCCGATGGAGTGCAGGGCGACGGCAAGACCGACTTCAATTTCAAGGCCGTGACGCCTTTTGACGGCACGCATTGGAACCAGCGAAAGCCAGGGCAGCCGTTCTACGCCCAGGTCAATTTTCAAGCTCCGCACAAGGGCGCCTCTTTCGTCGAAGCGCGCAAGCAGAAGATCCTCGTCGACCCGGCCAAGGTCGTCCTGCCGCCTTTCTATCCGGATCATCCCGTGGTGCGCAACGAAGTCGCGAATTATCTGGATGCGGTTCAACTGCTCGACCATCAGGTGGGTGTTCTCTTGGACAAGCTCGCCGAGGACCAGGTTCTCGACAACACCGTCGTCTTCTTTTTTGGAGATAACGGGCGCTGTCTGCTGCGCGGCAAGCAATGGCTGTACGACTACGGCACGCGGGTTCCGCTGATGGTTTGCTGGCCTGGAGTAGCCAAGGCCGGAGCCGTGCGAGACGAGCCCTGCCACGCGCTGGATATGACGGCCACCAGCTTGATGGCGGCGGGCATCGCCATACCAGCGAACTTCCAGGGACGTCCGCTATTCGGATCGAAGGCCAAGCCTCGCGATTTCATCGTGACCGCGCGCGACCGCTGCGACGAAACCATCGACCGCATCCGCGCGGTCCGTGACCGGCGGTACAAGTACATCCGGAACTTCATGCCGGAGCGGCCGTATACGCAACCCAACGCCTATATCGAGAGAGCGTATCCGACCCAACGAGTCATCAAGGAACTGCATGCGGCCGGCAAGCTGGATGCGATTCAGGAGCTATGGATGGCGCCTGAGAAGCCACCCGTCGAATTCTACGACACCCATGCCGATCCTTTCGAGGTCCGCAATCTGGCGAACTTGTCCGGACAGGAACGGCTGGTCGCCAGATTTGCGAAGCGACTGGATGACTGGATGGTCGAGACCCGGGACCAGGGCGGCATTCCGGAATCGAAGGAGGAACTCGATCAGTGGATGAACCGGACGAAGAGCGCCTGAAGCGTCTCCAGACCGCGATTGCCGCGTTGCTAGGGTCCAGATGTGTGTCGCGCAATCCGATCAGGCGTCGATTCGGGCATCGTCACGGACGCTAATGGCGCCGAGATTCCCAACTAGGAGGCGACCGCCACGGATACCGCCACCGGTCAAGTCCTATCCGCTGCCGAATCGGCGTCCCGACAACATCACCGCGAAAGTGGACTACAACCTGAGGGATCGTGACAAGTTCACCGCCCGCTATCTTACAACAACGACCAGGAATCGAACACCAGCGTGTTCACCGGCCCCGGGCCGCCCCCACCACGTTTTCGGTCAATAACCAACTCTCCTCAGTCCGGCTCGTGCCAACGATTTTCGCGTTCTTCGAGGATCGGGTCAAATATCAGGAAACGAAGGGCTCTACTGCGCCGCCGCCTGCTTCACGCCTGTCATGCTTAGCTTTACGATCGCCGCGGCGGCCATATATTTCACGGAATCGCGCCCGTCCGACAGGTATTGCTCCAACTTCGGGATGTCGTCCGCGCTTCCGCATTGACCCAGCGCCCGCGCCGCCGCGGCCTTCACCGCCGCATTCCGATCCTCTTTGAGAGTCCACTCCAGCAGTTGCAATCCGCGAGCGTCACAATCCTGCCCCAGCAGCGTCGCGGCAAGAGCGCGGCCGGGCGCTCCCGTGTCTTTCATCATGTCCTCGGCGGCGGTCACCCCCAGTGAAAATGGTCCAAGTAGCGCGCCGGACGCCTCTTTCACTCCGATTTTGGCGAGCGCGCGAGGACTGTGCAGCTTGGCTTTGGCATCGCGTATCGCGCCTTCCCGCAACCCCGTCGCGTCTTTGCGCTCCCCGGTCAGCACCTCCTGCAGCGTATCGCGGGAGGACCGGTCACCCAACTCCCACAACGACTTAGCCGCCTGAAACGCCACCTCACCGGACCGGTCGTCCAGCGCTTTCTGCAACGCCGGTATCGACTGCCTGGCCTTCATCTGCGCTAGCGTCGCAGCCGCTGTCTGGCGTACCACCGTATCCTCATCGTTAAGCAAACCGTATTCCAATAGCTGGATGGATTGCGGGGCCAAGCCAATCGACCCCACAGCTACCAGCGCTTGCTTACGTTTCTCTGGATTCTTTGACTCGACGCCCTGGTTTAAAGTGTCCCAGGCGGTCACGTTGGGCTGCCCCAACACCAATCCCGAGAGAGAAAGCAAAGCGGCGCAGAGCACTCTTTGGATGGATGTCATTTTGTACCTATGGACTTTATAGCAGCACATTCCGGCTTCTGGCAATGGACCTCCCGTAAGCAGGTCTAGAACTAAGCTGCTATTGCCAAGCCATTGCAGGTATGATTAAGTGATTAAAGCCGAAGATATTATGAATCGTTTTGCGCTTCTGTCCCTGGTACCCCTTCTTGGTTTGCTGGCCGCTTGTAATACCGATCCGAAAGCCGCCAGCCGCCGGTATGTCGACAATGGTAAAAAGTATTTCGACCGCGGTAAGTACACCCAGGCCTCAATCATGTACCGGCGCGCTTTGCAGAAGGACTCCCGGAATGGCGAGGCTTGGTACCGGCTCGGATTGACCAATATTTCGGCGAAGAATTATAACGAAGCGCGGCGGGACTTCGAGCGCGCCTCTGAGCTCGAAACCACTCCCGGTCCGGTCCGCTTAGAGGCGTATTCGAAACTAGGCGATCTGGATTTCCTATTTCATACTCAGTTTCCAAATGTCAAAGACTTCGCGCTCGAATTGAAGGACGTCTCGGAAAAGCTGCTTAAGCAGGATCCCAAATCGTTCGACGGGCTTCGCCTCGCCGGATACTCCGCTTTCGCCGAGAGGCAGGTAGCAAAGGACCCCGCGGAAGCGGCTCAGCGCCTGAAAGAGGCTATGCAGCGGTTTCAGGATGCAAACGCCGTTAAACCGTACAACCCCGAAGTTGTGTCCATGTTGACGCAGTTGCTATTTGGCAACAATCAAGCCGCGGAAGCCGAGAAGCTCGGCAAAGACTTAATTGAGCGGGATAAGAATTACGACCGGATGTACGACATCCTATACAGTTATTATTTAAGAACCAACCGCGCTCAGGAGGCCGAGCAGTTACTCAAGAAGAAGATCGCGAACAACCCGGCGCGCGGCGAATTCGTAACGCAGCTCGCGTTTTTTTACTTTCTGACGCAGCGCAAGCCGGACATGCAGTCCACCCTGTCACAGCTCACTTCGGATAAAAAGAAATTTCCCGGCGGACATCTGCTCGTAGGGGATTTTTACTACACCATTCGGGACTACGATCATGCAATTGCACAGTATCGGGAAGGTGAGAAAGACGATCCCAACCAGAAATTCACCTATCAAAAGAAGCTGGTCGAGGCACTCACCGTTAGCGGCAAGAGCGATGAAGCCGCTAAGGTGGTGGCGGAGCTGATTCGAGAGCACCCCAAGGATCCCGAAGCCATCGCCATGCACGCCTCCGTGCTGCTGCAGGGTGCGAAGAGCTCGAAACAGGCCGACGGGATCATTGCCGAGCTTCAGCCTCTCGTGGCGAAAACCGCTACCAATGAGGCGGAGCGCCTTGCGATCCTGCACTTTAATCTCGCGCGAGCCTACACACTCAAGGGAGATCCCGCCAGTCTGGATCAGGCCCGTCTCCATTTTCAGGAGACCTTGAAGATCAGGCCAAACTATATTCCCGCCAAGCTGGCCTTGGCTCAGTTGGAGTTACGTCGCGGCGATACTCCACAGGCCATTCAGCACGCAGCCGAAGTTCTGGCCTTGGATAAGAATAACCTCACCGCCAAGCTCGTGCGGACCCTCGGGCTGATGAGCGTCGGCGATTACGATCAGTCCCGCTCGGAGTTGAATGAGCTGGTAAAATCCGATCCCAGATCGAATGACGTACGTTTCCAGATGGGCAGGCTCAACTATCTGCAGCGGCGGTATCCGGAAGCCGAGGCGGATTTTCAAATGCTGGCCGATGCCAAGGATCCCCGCGGTTTGAACGGGATCATCGAATGCAAAGTGGCGCGGGGCCAATACGACGATGCAATCCGGCTGGTGCAAGCTGAAGTCGCCAAAGCCCCGGATAATCTGGGGTACCGGATGGTCTTGGCGAGTTTGGATACCGCTGTGAAAAAATATCCGGAGGCGATCCACGAGTTTCAGACTGTAATCGACAAAAGTGACAAGTCTCCGGATCTTCCCGCGCTCTATCTCCGGATGGGAGAAGCAAAACGCATGAGCGGAGATACCAACGGCGCCATCGCGATTTTCAACAAGGCTCGGGACCTCAGCCCCAAGGATCCCATTCCGCTTCTCCAACTCGCGTTAGTCTATGAATTCACCGGGCGCGGGGACGAAGCCCGCAAGATGTATGAGCAGGTCTTGAAGCTTCAGCCGGACAACACGGTAGCGCTGAACAACATCGCCTATGCGAAGGCGGATGAAGGAGTGGATCTTGATACGGCGCTAAATTTCGCGGAGCGCGCCCGCAACAAGAAGCCCGACGACCCGAACGTGCTCGATACGGTCAGCCTGATCTTTCTTAAGAAAAACTTAACCGATGACGGTCTGCGCCTCTTGCGGGAGTTGGTGACGCGCGTGCCCAATAATCCGACCTATCATCTGCACTTCGCCTTGGGTCTCTACCAGAAGGGCGATAAAGCGGAAGCCAAACGCGAGCTTCAGACTGCGATGCGCTTCAACCCCACCGGCCGGGAACAGCAAAAGATCCGCGAGCTGATGGCGAAAATCGGCTAAACGCTTTCCGGCTCATTTTGACATCGGCTCAAAGGCTACCGCGCAACCCAAGCGTACCGTATGTAGTTCCTTTCGCCGTTTTCCTCCTTTTCCTGGCGGTGCAGCGGTCGATCCCGCTTCCTCCGGCCGCGGAGGGTCCGCTCCGGCTGGCGCTGCTCGCAACCGTGCTCTATGTCTTTTCTAAGCGCGTGATTGACCTGCACGCGACGGCCTTGTTTGCCAGCAGCCTGGTCGGGTTTTCGGTGTTCATAATCTGGATACTGCCGGATGTGCTCTTCCCGGCATACCGGCAGCATTGGCTGTTTCAGAATGCTTTAACGGGCCAGATGAGCAGTTCGCTCGCGGCGCTCGACCGGCTGGACCCCATCGTACTTGGATCGAGAACGATTCGCGCTGTTATCCTGGTGCCGATCATTGAGGAGCTGTTCTGGCGAGCCTGGCTCATGCGTTGGCTGATCTCGCCCGGCTTCGAACGGATTCGGCTGGGTACTTATCAGGCACAGGCCTTCTGGATCACGGCGGTTCTTTTCGCATCCGAGCACGGACCTTTCTGGGACGTCGGCCTGATCGCCGGGATCGTTTATAACTGGTGGATGGTGCGGACCCGGAGCCTCGGCGATTGCATCCTGGCCCACGCGGTCACTAACGCTTGCTTATGCGGCTACATCCTGGCAACTCACCACTGGGAGTACTGGCTATAGCAAGCTGAACGATACACTAGTTTCAGTGGAAGAGGAGGTCTTAGGCAAGGCATACGACGGCCGGCTGATGCGCCGGCTGCTCGGGTATATGCGGCCCTACTGGGGCGTAGTGGCTGTCTCCCTGGTGTTCCTCTTCTTCAATGCCCTGCTTCAAATCACGGGGCCACTGCTCACCAAAATAGCGGTTGACCGGTATCTGGTCCCCTCCAGCCATCCACTGGGAACGCCTCTCGATTTTCTTCTGTCTCTCAATCCCTGGACCGGGCTCGCCCAACTCTCCGGTCTCTATCTGCTGGCGATCGCCGGAGCGTTGCTGACCGATTTCGGCCAGACCTATCTCATGCAGTGGACCGGCCAGAAGGCGATGTTCGATCTGCGGCGCGAGTTGATGGCCAAGATGCAGAAGCTCGACCTGACTTTCTACGATCGCAATCCTGTCGGCCGGTTGGTCACGCGCGTTACCACCGATGCCGACGTCTTGAACGAGCTATTCGCCTCGGGGCTGGTGATGATCGTGGGCGATCTGCTCGCGTTGAGCTTTGTCGTGATTGCGATGTTTAATCTAAGCCCTGGCATGACGGCGATGCTGCTGGCGGTGATGCCGGCCGTGGTGCTGGTAACCATGCAGTTCCGGCGGTCGGTCCAGCAGAGTTACCGGCGCATCCGAGTGGCGATCGCCAAAATCAATTCCTATCTGCAGGAACATCTGAATGGCATCGCCGTGCTGCAGTTGTTCAATCGCGAAGCCCGGAGCATCGGTGAGTTCGATCGGATCAATCGCGACCATCGCGATGCCTACTTCGATGCGATCAACGCCTATGGATGGTTCTACCCGGTGGTGGAGTTTCTCGGAATGCTGGCGCTGGCGCTGCTGCTCGCGTATGGTGGTTTCCGTATCCGCCAGGGCGCGCTCACGCTGGGCGTGCTGGTAGCATTCTTTCAATACGGCTTGCGGTTCTTCCGTCCCATTCAGGACCTCAGCGAGAAGTTCAACATTCTCCAATCCGCGATGGCGGCATCGGAGCGGATCTTCACGTTACTCGACACGCCCGTTGAGATTCAGGTGCCTCACAGTCCGGTTCCGTTCCCTCGCGGGGCCGCCGCCATCGAGTTCGACCACGTCTGGTTTGCCTACAAGAATGAAGACTGGGTGCTGCGCGATGTGAGTTTTCGCGTGGAGCCCGGGGAAACAGTGGCGGTGGTGGGCCATACCGGCGCGGGGAAGACCACCCTGACCAGCCTGCTGCTGCGCTTCTATGACGTGCGGCGCGGAAGCATCTCGATCGGCGGCATCGACGTGCGTGAGTTCGATCTCGAAGATCTCCGGCGGAACTTCGGCGTGGTGTTGCAGGATCCGCACCTCTTTACGGGGACGATCGAGAGTAATATCCGGCTCGGAACGGACGGAATCTCCGACGCCCATCTGCGGGCGTCAGCGGAGCGCGTCAACCTGCTCGATTTTGTGGAAGGCTTGCCAGGCGGATTTGAGCAGCCTGTACGGGAGCGCGGAAACGGGTTCTCGACCGGGCAGAAGCAGCTCATCAGCTTCGCCCGCGCGCTGGCGCATAATCCGCGTTTTCTGGTGTTGGATGAAGCGACTTCCAGCGTCGATACGGAGACGGAGTTCCGCGTTCGCGAAGCCCTGTCCCGTTTAGTACAGGGCCGGACTTCGATCGTGATTGCACACCGGCTCTCCACAATACAGCGCGCCGACCGGATCATCGTCATGCACAAAGGGGAACTGCGCGAGATCGGCACGCATCAGGAGTTGCTCCTGGTGCGCGGGATTTACTGGAAGCTCTTTCAATTGCAGTACAAAGATCAAGACATGGGGCAGACGGTCTTGCTGCCTGCCCCAACCTGATGGCTTAGCGCCCGCTGGCGGCCGCCCGGCGCGCGAGTTCTTCCGGAGCGACATCCTCGATGTGGGTGGCAATCCACCACTGATTTCCGGCCGGGTCTTTCACTCCGCCGTGACGGTCGCCGTAGAACTGATCCTTGGGCTCGGCTAACGACACTCCGCCGGCTGCGATCGCGCCACGGTACACCGAGTCGCAGTCGGGCACGTAGACATACAGGGCCGCCGGCATGGGTTTCCATTCGCCGCCCGCCTGTCCGATCATCACGAGCGAATCGCCGATCTTCACTTCGGCGTGTCCGATGCTGCCGTCAGGTCGTTTGTGGCTATACATTTCCGTTGCCCCGAACGCGGCCTTCACAAAATTAATGAACTCGGCTGCATTCGCAACCGCAAGATAGGGTGTTACTGTGTGATAACCATCGGGAACTGGCTTTGCCATGACTGCCTCCTACTAGACATGATAGCGAGTTAGGCCGCCCTTTCTTCCCACCACGCAATAGAGGCCCGCGGGCCAATTCTCGATTTGCTCCACAATCTGGAAACCGGCAGTCTTCAACTCTTGCACCAGCACGTTGCGCGGAATGCCGTGCCCACCCCGATTCCCAGGCACCCCCTTAACCGGAGCAATCATGCTCAAGAACCAACTGGGTGGAAATTCAATTACCGCCAGCAACCCGCCCGGCCGAAGCGCCCGATATAAACTTGTGTCCATCTCGATAGACTTCGTGAAGTGGTGATAAACGCCACGCAAATAGATCGAGTCGCAGCACGAGTCAGGTAAGTTCGTACCGGAAACCGATCCTTCAATGACGGTTATGCCGGTCAGATGCCGCTTTGCCGCTCCGGTCCTCAACTTCACCAGCCGTTTTGGATCCAGCTCCGTGGCGAGCACTTTGCCTCCGGGTTCCACCCGCCGCGCCGCATGGAACGCGATCTTTCCGGCCCCGGCTCCCACTTCCGCCACTGTCTGCCCCGGTTGCCAGCCAAGAAGACCTGTCAGCCGCTCCGCCTCAGCATCCGATCTGTCCCTCCAATACCAGGCAGAGAGCGTCGCCGCCGAGGCAAGCGCAATCCCGATAACGTAGATCTTCCGCACGCTAGGAGACTACGAATCGGGGCGTGCAGGTGTTCCGTCCTCGTGATTCTGCTATCTACGAACAGCCGCTGGTGCCCCCGCAGTTCTCGCACTTATAGCAGCTTCCATTGCGAGTCATCAGGCCGCCGCACTCCGAGCAGAGCGGAGCATCCGCCATCGGTTGAGCGAACGGGAGGGCTTGCTGCGGCTCGGGCTCAGTAGGGCGCAGCAACTTGGCATCGCCGGCCTCGGAAGATGTAGTCCACGATCGACTTCGCGTACGGGACCTGCGGATTGCCGGTCCAGCCGCCGCTCTTTCTAAAACGGTCCGATCACGTGTTTAAACTCACCAGACAAATCAAACATGCCGGCAAGGGATTTAGATTCAGACTTCAGCAGACGACCCGGGCGGAGCCACAACAACGGTGGCCGAATATCAAGCCGAGGGATCTGTCAATTACAGTTCCACGAAGCGGAGCCAAAACCGCGGCAAGTTTGAGTGTCGACTTGACAAGTTCCACAAGCACAATCCAACAGAAACGATGCGTAATCACAGGCCTCATCGGACCATGAGGAACGTGAGAACTCGCTGCAATCCCCGCCATCCGGCATTGTGCATTCACGGCCAGCGCCATGGCGATCGCGATTGCGCCAATGATCCGTACTCGTAAGTATCTCATTATTGGTCTCATTTCTGGCAGCAACCCGCCGTACTGTTTGCGCGCGCCGAAGCCTGAGCTGGTGACGTCGAGTCTACAAAGATAGAGGGATCGAGAGGCGTCCGGATATATCCGTCGCTCGCTACAAAAAACGGCACCAAGGCCTTAACGGCGACAGCTTTACCATCGACAAGAAAGGGCCGAAACTTCCACGAGCGCAGACTCTGCTCATAGACTCGTAATATGTCCTCGGCACCCGAGCGTGCGCGTATGTCAACCACAGTCCCCGTTTCATCGATCCGCAGCTCAAGCGAGGCCGAA
The DNA here is from genome assembly GCA_051000095.1 of Bryobacteraceae bacterium. Lineage (GTDB taxonomy): Bacteria > Acidobacteriota > Terriglobia > Bryobacterales > Bryobacteraceae > JBBSHP01. The sequence continues at coordinate 22,360 of JBPCOQ010000213.1, read as the reverse complement.
GCAACCCGCATATTCGCCGCAGTAAGAGTTCTTGCAGCCGCTGGTTCGGACCAGGACGCCAAGTGGGCCTTGAGCGTGGCAGTTCCTGGCATGTACTCTCCCGTCCGAAGCCGTTGAATATCCGAGGCGTTGTTTGGCTGACTTCCAAGCATCAACCTCGATAGCAGATTCTGCCGACCACCAACTCTAACGGGAATGATACGTCCATCCTGAATGAGCAGGCTGGAGTCCACCGCTGCCTGGGCAATTACACGTCCGTCCTTTTGCACGCTAATTTCCGTGCCTTGAGGGATTGACATATAGACGAGAACAGAAGAACCGGCGATCGTATTTGGACGTACCGTGATTCCCTCGTTATTAACGACCACGTCTGGTATGTCTACAATTTCGGAAATTGGCCTGAACGGCAACCCAGGGCTCGGGGGGCTTTGGAACCGGATTTCATTGACAATCACCGAAGTACTGGAATCCGCCTTTACTCCCACGATCCAGGAAACCGAATCAGGCAGCCCGTTTAACCGAATTTCAAATGTTTCTTAATACCACTAATCTCGTGAACCTTCGGATTCCAAACCGCCGTATGCGATTTTTGAGCAAATACTGCGGGTGCAATTCCGAGCGCGGCGATGCCGATCAGCCAGTAACGTTTACAATACCTCATTTCCTCTTCGATTAGCAGTCGGTCCCATAGCCATAACTGTTTTGCACGCAAACGCCTGATGGACGCAGCCGTCCCCACGGCCACAGTCAAAGTAATACCACGTGTAGTTGCAGTCCCCTTGGCTCCAACTCGTCATATCATAAAGGGAGCATTGGGCAGTCAGATGTTGCGAGTCTAGAACTAGAATTAAGATGGTAGATAAAGTCAATATTGCGCGTTTCATTCTTTTCTCAAAGATTATAATCCTTCCCCCCCCCCGTATGGAAGAAAAAAATTCTAAATAGGGGAAATTGAAACCTATCCGCTGAGAAAGAGCGCCGGCGGGGGAGATTGCCAGACGGCAGTAGGCATGTTTGGATTGAGTTTGCTACCCTGCTGGAGAGAAATCAAAACGGGTAAATCAGCCCAGGCGCTCGGGGCTTGAGTGGAAGACGGCGCAGCTTGGCTGGCCGTCCGCCTACGAACAGCCGCTCGTCCCGCCGCAGTTCTCGCATTTGTAGCAGCTTCCATTGCGAGTCATCAGGCCGCCGCACTCCGAGCAGAGCGGAGCATCCGTCCCTACCGGCGCAAAGGGCAGCGCTTGCTGCGGCTCGGGCTCAGTCGGGCGCAGCAACTTCGCATCGCCGGCTTCGCTGATGGCGTACTCGGGTCCCAGGAACTTGGCGCCCAGCCAGCGGAAGATGTAGTCCATGATTGACTTCGCGTACGGGACCTGAGGGTTGCCGGTCCAGCCGCTGGGTTCAAATCGCACATGGCTGAATTTGTCGACAAAGAACTTCAGCGGTACGCCATACTGCAGCGCGTAGCTGATCGAAGTGGCGAAGCTATCCATCAACCCCGAAATGGTTGAACCTTCTTTCGCCATCGAGATGAACACCTCGCCGGGCGTTCCGTCGTCGTACATGCCCACCGTGATGTAGCCCTCGTGGCCACCGATCGAGAACTTGTGCGTGACCGACTGCCGCTCATCTGGCAGCTTGCGCCGGATCGGCCGGTACACGATCTTCTCCGTGACAGTTGCCGCCGCCGGCGTGGCCTTCTTCTCGCCCTTGCCAGTGGAGGAACTGAGCGGCTGGCTGCGCTTGGAATTATCGCGATAGATAGCCACCGCCTTCAGGCCAAGACGCCAGCTTTCCATGTAGGCGTCCATGATCTCTTCGACGGTGGACTCCTCGGGCATGTTGATCGTCTTCGAGATCGCCCCCGAGATGAAGGGCTGCACCGCGGCCATCATCTTCACGTGGCCCATATGGTGGATAAAGCGTTTTCCGTTTTGGGGACGGAAGCTGCAATCAAAGACGGGCAGGTGGTCATCCTTCAGCCCGGGCGCACCCTCGATGGTGCCGGTAGCGTCGATGTGGCTGACGATGATCTCCACCTGCTCGGGGCTGTAGCCCAGTTTGATGAGCGCCTGCGGGACGGTGTTGTTGACGATCTTGATAATGCCGCCGCCCACCAGTTTCTTGTACTTGACCAGCGCCAGATCGGGCTCAATGCCGGTAGTATCGCAATCCATCATGAAGCCGATGGTCCCGGTGGGCGCGATCACGGTCGTCTGCGCGTTACGAAACCCCACGCGCTCGCCTAGCTGATAGGCGTCCTGCCATACGCGCCCCGCAGCCTCGTACAAATCGGCTGGAACACGGTGGCTATCCACGTGGGCGACCGCGCGGCCATGCATCTGGATTACCTCCAGGAAGGATTCCTCGTTCACAGCATAGCCCGCGCAGGGACCCGTGCCCTCCGCGATACGAGCGCTGGTCAGGTAGGCCTGACCGCACAGGATGGCACTGATCGCGGCCGCCCAATCGCGGCCTTGTGGGCTGTCGTAGGGGATGCCCATCGACATCAGCAGCGCGCCCAGATTGGCAAAGCCGAGGCCGAGCGGCCGGAAGTCGTGCGAGTTTCGGGCGATCTTTTCAGTCGGATAGCTCGCGCTGTCAACAATGATCTCCTGAGCGAGAGTCATCGTGTCGCAGGCGTGCCGGAAGGCTTCGACATCGAACTCCCCACCCGGACCCACGAACTTCATCAGATTGAGCGATGATAAATTGCAAGCCGAGTCGTCCAGGAACATGTACTCCGAGCACGGATTGGAGGCGTTGATCCGCCCCGTTGTCTTCGAAGTATGCCAGCGATTGACCGTAGTGTCGAATTGCATGCCAGGATCACCGCACTGATGCGTCGCTTCGGCAACCTGATGGAGTAGATCTTTCGCCTTGTAACGTTTGACCGGCTGGCTGTTGAGACCGGAGCGAGTCCACCAGTCGCGGTCTTCGGCCACCGCCTCCATGAATTCGTCGGTAGCACGCACGGAGTTGTTCGCGTTCTGGAAGAAGATCGACCCGTAGGCTTCGCCGTCGAGTGATGAGTCGTAGCCTGCATCGATCAGCGTGTGGGCCTTCTTCTCTTCTTTCGCTTTGCACCAGATGAAGTTGACGATGTCGGGATGCTCGGCATTCAGGATCACCATCTTGGCTGCGCGGCGGGTCTTACCACCTGACTTGATGACGCCGGCAAAAGCGTCGAAACCCTTCATGAAGCTCAACGGCCCGGAAGCGCGTCCGCCGCCTGAAAGGATCGCGTCTTCTTCGCGCAACGAGGACAGATTGGTGCCCGTGCCCGAGCCCCACTTGAACAGCATGCCTTCCGTCTTGGCCAACTCGAGAATCGATTCGAGCGTGTCTCCCACCGAATTGATAAAGCAGGCCGAGCACTGCGGCCGGTGCGACCCTTTCTTCAGCTTGACCACGCTGTGGGTGGTCTCGTCGAAATAGAAGCCGTAGCCGCGCGCTTCTTTGACGCCGACGTTGAACCACACCGGGGAGTTAAAGCAGGCCTTCTGAGTAAGCATCAGGTGCGCCAGCTCATTCCGAAAGTTCCCGGCGTCCTCTTCGGTCCGGAAGTAATTGCCTTTCTTGCCCCACTCCGCAATTGTGTCGGTCACCCGGTGAACAAGCTGGGCGACGCTGCGCTCCCGATCGGGCGAGCCAAGCTTCCCGTGGAAGTACTTGCTGGCAACGATATTGGTGGCCGTCTGCGACCAGTCAGCCGGGATTTCAATATCGTTCTGTTCAAAGATGATGGCACCTTTGTCATTGCCGATCGCGGCCGTGCGGAGCTCCCACTGAATATCGTCGTAGGGAGTCTTGCCAGGCTCGAGTTTCTGGGTAAAGTACTTCGGAAAGCGGATGCCGGTTCGTTCCTCGACGGGAAGGGCCTTTTTTGGAGAAGCTTGACGCAACTCGTTGATTTTGCTACTTAGATCGACGCTTAGTTGTCCCATGGTATGCAGTGCAAGTAGTCCTTATTTTATTATGACAAACCTAGCAGGTTGCGTTTGTCACTCTGCAATCATGGATCAATATATAGTGGTTCGTCAAGGATTATATCTATATGCGGTAGAGCAGGTTGCAGAGGGTATAGAGCTGATCGCGAGAATTTTCAGCCGGCGCGATCACTTCCAACATAATGATATCTGCTCCAGCAGCCGAGACGCTCCCGATTCCGGTGGAAGTCATCGAACAAAGGATTTTCCTGGTCCGGGGACATAAAGTGATGCTGGATGCCCATCTTGCGGAACTGTATGAGGTGCCTACCAAAGCTCTCAACCAGGCTGTACGGCGAAATCCCGACCGTTTCCCGGAAGATTTTATGTTCCAGTTGACGGACGAGGAGACCGAGATCTTGAGGTCACAAACTGTGACCTCAAGTTGGGGAGGCCGCCGCTATCTGCCGAACGCCTTCACGGAACACGGGGTCGCGATGCTTTCGTCAGTCCTGAGCAGCAAACGCGCGGTCCAGGTCAATATTCTCATCGTGCGGGCATTCGTCCGATTGAGAGCGATGCTGGTAAGCAATCAGGAATTTGCTGCTAAGCTCGATGAAATCAAGCGGACGATGCATGATCATGCCTCCAACATCGACGCGATCTGGGAAGCGATCGAAAAGCTGGTTGAGCCGCCCGTTGTCTCGAAGCGCCAAATCGGGTTTCAAGCGAATGCTCCAGCCGGAAGGAGAGATCCGGCCGAGAGCGACGAGCAGCGATAGCTGGACCGCGCCATAATCTATTCATGATTAAACCCGCCCTCGCACTCGCGCTGCTCGTCTCCGCGCCGCTCGCTTTTGGACAACTGGATTCGAACTCGGTCACGGTCACCGCCTCCCGAGGCACGAATCTTCAGGCTGACGAGGCTCTCTTCGGCATCTATGTCGATTCCGATTTACACGCCACGGTGAGCGATGTACTTGCCGCGCTGCAAGGGTCCGGTACCGCAATATCAAATTTTTCCAATGTCAATACTGTTCAAAAATACGATTACACTGCAGGCAAGCCGCTCCCGGTAATGCTCGAATGGAGCTTCCGGTTACCCGTGGCGCTTTCGAAAATAAAGGACACAGTCGCGGCGTTAACCGGCCTTCAGCAGAGCTTGATGCAGGCGAACAACGGGTTGACTCTTTCCTTCAATCTTCAGGGAACGCAAGTGTCACAGCAGTTGCAACAGTCCCAAACTTGCGTCCTCTTCGATCTGATTTCCGATGCACGGGTAAACGCGCAAAAACTCGCGACTGCCGCCGGACTGGGCGCGGGAACCGTACTGGCGATGTCGAGCCAGACGTCTACGTTCCCAAGCTGTTCTTTGACGGTCAAATTCGCGCTGGGACGGTTTTAACCCTATGCGAAATCTGTGGCTCGCCTCTGTACTTTTGGCCTCTGGCTCTCCCATCTTTGGACAACTGGATTCGAACTCGATCATCGTCACGGCTTCGCGCACGACGAATCTACAACCCGGCCAACTCGTCTTCAGCGTGGGCGTTCATTCGGATTTGAACGCCAGCTTGGACGAGATCGTCGGAACACTGCAGGGTTTGGGGATTACGGCTGCGAGTCTAACAGGTGTCTATGGCGCATCCTTTTCGCCGGTGCTGACAATAGGCCCGGTGGACACGACCGCCATAACCGCCCAGCCGGGGCTGGACTGGATATTCTCCTTACCAGTTCCGTTTGACCAGATGAAAAGAACGGACGCGGCGCTCACGGCCCTTCAGCAAACGATCGTACAGAAGAATAACGGGCTGAGTCTCAGCTTCAGTGTCGAGGGCACGCGCCCATCGCCTGGCTTGCAACAACCGGACCAATGTCCAACAGCAGATCTCGTCTCCGACGCGCAAAGGCAAGCGGGAAAGCTCGCCGATGCAGCGGGGGTAACAGCCGGTCCGATTGCCGCTCTATCCGACGGATCGGCACCGAGCGGCGCTGGATACTTTGCGTTTGCGCGTTCGGGCCCCTACGGGTACAGCTCTTTCTTGCTCGGCTCCCAAACCATAAGCTCTACGTCAGGGCTGTCACAGATTGTTTACCCCGCGCCAACCCTCTACTGCTCAATCACGGTAAAATTCCAACTGCTCCGTTATCAATGAAGCTCCCAATACGCGGGCACTCACGCGAGATTCGCGGTTTTTGAGTATACTTCCAGCATGGTGAATCGTATCCTCGCGCTCGTGGCCATTACCGCGGCGCTCAGCTTTGGACAGCAGCTTGATTCGAACTCGGTCACTGTCACGGCTTCCCGCAGTACGAACCTTCCGTCCGACGAGGCCGTCTTCGCCGTCTACGTAAACTCGGACTACAAGGCGGGGCTTAGCGACGTCCTCGCCGCGCTGCAAGGGTCCGGGATTACGGCCGCCAACTTCTCGGGCGTGAATGCGGCGCAGACTTTTCAGCCGCCTTCGGGCACACCGCTGCAACCGATGCTTGAATGGGCGTTTCGATTGCCGGTGGCGCTGTCGAAGATAAAGGATACGGTGGCGGCGCTGACTGCGCTTCAGCAGAGCGTTATGCAAAAGAACAATGGACTTACCGTTTCGTTTACGGTGCAAGGAACCCAGGTTTCGACACAGTTGCAGCAGTCTCAACCTTGCGCCGTGTCGGATCTACTCTCCGATGCGCGGGTCAAAGCGCAGAAACTGGCGGATGCCGCCGGGCTGAGCGTGGGGACGGTGCTGGCGATGTCGAGCCAGACCACGAGCACGGCGCCGAATGGCGTTGCCGCCTCTTTTCCATTCCCGCCAATCTGCGCATTGACGGTGAAATTCGCACTGGGCCGCTTCTGATGCGAACGCGTGGAATCGGGCTGGCGGCCGTATTTCTTGGCGCTACATCCCTGCTTTTCGGACAACTCGATTCGAACTCGATTGTGATCACCGCCTCGCGAACGACGAATCTGCAGCCCGATCAACTGCTCCTGGCCGTTTCCGTGAATTCCAACTTAAACACCGGCCTGGACGAGATCGTTGGCGCGCTGCAGGGTTCCGGGATCACTGCGGCAAATCTAGTTAGCTTGTACGCCGCGGCAGCGTTCGTTCTCCCCGGAGCGCCACCTCCGCCCAAGCTGGAATGGATATTTTCTTTGTCTGTGCCTTTGGAGCAGATGAAAGCCACCATCGCAACGCTCACTAACCTTCAGCAAACCATTGCCCGGAACAATACTGGGCTAAGCCTTGCCTTCAGCGTGCAGGGATCGCGAGTGTCGCCGGACGGGCAATCGCCGGATCAATGCCAGCCGAAAGATCTCATTTCCGATGCGCAGGCGCAGGCCCAAAAACTCGCTGCCGCCGCCGGGCTGACCGCCGGCCCGATCGTCGCGATTTCCGACGAATCGTTGCGAATATCCCTTCTGAGCCCGAGCGTCGTCCCATACGTTAGTCAGAGGATCCCATACGCTAGTCAGAGGAGCGGCGCCTTCAGCTCCTTACTGGGGCCGATCAACTTCGGCCCAGCAATCAGCACACCTTTCACCTGCGCCATCATTGTCAAGTTCCAACTGCTCCGCTATCAATGAGCGCAGCGCTCAACCCGCATCGCCGGAGTTAACATGCATACGAAAGTCGTAGTGGTTATGCCGGCTTACAACGCCGCGAAGACCCTGCGCATGACCTATGCCGATCTTCCGCGCGAGGTTGTGGATCTGGTGATTGTGGTCGATGACGGGAGTTCCGACGAAACTGCCAAAATCGCGCGCGAGCTGGGCCTGGAACTCTTCGTGCATAACCGGAATTACGGTTATGGAGCAAACCAGAAGACCTGTTATCAGGAGGCGCTCAAAGCCGGCGCGGAGATTGTGGTAATGGTGCATCCCGATTACCAGTACGATCCAACATTGCTGCCCGAAATCATCAAACCGATACAGGAAGACCGCGCCGCGATAGTTCTCGGATCGCGCCTGATGGGAACCGATCCCGTTGCGCAGGGGATGCCGTGGTGGAAGTACTATGCAAATCGCATGCTCACCGGCCTGGAGAATCTTGTGTTTGGTCTGCATCTTTCGGAATACCACACTGGGTACCGGGCATTCCGGCGGGAAGTCCTCGAAGCCGTCAACTTCCAGATGAACTCCGATGATTTCATATTCGATCAGGAGATCATCGCGCAAATCGTCGCTCTCGGCATGCCGATCGCCGAGACGCCCGTGCCGACGCGTTATTTCCCACAGGCCTCTTCCGCGTCGTTCCTGCAAAGCGCGATCTATGGACTCAAGATTTTGTGGTTACTCCTAACCTATTCGTTGCATCAAATCGGCATCTTGCACCGGCGGCAGTTTGACAGCCTGGGCCGGCGTTATGAGCCGCACAACGAAATCCACCAGAGCCCACATCCAGAAGCACAACACGATATCGGTCAGAACATGGAAGATAAACAGGTGCCTGGCGGTCTCGGCGGCATCGGCCAAGGTCGCGACAGCTAGCGCCAGAAGTGCCATCAATACGACTGCGAGAAAACAGAGCCAAGCGGGATAGCGCTCACGAAGCGCTGCGGACACGCAGCAGGCAACACAGAAGCATAAGGAGATAGCGAATACCAACACGATATGAGCCGGGTACTCCCTGAATATATAATCTCGCCATGTATGCCAGGCGTTGAAGCGGGACCGGTCGTGAAGCAATCCTGGATCGGGGTTCAACGGGCCGAACTCTTTGATGTCCTGCCAGATCAAGGCCACAGCGCGCCGCGGATGGCGAAGGTAAAACAGACATACCTTTCCAAAGCCGGTCTTTCTCAGGAATATTTGCCGCCACGCCGGATCGTTGATCGGCGACCCCGCCGCGTACGCGAACAGGCCTTTTAGCGGCACATACCCGGGTCCGAGTCCGAGTTCTCGAAAGTCGCTCGCCGGATCGGCCGAGCTCCTTCCGATCTTATAGAAGATCGTCGTAAATAAGGGCGGCACCTTATATAGCGGATCGGAGCTTCGCATCATGAAGAACATGGTGAATAGCCATGTGACGCTTACAACGATCCAGGCGGCGCGAACGCTTTTCGCCGATTGAATACCATTTACAATGGCGAACAGGCATAATGGTAAGCCGAGCACGGCATGCTGCATCTTCGAAGTAATTAGAAGGATGCCGGATATAACCAGACAAATCATCCATGACCATCTGTGGTCCACCGTTGTTGCACAAGCAATCGTCGCGGCAATGGTTGTCAAAGCGAATAACATCGTTGCCGTATCGGCGTAGAAAGAGTTCAGCGATGACGCGTAAGCTACGTCTGTGAAGACGAACATCGTGAAGAGTGCGAGGCAAGCCGCTCGCGTGCGGGTAAGCGTGGAAAAGATCAAGCCGGCTCCCGCGAACGCCAGCAGAAGAGCTAATAGATGGATCGATGCGAGAATTCGAATGTCAAAATGGTCCCGGGATATTAGCGCCCGGCCGATGCGCACCGCGGGCCAGACAAATACATGCTCGGATGAAAAGATCTTGCTCGCCCAGTGATATTGCGGCGAGAAGACATAATGGCTTACAAATGCCTTGTATTCATCCCGGCTGCCATTCCAGGCACCTAGATCGTAGTAACCCGCGATTTTCGAGAAGTCACCGTTATCCGCGAGCCCAACGGGAGGCGGCCAGAACATCTGCGCCCCGATGAGAACGCCAGCGATAAGAACGTAAACTACAACATAAATGCGCGGCAGGGTCGGCCGTAGCTGTTCCGCCAGGCGCATCTCGATGAGAGTAGTATAGCCAAAGGACACGATTGCAGCTTAAACTCAAACAATGCGCCTATTGATCTGTGGTGTGGTCGCCGTTCTCTCCATTTCTGCCGGTGACACCGATGGCCTGTGGCCGGCTTATGGGCACGACCCGGGCGGTACCCGCTTCTCGCCGCTCGCCATCGTCAATCGTCAAAACGTTACTCAGCTAAAGGTTGCCTGGACTTTCCACACCGGCGACCTCTATCAACCGAAGAGCGGCCGCAAGTCGCAGTTCGAATCGACGCCACTGTTCATGGATGGCACTCTCTTCGTCACCACTCCGTTTGGCCGCGTGATCGCCCTCGATCCCGATACCGGCCGCCAGCGCTGGAGCTATGATCCCAAGGTCAACCCCAAAGCGGGCTATGGCGATTTCGCCAATCGAGGCGCATCCACCTGGTCGGACGGGCACCAGCGCCGCATCTTCATCGCTACCATCGATGCCCGCCTCATCGCTCTCGATGCCGCCACAGGACAGCCCTGCGCGGACTTCGGCGATAACGGCCAGATTAACCTGAAGAACGGCCTTCGCCTCCCCGTACGCGGTGACAGCGAGTACGAAGAGACTTCCCCGCCCGCTATCATCGGTGACATCGTGATCGTCGGCTCGGGCATTGCGGATAACGATCGCACGAACATGCCGAGCGGCGAGGTGCGCGCCTATGATGTACGCACCGGCAGGCGCAAGTGGACCTTCGATCCCATGCCCGGCACGCTCACCGGTGCGGCCAACGCCTGGTCCATCATCTCGGTCGATCCCGAGCGTAACCTCGTTTTCATCCCCACCGGCAGCGCCAGCCCCGATTATTACGGCGGCATGCGCAAAGGCGACAATCGTTACGCCAACTCCGTCGTCGCGTTGCGTGGCGACACGGGCGAGATCGTGTGGAGCTTCCAAACCGTGCACCACGATCTATGGGATTACGATGTCGCTTCTCAACCGATACTCTACACGATGAACAGCGGCGGCAAGAGCGTGCCCGCGATTGCAGTTGGCTCGAAGACGGGCAATCTCTTCCTGCTGAATCGTGAAACGGGCAAGCCGCTGTTTGGCGTCGAAGAACGGCGCGTGCCGCGGAGCCGCGTGCCTGGCGAAGAATCCTCTCCTACCCAGCCTTTCCCGCTCAAGCCCGGGCCGCTGGTGCCCCAGGCCCTTCCCGCGCAAGAAGCCTGGGGCGCAACCGAAGAGTCCCGCAAATGGTGCGCCGATAAAATTGCGGCCTCGCGTTCGGAAGGGATCTTCACGCCGCCTTCCGTTGAAGGGACGATCGCGTTCCCTGGAAATGTAGGCGGTATGCACTGGGGTAGCGCAGCGTTTGACCCGGTCCGCAACCTGCTCATCATTCCTACCAATCGCCTTGCCATGTACGTGAAGCTGATCCCACGCGCCGGGTTCTCTGCCGCAGTTAAGGAGAACGGCGACAAGCGGCTCGGCGCCGAGATCGCGCGGCAGACTGGAACACCCTACGCGATGTCGCGCCAGTCTTTCCTTTCGCCCCAAGGCACGCCATGCAACCGGCCGCCGTGGGGAACTCTCGCCGCCATCGACGTTAACACCGCCGAGAAGAGATGGGAAGTGCCGCTTGGTATCATCCCCTGGCTACCTGCCGAAGCGCAAGCCAGGGGTCTGGGGTCGATCAACTTAGGCGGCCCTATCACCACCGCTGGTGGCCTGGTCTTCATCGGGGCCACTCTGGACCCGTTTCTTCGCGCTTTCGACACCGATACCGGTAAGGAGCTCTGGAAAGGCGAACTCCCGGCCAGCGCCCGCTCCATGCCGATGACCTACCGATCCGGCTCAGGCAAACAATACGTCGTCATCGCCGCGGGCGGCCACGATGTAAAGGATCTCAAGCAAAGCGATGCATTAGTCGCCTTCGCGTTGGAAGACAAATAAGCCCATCGGAGCATGCCGGTTTGCCCTACCGAAGTCTCAGGATCATGTGGTCCTCGTCGATATACCGCGACATCACTTTCAATGCGTTCGGCTCGGTCCCGTAAATCTCAAATCCAAACTTGCGATACAGGTGGCGCGCAGCTTCCTGATGCGTCCCGACCGCAAGCAGAATCTGCTCCAGCGAGACATCTACCTTCGCCTTTCCCAAAAGAGCTGCGATAAGCCCCTGGCCCACGCTTTTTCCGCGCTGAGCAGCCGTGACGTAAACCCCGTAAATGTGCCCCTTATGCCTTTCCTTCAACTCCGTTTGCCGCACGAACGTCGCCATCCCAACCAAATCACCGCCCTCAAACGCTCCCATGGTGAAGTTGTCTTGACGCGTGTCACGGAAGCGCAGCGCTATCGTTTCCACCGGAGTTGCCTGGTGTTCTTCCACAGTCTTACCGAACGCGAACGGTTCGGTTTGCAACGCCTCAAGCCGCAGCTTCCACCAGGCCGCGGCGTCGTGCTCACCAAGCACCCGGATCTCCATCCCCGCTCTACCGGAAGACCCGAATGCAACAAGCTGTAACCACTAACAGCGGCAGGTCCACCATCTCAACCGCCCCCGGATCTAGCTTCACTTCAACCTTCCAGCGCGGAAAGGACTCCACCTGCTCATACGAGAACACCGGCCGGCCGTCTTCCGCTTCCAACCCTCGTGGACTCATCCGGTATAAAGCCCCACCCGCTACGCGAGTTTCGAACGGAGCCCGCCGCACATAGCTGCCGGCTTCCGAGTGGTCATTAGCTCCCACGATCACCACGTTATCGGACGCAAACGGAAATACCTCGAAACGCCACGCGCCCTCAGCCGTCTCACCGAGCGCGTGTTTGGAATCCCCCATTCCGCTCACGCTGACTCGCGCGACTAAGCCGGCCGAGGACAGCAACTCGTACCGGAGCGTCAGAAAGTCAGGTCTCGTCCAGGTCAGTGCCTCTTCAGACATTTCGCGCAAGGGCAGCAACTCAAATCGTAACAAGCCAATTTCCATACCTGACGCGCGCGCACCAGTTTCGCTATCCTACCGGGTGAGTGAACACACAGCGCGTCGTGATCTTCGGGAGTGGTGGCCAGCTCGGCGTTGAGCTGGTACACGAGTTTCAACTCCGCGGTTTCACCGTCACCGGTCTCGATCGATCGGCCGTCGACGTCAGCGACGGGGCCCGCGTGGAACGCTCGCTGGCTGAGATCGATCCAGCCGTCGTCATCAATGCCGCCGCCTACAACCAGGTGGATGTGGCCGAAAAAGAGCCTCTGGCGGCCTATCTGGCCAATGCGCTCGCGGTCCGGAATCTCGCCAGGGCTTGCCGTCAGATCGACGCCCGGCTGGTGCACTTCTCGACGGATTACGTATTCGACGGCACTGCCGGACGACCGTATGTGGAGGAAGACGCGCCGCATCCTATGGGCGCGTATGCGGTATCCAAGCTCGCGGGCGAATTTTATGCGCAGGCATATATTGAAAAACCGCTCATCATTCGGACCTCGGGGGTGTTTGGTCCCGGAGGCCTGCGGACGGCGCGCGGTAACTTTATCGAGCTCATGCTGCGTTTAGCGGGTGGCAAGCAGCCGATTCGCGTGGTGGAGGACCATATCGCCTCCCCGACCTATGCGCCCGCTCTGGCCAATCGTACGGCGGAATTGATCGAGCGAAGACAGACGGGCTTGTTTCATGTTGGGGGCGGCACGCCTATTTCCTGGTTCGAATATGCGCGTCTTATCTTTAACGCAGCCGGTCTCCAGCCGGAGCTCCGGCCTACCAGCGATCGCGAATACCGCACATCTGCCCGGCGCCCGCGGTACTCAGCTCTGTCGAACGCCAAGATGGAAGCCTGCGGCATCGCGCCCATGCCACCCCTTGAAACGGCGATTCAATCCTACATGGAAGCTCGCAAACACTTTTTCGATGTGGGACACGGGTAAGCTCAATGCCACTTAGTTGCCGAAATCCTATTTCTTTCCAGCCAGTTTGTGATTCTGAGTGGAGCAGGCGGTTTCGCCTGCCGTCCCTTGTTCGTCGAGGACAGGCGAAACCGCCTGTTCCACTCATCCTTTGACAAATCTACTTGACCTCGGATGACACGGCCCCACCGCGCCAGCGCGGTACTTCTCCTTCTCATCCTCGCGCTGTTCATCACATTCAGCAAAACCGCATACCAGAGTTACTTCAGCGACGACGATTTCTCAAATCTCGCGGTGGCCCGATTCGTCCCATGGCTTGCCTTGCCCAAAGCCATCTTTTCCTTAGCCTATGTCGCCAACGTACGCCCGCTCGGTCTTCTCTATTACAAGCTATTGGGCGCGACGGCACATTATCACTTCGGCGCTTATCTTGCGGTATTGCAAGCCCTCCATCTCGCCACTTCGCTGCTGCTTTGGTTGTTCTTGCGGCGGCTGGGATTGGGGGCGCTCGCCGCCGCGCTCGGCTGCCTGTTCTTCGCTCTGAACGTTGCGACGCTTTCCGCCTACTGGAAGCCGATGTATATTTTCGACGTGTTGTGTGGATTCTGGGTTATCCTGTCGTTACTCTTCTACCAACGCAGTAAGTTCCTGCTAAGCCTCTTGTGCGCCTGGCTGGCGTTTCGGAGCAAAGAGATGGAGCTGATGCTTCCGCTTGTACTGCTTGCTTACGAGTGGTGGTTTGGACAAAAGCGCGACGGACGCTGGAAGCCGCTCATTCCGTTCTTTCTAATGTCCCTCTCATTCGGGATTCAATCCTTAATGCAATCCACAGGCCCGGAAACCGCTTACAGCATGCATCTGACACCCGCAAGCCTGTGGGCCGGCCTCGCGTACTACGGAGGCAAGCTGTTGTACGCTCCGCTGTCCGGTCTCACAATCTCGATGGGCTTGCTTTTCCTGCGGCTACGCGTCGTTTCGTTTGGCGTAATCGGGTTTTGGATTCTGCTTTTTCCAATGTTATTATTCCCGGGCCGCCAGTCCGGGGCTTACTTATACGTCCCGTTACTCGCCTTCGCGATAGCCATAGCAGGCGTGGCCGAGTGGAAAGCGATGTGGGCCGCCCTTTTGTTACTTATCTGGCTTCCGGCCAGTTACGAAGAGCTACGCCTTGAACGCAACCCCATACTGGCATTTGGCCACGAACATCGCCCCTATCAGCCCGTGGTTTTAGTCGAAACCATGTGACCTCAAGAATGTTTTGGGCGTCTATACGACATGGCCATGGGAACACGTCAGAAACGGGAGCGGCAGGATGATCTGTGGATCGCGACCCAGGATGTCGTGCTGTCGCCAGCGCATACCTTTTACGACCGGGTGAACAAGATTCTCGATGACCATCACTTCGACCGCAGCGTAGAGCAGTTGTGCCGTCGTTATTACAAGGGGCCATTGGGGCGTCCCAGCGTGGCCCCCGGCGTGTATTTTCGGGTGCTGCTGCTGGGGTATTTGGAAGGGATCGATTCGGAGCGTGGGATTGCTTGGCGGCTGGCCGACTCTTTGTCCATGCGCAAGTTCATCGCTTACGCCCTGACTCAGGAAACCCCGGATCACTCCACCATATCGCGGATGCGGCGGTTGTATGCGGTGGAAACGCATAAAGCGGTATTCCGATGGATACTGAAGATCCTGGCCGAAGAAGGACTGGTGCGGGGGCAAACGGTTTCAATCGATGCTACGACGTTGGAAGCCAACGCGGCCCTGCGATCCCTGGTGCGACGGGATACCGGCCAAAAATATGACGATTATCTGAAAACATTGGCCAAAGCGGCGGGGCTCGAGAATCCCACGCGCGAGCAACTGGCCCGGTTGGACCGAAAGCGAAAGAAGAAGGGTTCCAACAAGGATTGGAAGAACCCGTATGATGCCGACGCGCGAATCGCCAAGATGAAGGATGGCAGCACCCACATGGCGCATAAGGCGGAACATGCGGTGGACCTGTCCAGCGGCGCTCTTTTGGCGGTCACCCTGCAAGGGGCCGATCAAGGAGACACAACGACGATTCACCAGACGCTGGCAGAGGCAGGCGAAGCGGTGGCGGAGTTGATCGAGCACGAAGCGGTGACGGTCCCGGCAGAAGAGCCGAAAGTCAACTTGGGCGGCGTTGAAGAGGTGGTGGCCGACAAGGGGTATCACAGCGGAGGAACGCTGGAGGAGTTGCACACGTCCGGCTGCCGCAGTTACATTCCGGAGCCGGAAAGGGGAAGGCGATGCTGGGAGGGCAAAGAGGAGGAGCAGAAGCAGGTCTACGCCAACCGGCGGCGGATCAAGGGTGCACGTAGCAAACGACTGCAACGCAAACGAAGCGAACTGACGGAACGAAGCATGGCGCACATGTACGAAACGGGCGGAATGAGACGGGTGCATCTAAAAGGCAGGAACAACATTCTGAAGCGGCTGCTGATGCATGCTGGCGGCTTTAACCTGGCCCTGGTCATGCGGCAGTTGTTCGGAGTTGGCAAACCCCGGCGGTTGCAGGGGGTTTGCGCGCGTGTTTTTGCGCGTTTCCACTTGCTCCTTCGCTATATGTCATCAGTCCTTCGTAGACTTCGTAGAGGCTTCGCTTTTTTCTCTTGCTCAGCGTGGGTCAAGTGTAACCTTTCCGCGAGCAGTGACGTTATCTAATCAACTCCTTCTTTGCGCGCTCTCGGTCGGCTTTCGCCGAGAAAAATCCAGATCTACCACGGGCTGCTATGTGACTCAGGTGCTCGCCGCGTTAAAAGCTCATCCCTCCACCACGGCGATCGTGTATGAGGGAACTCCCGTTGACTTCAATGTCTGGGGACAGGAAGGGCTGTTCCCGTACGCCCTCGACAAGCATGGTCTGCCCGTCCGGGACGCAGGGAGCCCCGATGCCCTGGAGACCATGCGTCTCCCCAGTGCTCTGCTGCTGACCTGGGATGCCGCGGATCATAAGCTCTTGACCGACACCTATCCGGCCGACGGCCATGCCATCTCGCAAGTGGACTTCGCGCAGTCGAATCCAATCTGGCAATTGAAGGACGGCTGGAAGGGCTTGTCGGCGGGCTGCCGCTCAATAGCCGCCAGCGCAAGGATCACCCTGCGAGAACCCAAAGACGACAGTGACCTTGCGCTTCGCGTGAACCCCAGACCAGGCCAGATCGTGCGCGTTTCGTCGGCTGGCGAGGTTATCGGCGAGTACCGCTTTACAAAGAGCGGCGTTCAAACGGTAAGTTCGCCCGTGTCCTCCCTCCAGGAAGCCGTAAAGGAGTTTGAGATCGCCGCCGATCCGCCCGGCATCCCGATCTGCGCCTGCGGTTTCGTCAATCACTGACCAATCTTATACAAACGCGACCCGCTCCGCTCACCCACCAGCTTAAGGTTCCAGAGACCGCGATGATCGTGAAAATCCGCGGCGCCGATGTCATCCAGCCCAACCAGCAGGTAATCAAATCCTCGCCGTTTCAGCTCAGCCGTCCCCTCGGATCGTAGATCAGCGCTTACTGGAATAACAGTCTCTTTCGCCTGATCAGTCAAAGTTATCCACGCAGTGCCATCCGATTGCATCCCGTCCACCCTGTCTTTTGTATCATACTCGTCCGGCGCGCATTGCACCACGACGGCGTCCGCCATCACAGGGCGCCCGAAATCGATCTCGACGTACATACCCGGCGTCGCCTTCCGCCAACTGCGCCAGCGCGTGACCGGGCTGTTGTCGAATGCCAGCGGAACGTCCCAGGGATTTGGATGCGCCGTAAGTCTCCAAGACGATGACCGAGGCAACTCTACGCCGCTCGCGAACACCCGCAATTCGGAAATGCTCCACATCGCGCCGGCCGCAGCCGTCTCCACCAGCCGGATCTTACGGAACTTCCGCGGATGAAACGCGAATTCCAGATCACGGGTAGGCTGCCAACCTGTCACCACGGGTATCCACAGCAGGTCCCGAGACACCTCCCCCGGTGCAGACTCATAACTGGCCAACACTTCACGCCGCGTATACGCGCGCGCAGTTGTGGAGAACGAGAACACCCTCTTCCCCGCGGGCACTAACTGCTCGATCATCCGTGCAACGACATACTCGGGCGACTCGCGCGAAAGAAAAGCGTCCTCGGGTTCCAATCGCAGGGCCTGGCGGAATGGAATACCCGTGATGCGCCATATTCCCGGCGTGCTGTAGTAACCAACTATGCTTGGCCAACAGAGCGCGGCGTTTACGACGACAACGCTGAACATCAGGATAGGAATTCGCCCCAGAACGACAGCCATGGCCAGCGAAACAAACGGCAGCGCGGGCAGCAGGAATCGTGTACCGATGTTGCCGGAGTAGGGTAGCAGGAACACTGCGCCCGCAAGCAGAATTCGGCGCCCCACCGGCAGCCTGAATGCCAGTAGCCCGATCGGGGCGGCAAAGAACAAGGGTCCCAGAATACCTCCGAGGGTAACGCCATGGATCATCACCTCGGCCGGAAACTCCCGCCAGTTCTTCAACTCATAGCGCCGCATATTGTGCCGCCAGTCATCTTCAAAAGATACATGGACGTTCGGATTCGGGAACCATCGATTTGCGAATGGCGTAACAGGGTTGCCCTCCCAAATCCAGTTCTTCATCGTCCAGGGCACGATCGACACTGCCGCGCAGAGGCACAAAACCAGCGCGGGACTCAACCACGCTCGGGGCCGTGTCCGCAGCTTCCAGATCACCACTCCGGCGGCGTAGACCATCGCCGTTGCCGCCGTGTACTTGATTGAATAAGCAAACCCGGACAGCAATCCAGCGGTGACCAGCAAACCGTTGCGCTGCTCCGCGGCCCAGATCTGGATGACATGAAAGACGGCGAAGATCACCGCCGCCGCGGCAATGTCGTTGTAAGCCGTAGTTCCAGTCACCGCGGCGACAGGGCAAAGAAAAATAAATAAGGCCGCCGCCACCGACGCGTTGGGGATACCGGCTCTGCGTCCATAGCTCAAAATCAGCAGTGGAAAACTCACCAGGAACGCGAAGTGCACCACGGCAGCCGATGAGTTCCGCCCAAACGCGAGCGCGAAGAGGAACAGCATCTCCAAACCCTGCGGCATGTTTGCGAGGAAGCTATCGAACCGCACAAATGCATGAGCCCTCAGGTACGCCTGCGGCAGCCAGAGATGGTAAACCATGCCATCGGGACTCTTCTCCGGAGCCATCGCATTGAAGAAATAGACCACGCTAAAAGCGGCAAACAGAATCGCAAAAACAAGCCGCCACACCCTGGATGGCTTCGGCAGAGTAACGGACCCGGCGGTGTCCCGCAGCAGCAGGGCAGCGGCTATTGCAACGGCGCCGAGGGCCGCAAGCACACCCCGGCGCGCCATGTGCATCCAACACAGCAGGAAAACAATCCCACTCAAAACAGCGGACCCGCACAAAAACGAAAACAGCCAGCCTTCGATCCGGTCCAGCGGCAAGGGAACCAGCCGCAGCCAAAGCACGCCGAAAGCGATGCAAGTCGCGATGGTAAAGATAGCTCCTGACAAAATCGCGAGGTCAGTCCCTATCATTCAGTTGACCAGTCATAGTTCCAGTGAGTTACGATAATGCCTCGCGCGAAGAGCTCAAATGGTGAATCGTTCTGCTGCGCGGCATCAGCTTGCGGGTCAAGGTGCTGTTCGTTTGTGGGACTAGGTTCGTTTCGCCATTTCGTATGCGAACCGATAATCTGTTTGGGATCGATGGAATTGGAGAGTGATGAGCCCGTATTGATCGGCTAGGGACTTGAAGGGGGACCGCCAGGCGAATTCGCGATATTGGTTTCGAGGGTAATGGCCCCGCAGCTTAGGGCGGCGCGAGGCTGTGCTGCGACGTAGAGAGGACACAAAGAAAAGGCTCCTATATCCATTATGGAACGGGCTTCCTAACGACAGTGGGGTAAGTTATTGAGAGAGTTGGAGAAAATTCTTGTGACTCGGTTGTTGAGGTTAGCTTTAATCTGAGCGTGGGATAGAGGAAGAAGAGCTCACGCGACCGTAATGAAGACTCCCGGGTGGCTGTTTCGCTTCGCCAACTGTGAGGATCATCGGGTGCTGTCCAACCGGAATCGCCACCGGAACTCGTATGTTGATCTGTAAGCCACGGCGACTTACCCCGGCGCAGCGCCCACATACTGAATTTCGGCCATGGCATCCCCGATCAGGAGTTGCACCGGCAAGTTCGGAGCCGGTAAGACGAAGCCGCCAGCTTACCATCTACACCGGGCGGATTGGTTTGACCTTCGCCTGTACTTACAACGGACCCAGCTGGGCCGGGTTGTTTATAGAATTTAATGAACTGTTCTGCAGTTGAATAAACCTGATCGAGCCAACGATTTCTTGCAACAATAGCTGGAGTCGAAATGTAGAAACCGAGATAGCTGAGATACCTAATACCCGCACGAACCAGACCGCGATGCATCATAAATCCAGTTTGGGCGACACTGTAATCCCAAATCGAGATCTAATAGCAACTGACTGGAGGATATATGTAGTTGACAAGGTCATTTTGAACAAAGGCATACCGATTCCAACTTTTTGGATTCCCTAACGCCGCGTTACTGCTTTGCGCGAAGGCCGTTTCCGTCCGACGTTCTACACTCAAGTCAGTTTCATTGTAGTTATACGTGCTCCGGGGTTATTCATTGAGCTTCGGACAAGGGGATTTCAACAACAGTAATGACTTCAACCGCATGACCATTGTAGATGGTGGGCTCGTACTTCCACTGCCGTACTGCGGCCATGGCACTTTGGGCCAAATTCGAATACCCGCTAATCAGTTTTACATCGGCTACCCTACCATCGATGGCCACTCGGACCTGGAGTCTTATAGCGCCTTCAAGGTGCGCACCTCGTGCGTCGATCGGGTACTTTGGCACAACACGGAATTTGAGCCTGCGAGACATAGTCTCACCGTCCACTTGTAGCGGAGCACCCGACACGGGCGTAGCTGTGATCACCGCGCCTAAAGGTGGACTCGGCGGGTTTACGACACCCGTTGTGTCCTCCTCTGCCGATTGGCACGTTAGAGATGTTAAATCCATATCGCCGGGTCCGGCGATTCCTAACGCTTCACCTGTTCTTGAATAGAGCCAGTAGACGTAATAGACACTACCAGTAATGCTCGTCTTGCGTTGATATGCGACGAGTTGACCTGCGTGCCTGCCCCGCGCTAGGAGTGTGAAGCCTATTCCTTCAGCGATTTCGCTGATCTGTTTTGTCTGAAGGTCCACCGAGACGATAACTCCACTTGTAATAGAAGTTTTGGCTACCAGATATAGACTGCGCTTGCTTTCATCGAGTTGAGGTTGCGTGAGATCGTGAATGTCCTGACCATGGTACCTGATCGGACCCGCAAACACTAGCGCAGTTTCGCGAGATACTAGATCGATCGAATAGATCTGATTACTGAACTCGTCAGAATGAGCATGCCTAGCAAACAGCACGAGTGTGCCATCGCACGTAATCGAAGGGAAGTTATCGCGCCCCGTACTCGTCAGGGTTTGCTTTGTTCCTTTTGAATGTTTTAGCACAATCTCTCCATGATCGGAAAACACTCGGATCTGTGCGTTCGCGGTACCGCCGAAAACCAAAGCTAGTGCGATTATGAAAGTCTTCATCGCCTGCCACAGGTGATTGATCGCGTTTTCGCGACACCTCTCATAAATAATTATTGCGCTTTAAGCAATCGATAGAACTTCGCGCGCCAGCTATGGTATTTGAAACATTACCTCCATAGGTCGCAACGTCAGCGCGATCCCAACCGCCGCTTGTTCCCCCACCGGCAATCTGCTGAAACGCACCCGCCAGATTGGCCCCCCTCGATAGCTGATCAGCAAGAATGAATCCTGCTGAAGGCCTATTGAGAGTGCCATTAGCCGATTGATAACCACTCATATTAATCGGCGAATAGAATGCCGAAAACGCTGACGCGCCAAATGCGCCAAAGCACGCCCAAACGATGTTGGAACATGGTGCCTGCC
This sequence comes from Bryobacteraceae bacterium, assembly GCA_051000095.1. Classification (GTDB taxonomy): domain Bacteria; phylum Acidobacteriota; class Terriglobia; order Bryobacterales; family Bryobacteraceae; genus JBBSHP01. The sequence continues at coordinate 816 of JBPCOQ010000213.1, read as the reverse complement.
CTATCCAATTACTGCCCGCGGTTTGGCTGAAGAAATTGGACTGCGTTGTGGCGCGCGTATTTGATCCATAACCTGATTCATAACCGCCCCATCCGATCACGACGCTAGCATCAATATTCGTGCCAAAAGTCCCATTGAGTGCCATTGCAACAGATTCCGCCTCCTGATAGTGATCAAGTAGAAAGTACAGCTTCTGCTCCGTCTTCTGTACGTCACTTGGGTTACATTCCGGGAAAGCACTCATGTCGTTGTCATTGAACGAAGCGAATTGGTATGAAACCCCGAATTGCGTAGCACCCGGCCTAATTGTATGCTCATTCGGATCAACGCTAACCGTACCCATTGGCGAGTAGATCGCCCTCCACACTCCGATCCTATTGGTCCCCTCGGGGTCGACATAATTAACTGGATCGTTGCCGACATAAGCATACCGATTCCAACTCTCCGGATCCTCCGGCGTCCCGCTCGGCCGATACGGGTCCGCACTCATAAACCGCCCCAACCCACTCCCGTAATACCGCTGATCCGCATAATCCAGCCCCGTCGCCGAATCCCGCGTGTACGTCCCAAACTTCTCCCGGTCCTGCGTCGTCGTTGTCTGTTCCTCCCCATACGGGAAGTACTTGAACCGCTCTCCAGTCGCTAGATTCGCCCGCACCGATCCCACCCGATCGGTCACCACCAACTGCCCTCTCGATCGCACCAGCTTGCCTGCAAAATACAGGTTCGTGCTGTTATTGTAAAAACTGATCTGCTGGAATCCGATCGTCGCGATCTGGTACGTCGCCAGCTTCCGCCCGTCCGGACTATACAACT
>JBPCOQ010000027.1:0-26059 GCA_051000095.1 Bryobacteraceae bacterium | reverse complement strand
TGCAAACGTGCAATCCCGGATCCGCTTCGGGTAATCCAAACTGCCGCCGACTTTTCGCCGCCCATCCAGAGGTCGAGCAGCAGCGTGCCGGCATCGAGCCTGGCCGCAACGGACGCGATTCGCACCTACCGCCTGGCCGCGCGGCGATTGATTGAGATCAAATCCAACGCGCAGGTAAAGGTGGCGGAGCAGGACCAGTCGGATGATTTTTCTAGAGAAGAGCCGGCCGTGTCCGAGCAGACGGTGGGCGCGGCAAAGTTGAATGCGGATGAATGGACGCAGCGAATGCGGCAATGGTCGGCGCGGCTGGCCAGTAACCCCGCGGTCCTGAACTCGCAGATCGTACTGTTGATCCGGCGCGAAACCAAGTACCTCGTCAGCACCGAAGGCACGCGCCTGCAGCATGGCCGGACATTCGCGAGCCTCGGGATCACGTCGCAAGGCAAAGCCAGCGATGGAATGGATTTGGGCGCGTTCCAGAATTTTCAGGCGAGCGAAGCCGGACGGCTTCCGAAGCCAGAGGCGATCGAAGCGTCCATCGACGATATGAACGCCCATCTGACCAAACTGCTGCAAGCGCCGATTGTAGAGCCATTTATCGGGCCGGCGATCCTTTCAGGCGGAGCTTCCGGCGTATTCTTTCATTCTGCGGAAAGCCTGCAAGGCTTTATCCAAGAATCCATCCGACCAGGTACCGTGGTGCATACCGATGGTTGGCGCGGCTACTCTGGCTTGAACACGAAAGGCTACGTCCACGAGGTAACGATCCTGAAAGGAAACGAGGAGCCGGCCGACGAATTACTCCCACGTGTACATCGGATCACATCGCTTCTGAAGCGCTGGCTGATGGGTACCCATCAAGGCGCAGTCAGTCACAAACATCTGGACTACTATCTGGACGAGTTCACCTTCCGCTTCAACCGTCCAAAGTCCGCCAGCCGACAACCTGTTCTATCGTCTGGTGCAGCAGGCGGTCGCAGCCGAACCGTCAACCTACGACATGATTGTTCAGCAAACCCCTCGTTCCAAGGCAAGAACCAAAACTACAAGCTGTGAGGTTACCTGAGTCAAGCACATACCCAATTAGGCATTCGCCTGTTCTCCACAAAAACACGGGCGGGTAGAGTCCGTGAATTCGTTTCTTCTCCGGAGCAATCGGGGGATTTGGTATTGCCTGACTGGGACGAACTCGCTCTCCGGTGAAAATCAGACGAACCGGGTTCTTAGCGCCGCCGGTATTTCGGTAAAGAAGCATGTCCACTCCAGCAGCGTGACGGAAACGGAATTCACTCTTTGCGGCAGATTCCTTAATCTTCTCCAAATCGAAGCGATGCACCATGAGATCGACGTCTCGAGTCAGTGTCGTGTATTCCGGATTGGCTTCTTCGACGTGGATCAACACAGCTAAGCCACCGATCAACTCGTAAGTAATATGTTCCGCTTCTAGCGTATCCGTGATTTTGTGTAATACGCTAACCAGATCGAACAACCGTTCTTCGAACAATGTATTGACTGCTTCCGCTTTCGCCGCCGAGCCGGCAAGAAATTGCGCGAACGTAAACATCGTTTCACTTCGCATCGTGAAAGATGATCCCCAGCGTGTAGCGGGTTCCCGATTTGATCCGGCTTACTCCGTGCTTCAAATTGGCTCGGTAGTAACCGCGCGACCCTTTCACCGGGCGATGCCGCGTTGTGAATGTCACGATCTCCCCTTGTTGTGCGCAGATGGATTCGCCGATCGACTGGGCCCGGGGCCGTTGCTCCACCAGCAGAAAATCGCCGCCTGTGTAATCGCGTCCCGGCTGGCTCAAAAAACAGACCACCTGCAGCGGAAAGGCCAACTCGCCGTAGATGTCCTGGTGCAGGCAGTTGTAGCCGCCCTCTTCATAATGCAGGATCAGCGGCGTCGGCTTGGCTTGCCCGATTTTCCGGCACTCCTCCCTCAAACCGGCGAGCCCGGCGGGATAGCGATCGTCGCTTCCGAGCGCCTCCATCCAGCGGTTTGCTACGCCCGCAAGTTTTGGATACAGGTTCTCGCGCAAACTCGCGACCACCTCCGGCAGCGGGTCAGCCAGGTACTTGTAATCACCTACGCCAAAGCGGTATCGCGCCATTTCGATTCGGCTGCGAAACAGCTCATCCTGGCCGTACAAGGCGACCAGCGCCTCGCACTCTGGCGGCGTCAGCAGCGGACCCGCCTGCGCATAGCCCCGCGCCCAGAGAGAAGCTTCCATCTCGCTCCAGTCCAGCGCGCTGATTCGTTTCTCGAGTGTCACGGCGTTTAATTGACTTTACCCCGAAAGTGGGCGTATCGTTGAGCCGGATGCCGAATGCGTTTATGCAGCGGGCCATTGAGCTGGCGCTCGAAAACGTGCGTAGCGGGCGAGGCGGTCCGTTTGCCGCGGTGGTCGTCCGCGACGGCAAAATTGCCGGGCAGGGCGTGAATTCGGTCACTGCCACAAACGATCCGACTGCGCACGCGGAGGTGCTCGCGATCCGGGAAGCCTGCTCGCATCTCGGAAATTTCCAGCTCAGCGGGTACGATCTATATACCACCTGTGAGCCGTGCCCGATGTGCCTGGGAGCAATCTACTGGGCAAGACTGGATCGCGTTTATTACGGAGGTACGAGAGAGGACGCCGCACATATCGGATTTGACGATGCATTTATCTATGACCAGCTTTGCAGCCCCTTGGATCAGCGCCGGGTGCCGATGGAGCCGCTGATGCGCGAGCAGGCACTCGAGCCTTTTCTGGAGTGGCAGCGAAGCGGGTTGAAAACGCCTTATTAAGTTAAGGACGCGCCCTACTCAATCGTAATCAGCGCATCTCCCGCTGCTACCGTGTCCCCATCTTTCGCGTGAATCTGCGCGACGCGGCCGGGCTTGGCTGCTTTCATTTCGTTCTGCATCTTCATCGCTTCCACCACGATCAGGCCCTGGCCTGCCTCCACCTCTTGGCCTGCCGAGACAAGCACTCGAATCACCTTACCCGGCATGGACGCCTTCAACACGTGCACGCCTCCGGCCACCGCCGCTTTGGATTGCCGGCTCGCGTCGCGAGGGTCAAATACCTCGGTCTTCAAGCGGAACCCAACCATATCGACCGTGTAGGCGTTTCCGTCGGCTGCGATCCGGACCTCGAAGCTCCCGCCGTTCCACAAGACTGAGTAGACTCCGGGCTCCACGGCCGCGGTGTCCCCATTGCCATCCACGGCGATCTCGCGATCGTTCACCAGCACCAGCCGCTTCATCGAAGCAGTTCACCCCGGCCCTGTAACAACCAGCGGCTTGCGACCGATGACGTCACCGGGTTCGCCGCTCTCGGGCGTGAAGCCGCGAACTCCGCCGATACCTGTGCCGCGATCGATTCGAGCTCGGACGAAGGAGCCGGCTTTGCCCCGCGCCGCGACAGGAACTCGCCGATGAATCCAGTATGCAAACGGCCCGCGCGAAACTCTCCGTCTTCCAGCAACTCACGGAAGAACGGCAGGTTCGTTTGGATGCCCGTCACCGCATACTCGTGGATCGCACGGCTCATGCGGCGTATCGCGGAGGACCGATCGCCGCTCCACACGGCGAGTTTCGCGAGCAGAGGATCATAGTCGATGGGCACGTCCCAGCCCGGATAAACGCCCGAGTCCAGGCGTATCCCCGGACCCGCTGGCTCGCGCAGATGTACAATCCGGCCCGGCGAAGGAAAGAACTGATTTTCCGGATCTTCGGCGTAAACGCGGCATTCGATCGCGGAGCCGCGCCACGAGACCTGCTCCTGGCTGAACGGAAGCTTTCCACCAGAGGCTATGAGCAACTGCAACTGCACCAGATCGAGACCCGTCACCAGCTCGGTCACCGGATGCTCCACCTGCAGACGCGTATTCATCTCGAGGAAATAGAAATTGCGGTCCGCATCCACCAGGAACTCGACCGTACCCGCGTTGTAGTAGCCGGCCGCGCGCGCCACTTCGATCGCCGCCCGGCCCATCGCCGCCCGCATCTCCGGATGCGCTGCAACCAGGGGCGACGGGCATTCTTCAATCACTTTTTGGTGACGGCGCTGGATCGAACACTCGCGCTCGCCGAGATGCACCAGATTGCCGTGGATATCGCCGAGCACCTGGATTTCGATGTGGCGCGGCTTCTCGACCAGCTTCTCCATGTAAACTTCGCCGCTGCGAAACGCCCGTTCCGCTTCGCTCGATGCGTCACGGATGGCGCCTTCCAGTTCGTCTTCGCGGTCCACCCGCCGCATGCCCTTCCCACCCCCGCCCGCTGCTGCTTTCAGCAACACGGGATAACCGGCCTCGCGCGCCGCTTGCTTCGCCAGCGCAAAGTCCGCTAGCGAAGCTTCCGTGCCCGGAACCACCGGTGTCCCTACCCGCTTCGCCAACCGCCTCGCCGCGGTCTTTGAGCCGAGCTTCCGGATCGCATCGGCGGAAGGCCCGATAAACACCACTCCGGCTTTCTCGCAGGCTGCAGCGAATTCGGCGTTCTCGCTCAGGAATCCGTACCCGGGGTGAATGGCCTCCGCGCCGTGCCGCTTGGCCGCCTCGATCACACGATCGCCGCACAGGTAGCTTTCAAAAGACGGGGCCGGACCAATACGCGCGGCCTCATCGGCCAGACGAACGTGCAGCGCGCCACGATCGGCATCGGAGAACACCGCGACGCTCCCGATGCCGCGCTCGCGCAAAGCCCGAATGATGCGTACCGCAATCTCCCCGCGATTCGCAACCAGCACCTTATGAAACATGCATGGTGATTGTAACAACCGGCATGTTAACCTCTTACCTAAGGTCCCCCTCCCGGTATTTCATGGCGGTTGAAGACACCAAAGATTCGCTCAAGCAGCGCGGAATGCGGCTCACCCGCCAGCGGCAAATCCTGCTGGATCTAATCGACCAGTCCGGCCAGCATCTCGACGCCGAGCGGCTGTTTCAAATGGCGAAAGAGAAGGACCCGAAACTCAACCGCGTCACCGTCTATCGCACTCTCAAGCTGCTGAAGAAGGGCGGACTGGTGGATGAGCTCGATCTGATGCATCATCAGGGCGATCAGCACTACTATGAAACCCGCCTCAAACAGGAGCACGCGCACGTGATCTGTCTGCGCTGCGGGCGCATCGAGGAGTTCTTCGGGGAGCCTCTGCAACGCATGCGGGAGCAGGTGGAAGGGCACTTCGGCTTTCAGATTCTGATCGCGAGGACCGAGATCGGCGGCTACTGCTCGCATTGCCAGGTACTCCGGGCGCGCGAGATGGAAGAGGCTGCGAAAGCGTGTACCCAGCCGTTGCTGCAGCCCGCCCGGAGCCGCTGATGCCGAGCCCGGCTGCGAACGCTGCACGCGAAGCTTCCCTGGTGGTGACCAATCCCTCGGGCAATCGCTCCCGCGTTGGCATTACTCCGATTCCCTACCTGATCGGCCGCCACGCCGGCAATCATCTCGTGCTGCGGGATAATCGCGCGTCGCGCAACCATGCACGCATCGTACAGGAAAACGACTCGTATTTCGTGGAAGATCTGAACAGCCGGCATGGCGTCTACGTGAACGGCGAAAAGGTGACTCGCCGCCAGTTGGCCAACTCCGATCGGATCGACTTCGGCTACCAGGATTCTTACAAGCTGGTCTTCACTCTCGAAGAGGGCCAGATCCACCGTATGCTGGAGCAGATCTCGACATCCTCCGGCCCAAGCGTAACTGGCGGAGGGGGGTTGGCGAAGCTCCGCGCATTAGTCGAGGTGGCGCGTGCGCTGCAAAGCTCGTTAACCACGGAGGAGGTTTTGGCATCGGTCGTGGATGCCGCGCTCGCCGTCACGGCCACCGAGCGCGGCTTCCTGCTTCTGCGTAAAGAGAATGATCTGGAAGTGACCGTTGCGCGCGACCGCCACGGCAAGCCCCTGCCCAGCACGGACCTGCAGGTACCCACCTCCCTGATCAGCCGGGCGCTCCGCTCCCGGCGTGAGTTGCTCTCGATGAGCTTCGATCCGCTGGAAGAGCAAGGCGTTCGGCCAGATACGTCAGTCGCCAACCTGGAGCTGCGGAGCGTTGTCTGCGTTCCGCTGGTGCACGTGCGTACCGGCTCGTCGCAGGACACGATCGTCTCGTCCGTGAACGACACTGTGGGCCTGCTGTACATGGACTCGCGCCAAAGTCCGGCGGACCTCTCCACCGGGAATCGCGAGATCCTGCAGACACTCGCGCTCGAAGCATCCACCATTCTCGAGAATGCGCGCCTGCTTCAGGAGGAACGGGTCAAAGAGCGCATCGAAGAAGAGCTGAAGATCGCGCGCGAGATACAGAGGAGCCTGTTGCCATCCGAGCTGCCCCAGCAAGGCTGGTTTCGCGCCGCTGGATCCAGCATCGCTTCACACCAGGTGGGCGGCGATTACTTTGATGTGAAACAGCTCAGCCCGGGGGTGTGGGTGACAGTGGTGGCGGATGTTTCGGGTAAAGGTGTGAGCTCGGCTATGCTCGCTTGCCTTTTGCAAGGGGCGTTCCTGCTTGCCTCCGACGATCCGGTCGAGATCGCCGGGATGATGTCGCGTATCAACCGTTTCCTGAACGAGCGCACACAAGGCGAGAAGTACGCCACCGTCTTCTACTGCACCTTGAATGCGGGAGGCTTGCTCCACTGGGCCAACGCCGCTCACCCCCGTCCCTATCTGGTGCGCGCTGGGGCCGGCCTTACGAATCTGGACACCACGGGTCTGCCGCTCGGCATGCTGGATTCGGGCGAATATGCGGTGCGCCAGATTCAACTGAAACCCGGCGATAAGATCGTCATCTATAGTGATGGCCTTTCGGAAGCCGAGAACGCGGATGGCGAGTTCTTCGACAAAAAAGGACTCACGGAGACAATCCGGATCCATGCCGCCCTGGGCTCCGCGGCACTGCTGCAGGAGCTGACACACGCGGTCGAGGAGTTCACAGAGAACGGCATCTTAACCGACGACATCACGATCGTCGTCTTGGAATATCAACCCTAACGCGGCTCCGTGGGCCAGGTGATCTTGTCACCTGCCTGCGACCGAAGGTCGCCAGCTCACTCGTAGCCCAACGCAATCGCGGGATCCACCCGGATCGCTCGCCGCGCCGGAACCGCGCACCCGAGCAGGCTCGCCACCAGCAGCGCCAGCACTACCGACAGGAACGTCACCCTCGAACCCCCACCGCATCCGCCGTGTTGCACCGAGTGGCACAGGCATTCTTGCCTGTGTTGCACTTAGACGAAGCCCTGATATTTTCAATCCGGTCTTTGCCCGGCTGCCGGCCAAAGAGAAACACTCCTGCGTGCAGCGTCGGCTCTCAAGCCTGCGTTTTAGCTCACTCGTAGCGCAGCGCAATCACGGGATCCACCCGGATCGCTCGCCGCGCCGGAACCGCGCACCCGAGCAGGCTCGCCACCAGCAGCACCAGCACTACCGACAGGAACGTCACCGGATCGTTCGGTGACACACCAACCAGCGCCATGCGGAGAACACGGGTCACGCCCAATGAAACGAGCAGCCCGGCGGCCAGACCGATCGCGACCGGGCGCATCCCTTGCGCGAACACCAATGCGAGAATGTCGCGTCTGCTGCCGCCCATGGCCATGCGAATCCCAATTTCCTGTGTGCGCCGGCTCACCGCATGAGCGATCACCGCGTACAGCCCGACCGACGCGAGCACCAGCGCAACAGTCGCAAACAACGTGAACAGGGCTCCAAACGCGCTCACGTTCAGGCGGTTCTGTGCAATGCGATCTTCGAGTGTGCGGACGTCGAATACCGGCAGGTTCTCATCCAGGCTCTGGATCGCGGCGCGAAACGGTTCCGCGAGCGTACCCGGCGGAACCCGCGTGCGCGAAATGAGGAACACCACGCGTTGCGGGTCCGCGGCATAGGGCAGGTAAATCAAGGCATCCCGCTCCAACGGCCGCCGGAAATTCTGCCGTATGTCCGGGACCACGCCAACCACGGTGCGCCAGGGTTGCGGCGCGCGCGTGGTCACCAGTCGAAGGCGCTTCCCGGTTGGATCTTCACCCGGCCAAATCCTGGCCGCGAAACTTTCATTCACCATCACTGCGGAGGAGCCGGCCACTTCATCGGAGCCCGTAAACAGGCACCCGCGTTGCGCCCGCACCTGCATCACCCGGAAATAGTCTGCCTCCACCACCAGCGCGCCCAAACTCGGCAGATGTCCCGGGCCGGGAGGGTTTGAGCCTTCCACCTCAAATGGAAAACTCATCCAACCGGAGCCGGGCAAGTGGGAAGCGACAGAAGCAACCTCCACTCCAGGAAGAGATTCGAGCTTGGTCTTCAAGCGCCGGTGAAAAGCGGCCTCGTCTCTCGGGAGCGGATACTTCGCCTCGGGCAAATTGATGTGCATCGTGAGAACGTTCGCCGCGTTGACCCCGATGGGCGTGCTGTATAGATTCACAGAGCTCCGTATCATCAGCCCCGCCGCGGCCAGCAGCACAACGCACAAGGCCATTTCAATCACTACCAGTAGACTCGAAAGGCGGCGGCCGTGCAGTCCTCCCGCGGCGCTATGGCCGCCATTCTTTACGGCGCTGTTGACGTCCAGCTTCGCGAGTTGCAGCGCGGGCGCCAGGCCGAACAAAATGCCAGTGCCGATCGAGACTGCGGCCAGATAAACAAACGCCCGCGTGTTCAAGGAAAAATCGACCCACGCCGGCCTGGGCGCCGCGGCAGTCACGCCATCAAACCAGTGCAATCCCGCGAATGCAATTACCAATCCAAACACGCCGCCAAGAGTCGACAGAATGACGCTCTCGACCAGAAGCTGGCGAATAATGCGCGAGCGTCCGGCGCCAATCGCGATACGGATCGAAATCTCGCGAGACCTTGCGGCGGCTCGCGCCAGCAGCATGTTGGCCACATCCCCACACGCGATCAGGAGCACGAACCCCACGGCGAAAAACACTGCGATGAAGAGCGGCCTGGAGTTATAGACTCCGTAGATGTCGAGAATCGGCTGCACATCCGCGGCCAGACCCTTGTAGGATTCCGGGGACTTGCTAGCGAGCCGTTTTGCGATCGTATCGATTTCAGATCGGGCCGCCGCCAGTTTCACCCCGTCGGCCAAACGCCCGAACAGTAACAGATTGCGGCCTTCCGGCCTTGCCAGATCGATTGCAGTCAGCGGCATCCATACGTCCGCGTCCTCTGGAAATTGCATTCCCAGCGGCATCACTCCGACAACCGTCCGCGGCACTTCATCGACGCGTACCGTCCTGCCAAGAATCGACCGATCTTTCCCGTAGCGGTTTTGCCAGACGCGGTAGCTAAGGATCAGAGTGCCGGGTGCGTCCGGAGCTTGATCTTCCGCTTTGAAGAGGCGGCCCAGCGCCGGCTTTCTACCCATGACAGCGAAACCGCTGGCCGTCATTCGTACGCAAAAGTACCGCTCCGGAAGACCGCTCTTGTCGCTCAGATTCACCGGCGCAAATCCGTACGCCGCCAGGTTGGTGATCGAGTGGACCTGCGATGTAAAGTCGCGAAAGAACGGCAAAGACTGGGCGAACGCATCGCGGCGTGAAGCATCGGTGGCGGATATCAGAACGATTCGGTCCACGCGATCGACACCCAGGTCGAACGACAGAGCGCTGCTGACGACGGTGAATACCGTTGTGTTGGCCCCAATTCCCAGGGCCAACGCCACGACGGCGATTAGAGTGAAGCCGGGACTTCTTCCGAGCGTGCGCAGAGCATACCGGAAATCCTGCCACCAGCTTTCAAGGAACGCGAAGCTCCACAGTTCGCGGCAGCGTTCCTTGAGCGCGGTTGGATTGCCTAAGCGCCGTCGCCGTTCCCAAGGGCTGCCTGCTTCTTCGGCCTTCATGGCGAGATGGAACTGCAGTTCGTCATCCAGGTCGCGATCGAGCTGCCGGCGGCGCCACAGAGCTCGAAGCTTCTTCCCAAGTTTGGTCATGCGGTCTCCATCACCCGTGAGATTGCTTCGGCGAGCCGGTTCCAATTGCTCGCTTCCCTGACTAGCTGTTTCCGGCCGCGCGCGGTCAGCCGGTAATATTTCGCGCGCCGGTTGTTAGCGGACTGGCCCCACTCGGAATCGATCATGTCACCCAACTCCAGGCGATGCAGCGCCGGGTAGAGCGAGCCTTCCTCCACCCGCAAGACCTCGTCCGATACCTGCTGAATGGATTGCGCGATGCCATAGCCGTGCATGGCCCCGTGCGTGAGGGTTTTGAGGATCAGCATGTCCAGCGTTCCCTGAACTAGTTCGCCACCAGAGCGCTGTTTCGCCGGTCCCATAGACGTTTGATAGGAAGTATGGGGTAAATTTGCGCCTCTGTCAAGGGCTAAACTTCATTCCTCTTTATTCCTCGTCGCCGCGAAGCTTGGCGATCACTGATAGGTCTTCCAGCGTAGTCGTATCGCCTTTGACCTCGCCATTGGTCGCGAGTTCCCGGAGCAGCCGTCGCATGATCTTCCCGCTTCGCGTTTTCGGCAGAGAGTCAGTGAACCGGATATCGTCCGGCTTAGCGATTGCCCCGATCTCCTTGGCCACCCACTGCCTCAAATCGTTCTTCACCGAATCGCTCGGTTGTTGGCCTGCTTTCAACGTCACAAACGCCGAGACCGCCTGGCCTTTGATCTCGTCCGGTCTGCCAACCACAGCCGCTTCTGCAACCGACGGATGCGCGACCAGCGCGGATTCGATCTCCATCGTGCTCAGCCGATGTCCCGCCACGTTCAGCACATCATCGACACGCCCCATCAGCCAGAAATATCCGTCCTGATCGATGCGCGCGCCATCGCCCGCAAAGTACATGCCCGGAATCTGCGACCAATACTGTTCCTTGTACCGTTCGGGGTCGCCGTAGATGGTGCGCAGCATCGCCGGCCACGGCTGCTTGATCACCAGAAAACCGCCCGAGCCCCGCGGCACAGGCTTGCCTTCGCGAGTCACAACATCGGCGATCACTCCGGGCAACGGTTTAGTTGCGGAACCGGGCTTGGTTGGAATCGCGCCGGGAAGCGGCGAGATGAGAATCGCGCCGGTCTCGGTCTGCCACCACGTGTCTACGATGGGGCAACGCTCCCGCCCAATCACGTCCCGGTACCACATCCAGGCCTCGGGATTGATCGGCTCACCCACGCTGCCGAGCAGACGCAAACTCTTCATCTCGTACTTGCGCGGCCACTGTTCACCCAAGCGCATGAACGCGCGGATCGCGGTCGGCGCTGTATAGAAAACGTTGACGCGATACTTCTCGATCAGCTTCCAGAAGCGGTCCGGCTCGGGCCACGTCGGCGCGCCCTCGTACATCAGAACCGTCGCGCCATTTTGCATCGGTCCATACACGACGTAACTGTGCCCGGTCACCCAACCGATGTCGGCGGTGCACCAGAAGATGTCCTCGTCGCGTAGATCGAACACCCACTTGGCCGTGATGTAGGTTTGCACCGCGTACCCGCCGGTGGTGTGCAGAATGCCTTTGGGCTTGCCGGTAGTTCCGGACGTATACAGCAGATACAAAGGATGCTCGGAATCGACCGGCTCGGCTGGGCAATCGGCGGAAGCCTTGTCCATCAGATCCTGCCACCAATGGTCCCGGCCTTCCTGCATCGCGATCTGTGAGCCCGTGCGGCGGTACACGACAACATTCTGGATGGTGGGACATTGGCCGAGCGCGTTGTCTACGGCCTCTTTCAGCTTCACCTCGGCGCCTCGCCGATAGCCGGCATCTTGCGTCACCACCGCGACGGCGCCGCAATCGTTGATGCGATCGATCAGTGCCTGCGCGGAGAACCCGCCGAAGATGACCGTGTGCGGCGCGCCCAAACGCGCGCAGGCCAGCAATGCAATCGGCAGTTCCGGCACCATGCCCATATAGATGGCCACGCGATCGCCCTTGCCGACTCCGAGCGATTTCAGCACGTTCGCGAACTTGCACACTTCGGTCAGAAGCTGGCCATAGCTCAGCGTGCGCGTATCGCCCGGCTCGCCCTCCCAGAGAATCGCGGTCTTGTCTTTCCGCCCCGACGCCACGTGCCGGTCCAGGCAGTTGTGCGAAATATTCATCTGTCCGCCCACGAACCATTTCGCAAACGGCAGTTCCCACTCGAGAACGCGATCCCATGGCTTGAACCAATGCAGCTCATTCGCGATGGCCGCCCAAAATGCTTCAGGATCGTCCGCGGCCTGTTTGTACAGCCGCTCGTAATCTTCGACGGTGCGGATATGAGCTTTCGATCGGAACTCTTCCGAACAGGGGAAAACCCGCCGCTCGTTCAGCGCGGAATGAATATCAACTTGAGAAGCCATAGAATTCCCTAGAATACCGTGGAACATGCTTTAGCTTGTTCCTCTGAGAATGACTTCTCGCTGCGTTCACAGCCGTAGCCGCAGCAGCCACCGCCACTTCATTTTCTCTTTCCGCTTGAACTACATGCAGGCAAATCCGCACGTCGCCGGCGCGTCCCTGCGGCATCCACCGAATAAACTGAGGACACATATGGATTCATACTCCGTTCATCCAAACCGAACCGCCTCCCGCTGACGGCATGCTATGCACAATGCCGTCAGCAAAGGCTCTGGCTGGATGTAAATACCCAGTTTTAAACTGCTTATCCATCCGAGAGAGCAAAGCGACAAATACGGCAAATGCCGTCCGCCTACCTCCACTACCACCCTTACGCAAGCCGATCGGTGCCCGCGCTGAATCCTACGCCGGCTCGCGCCATTTTTATGCTGGTTCCAATATGACCTTAAAAACGGCTCCATAATGGTTGCATGAACATCACGCTTAAGAATATTCCGGAAGAAGTTTGCGAGCAGCTACGGCGAGCCGCTGCCGGGGAGGGGCGAAGTCTCAACTCGCAACTGATTCAGCTTCTCACCCGCGAGGCATCGGAGGTTGAGCGCCGCCAAAGAATGCGAAAAGCCAGGAAGCAGTTGGAACGCTTCGTTGCGTCCTTACCCAATCTGCCAGACAGTACAAAGCTAATCAGGGAGGATCGCGAGCGGTGACTCCTTCGTTATCCGTTGTTGACGCCAGTGTAGCCGTGAAATGGATCTTGCCGGAGCCCGGTCACAAAGAATCATTGCGCCTGCTCGAGGCCTATGAGTCCGGGCGAACGGCCTTGATCGCGCCGAGTCTCTTGATCGCTGAGGTCTGCAGCGTGCTAGCAAAGCGTTGCCGGCGAAAACAGCTAAACGCAGCCCAAGCTCGATCCGCGTATCGCTGTTTCGAAGTCCTATCTCCCACGCTGGTCGACTTCCGCGACCACATGCCGTCAGCTTTGGAGCTGTCTCTCGTCCATCAATTGGCTATTTATGATTGCCTTTACCTCGCTGGCAATCGAACGAGGCTGCGACTTGATCACGTCAGATCAGCGCTTCCACGCTGTAACGTCGCTCGCGTATCCATTCGTCCGGCTTGTAGCAACAGGATGACGGGTGCTGCGCCGCCTTCGCGGACGCGTGTTAACATAAATAGATTACTCCGCAGTCATGATTCGCTCCTATCGCGGCGTAGTCCCTAACATTTCCGCTTCCGCTTACATCGATCGCAGCGCGCAAGTGATCGGAGCTGTCGAGGTCGGCGAGCGGTCGAGCATTTGGCCGAATGTCACCGCGCGCGCCGATGTCAATATCATTCGCATCGGTAATGATTCAAACATTCAGGATAATTCCTGTCTACATTGCGACGCCGGACTGTACCCGCTAATCGTCGGCGACCGCGTCACAGTGGGCCATATGGTAATGCTGCACGGCTGCACGGTGGAAGACGATTGTCTGATCGGGATCGGAGCCGTGATTCTGAATGGCGCGAAAATCGGGAAAGGCTCGGTGGTGGCGGCGGGCGCGGTAGTTCCCGAAGGCACGGACATTCCGCCGGGCAGTATGGTCATGGGCATACCTGGCAGAGTGAAACGGCAACTAACGGACGAAGAGCGCGAGCGCTTCCAGCAGAACGCGAAGCACTACGTCGAAGCAGCGCGCGTCTACCTTCAACAAGCGCGGGAAGAGCCGTCTTGATCAAAGCCGTCAAGGGCACGCGCGACATTCTGCCGCCCGCGAGTGCCGTTTGGAACCACGTGGAGTCGTCGGCGCGCGAGGTCTTCCGCGCCTTCAACTACCACGAGATCCGCACGCCCATTCTCGAAGAGACCAGTTTGTTCGCGCGTGGCGTCGGCGAGGAGACCGACATTGTCAGCAAGGAAATGTATACGTTCGAGGATCGCGACGGCGCTTCGCTTACGTTGCGGCCCGAGGCGACCGCATCCGTGATTCGCGCCTACATCGAACACCATCTCGACCAGATTCCGGGTGTCAAAAAGCTGTACTACATGGGGCCCATGTTCCGCCGTGAGCGCCCGCAGAAAGGCCGCTACCGCCAGTTCTATCAGATCGGCGCGGAGGCCATTGGGTCGGAATCACCGGCCGTGGATGCCGAAGTAATCGAGATGGTGCTTGAGGTTTTGAAGCGGGCCGGATTGAGCGGGTTCAAGCTGTTGATCAACTCAGTGGGCGATCGGAATTGCAGGCCTCCCTACGTCGCGTTGCTGCGTGAGAAATTGCGCGAGGTCGCGCCCCGGATGTGTGGAGATTGCCAGCGGCGTGCCGAGACCAATCCGCTGCGGGTGCTCGACTGCAAAGTGCCTGAGGACCAGCCGATCGTAGATGCGCTGCCATCCATTCAGGATCACTTATGCGCGGAGTGCAAGGCGCACTTCGAAGCGGTCTGTCTCTATCTGGGAGATCGCGAGATCGAATTTGAAGTGCGGCCCAGGATGGTGCGCGGCCTGGATTATTACATGCGTACAACATTCGAGATCGTGCACGGGGAGCTTGGCGCGCAGAATTCGGTTCTGGGTGGCGGCCGCTACGATGGTCTCGCGGAAGCTCTCGGATCGCGAGTGCACTCCCCGGGCGTCGGGTTCTCGATTGGCGAAGATCGTTTGGTGATGGCTGTCGAGAGTGAGCATCGCGAAGATCCCCTGGATCTCTTCATTGCCCCGATGAACGACGCGGCGCGCCGGCACATGGGTCCCGTAGCCATGGAGCTACGGCGGCGGAATCGGCGCGTTGAGGTGGCGCCCGAAGGAAAAGTAAAGCGGATGTTTGAGCTGGCGAACGCGATGAACGCGCGGTTCGTCCTGATCGTGGGAGACGAAGAAATGAGCAGGAATCAGTATAAGCTCAAGGACATGGCCTCGGGCGATCAAGAGTATCTCACCCGCGCTGAGCTGCTCCAGCGCTTTTCAACATAGCCAATGGAAACTGTACAGTTAGACTTTCTAGGCGAGCTGAGACGCACGCATATGTGCGGCGGCCTACGCGTCGCGGACGCCGGTAGGCGCGTGCTGCTGATGGGTTGGGTTCACCGCCGGCGGGATCTCGGAGGCCTGATCTTTATTCATCTCCGTGACCGTTCCGGCATTACCCAGCTCGTCATCCGTCAAGAACGGGATTCCGCGCTGCACGAGAAAGTGGAGAAGCTTGGCGCCGAGTATGTCATCGCCGTGGAAGGACACGTCGAGAAGCGAACACCGGAAACGATCAACGCCGCCATACCAACCGGCGAAGTGGAAGTAGTGGTCGAGAAGCTGTGGATCTTGAACGAGTCGCGCACGCCGCCGTTCCCGATGGAAGAAGAGGTGGACGTGAAAGAGGACCTCCGGCTGAAGTACCGCTATCTCGATCTTCGCCGCCCGCACATGCAGCGCAACATCGTTCTGCGCTCTAAAATTTCATTTGCGGTACGGCAGTCGTTATATGAGCAGGGTTTCCTCGAGATCGAAACGCCGTTCATGACGCGGTCAACGCCCGAAGGCGCCCGCGACTATCTGGTCCCGAGCCGTGTGCAACCCGGTAGCTTCTACGCGCTCCCGCAATCGCCGCAAATCTTTAAGCAGTTGCTGATGGTGAGTGGGTACGAAAAATACTTCCAGATCGTGCGCTGCTTCCGCGACGAGGACATGCGCGCGGACCGTCAGGCCGAGTTCACGCAGATCGATCTAGAGATGTCCTTCCCGCAGCAGGAGCGCGTCTACGAGACCATCGAGCCGCTGATGCAGCGCGTGTGTGACGTCGCTGGATATAAGGTGGAGATTCCCTTTCCGCGCATGACGTACCAACAAGCCATGCGATCTTATGGCGTCGACAAGCCGGATCTGCGGCTACCGCCTTTTGAAATACTCGCGGACTCGAAGGTCCGGCTGGGCTTGACCTTCGATGCAGTGGGAATCCGAATTCCAAAAACCGGCGCGCTCAGCCGCAAGGAACGCGATGAGTTTAAGGCCTTTGGAACGGAGCGCGGCTTACGTGTTTACGACGATTTGAAGAAGCTGGATCTGCCATCTTCCGGCTGGAATCCAGAAGTCGATGATCTGGTACTGGTATGCGGCTGGCCCGGCGAGCCGAAAGGCCAGCGACCCGAAGAAACGTTTCTGCAGGCGTGCGGCCAATTGCGCTTGTTCGCCGGCCAGAAATACAATGACCGGCACAAACTGCTCAACCCTGAAGACTTCCGGTTTTTGTGGGTGGTCGATTTTCCAATGTTCGAATGGGATGAGGAGGAAAACCGCTGGAACGCCGCGCACCATCCTTTCACGTCGGTGCATGATGAAGATCTGGAGAAACTCACGACCGATCCCGCGAGGTGCCGCGCGAAGTCTTACGATTTGGTGCTCAACGGGACTGAGCTAGGCTCCGGGTCAATCCGTATCCACCGGCGCGATGTGCAATCGAAGGTGTTCGCCGCACTCGGATTCAGTGAAGAAGAGGCGAAGCGGAGATTCGGTTTCCTGCTCGAGGCCCTGGAGTTCGGCGCTCCCCCACACGGCGGCATCGCGCTCGGTCTCGATCGCCTAGTGATGATCCTTGCGGGTGAGACTTCAATCCGCGAGGTAATTCCATTTCCGAAAACAGCGCGGGGCACCGACCTAATGTGCGATGCCCCGTCGCCTATACCCGAACGCCAGTTGAAAGAACTGGGAATCCGCCTAACCTAACGTGGAACAAGCTTAAGCGTTGTGAGTGGGGTGGGCTTCAGCCCGCCTTTCTGAAGCGCAGTCTGACTCAGCCTAGGTTTCCGGAGAGCTTGTTGCTATTACGGTTTGTAAGTCAACGTGATATTTTGAGTCGAAGTCTTCCCGCTGCCATCGGTAACGATTAACTGCAGCAGGTAAGTTCCCGGCCCGTTAACGAACTGGATCGTAGCCTTTGAGCTGGTCGGCGCTTGCAGGACGGCCGGAACCAGCCCACCCGGAGCAACCATAAATAGATACCTCAGGTTGCCGGATCCGCTGGTGGAGGCACTCGCGTCCAGCGTAATCATCGCCTGATTCGTGGTGAGATTGCTCGGAGTTACCGATGCATTGGTAACATTGCCGATCGGGACGCCCGCGGAAGATGTGTTGAGTGTTCCATTTACGCCGCTCGGGAAGAACCCGCCGGACGTCGCGTTGGCCTGAGACCCATACACAATAAAGAGCACTTGACCGACGGTGCGAACCTGAGTTAGAGCGTTATTATCCACCGCGAAGTATTTCGTGCCCGACGGCGGCGGCAGAATATCAACACCATCCAACAAGGTAGTTGGTATGCCAAGCTTTGCAACCTGCAGACGGATATTAGCCGCGTGCAACGATTCAGTTTCTGCAATCCTCGCTGCCGCGCCGAGGATGGTCTTATCCGTGATCAGGGGAGCTGCGCCGGCATAGGCAGTAACGCCAACATCTTCAAAGGCGCGCGCCAACTGCAGGAAATCCGTGAGTCCGTTGAATCCGATCCCTAGCGCGGTGAGGTTAATCGCGGGTTTTGCGATCGGCGTCGCGCCCGCAGCAGTGAGAGCCGTACGGATGAACGTCACGTGCTGCCGTTCGTCGAATGCGATCTCATTTGCGATATCGGTCGTCAGGAAAGACGAGTTCGTCAGGGTCACCTGCTGCCCGCCGGTGGTGGGGCCTTGATTACCACTTCCGGTAATCGCGACGCCCATCTGATCGATGGTTTTACCGCTGGTCGCCACTGTGTAAAACTCCGCCTCGAGGTATTCGAGGTTCAATGCGAAGTTGAGTATGTCCGCGTCGGTCGGCGCCGGGGCGGCCTGAGCGTTCGCGTTCTTTACTCCGGTACCCACGGCGGCTGCCGCAGCTCCCGCCAGCGCGATCTTTGACAAGAAATTCCGCCGGTTCGGGGCCTCTGCTGCCACTTCTTCAAGTATTCGTTTTTTAGCCAAGTTAGTTTCTCCTAGTCCTAGTAAAGGATTGTTCCTACCAGTTGAAAGACTCGGCGCAAGATGATATCGTTTCTGAAAATCTTTTTATTATGAATCACATCCGAACAATCGCGAGATTCCGTATATATAGGAATAAGCGTCACAGCCGCGTTAGTAACCCATCTAAGGTAGACGCTGGATCTCCAGCGCGGATCACTGCGACCGGGCCGGCCCCCGTTGGCCGCCAGCGTTGAAACATCCGCTCGCTCACGTGGCCCCCGAAGATGCTGATCATCGGGATCCCAATGGCTGCCGCTGCGTGGCCACCCGCGGAGTCGTACCCGATGTATAGCTCGCTCTTTGCGATCTGTGCTGCAAAGCCCGCGAAAGAACCATCCCATTCGCGTACGTTCCCGCCACACTGGGCGACGGCCCGGTCCACGCGATCGGCCTCCTCGCCGCCTGCGCCGCGGTCGATCAGGATTGACATATCCCGCTGGATCAGATGACGCAGCAACTCGGTTTCGAAGGGGTCGTCCACTCGCTTGGCTGGGTTCTCGCCGACGCCGAAACTTACCGTAACCGCCGCTGGATCTCCACTAACCGCGATGGGCGCGATGAACGGCCGGGCATCGGGAATGTCAAACGTCTCAGCGACCCAACGCTGCGTTAACTCAGAGAGTGACTCGGTGGAATTGACCCCATACGACCGGCTCTCAAAAAAATAATAGTCTTCTTCAGGGCACACCGGCAGCAGGCCAAGTTGTGTCAGGCGCGAATCCGGATCGATGACAATGCTGTCCGGGAGCGACAGGGCTGCACGCAGGGCCGGCCACACGGACAGGCGATCGTCGATCGATCCGAAGCGTCCATACGACACCGGCAGATGCTCCAGCCGGGAATCGGCGGCGAACAACTCCCAGCCTTTCCTCTTGCCAACAAAATGAATCTCGGCGTTTGGGAACCGCTTCTTCGCGGCATCCAGGACTACGCTGGTTACGGCCACGTCGGCGCCCAGCGTGACTCGGGAAAGAACGAAGACGTTGTGCACCGCTGCCGGATCGCGATCCAGTTTCCTCGGGATCCGAATCCGGCGGTAGCGCTCCACCAGGTGAGTTGCATGCAATCCGGGTAGGGTGCGGGCGATCGCTTCCGCGAAGAGTTCCGCGTACACATCGCACAGGCGAGGCTCGAAGAGATCGGCCAGGCGCTCAACTACGATCGTGAAGAGCGCGCGGCTGGCCTGGGGCTCCATCAGACGGTCGAGCAATGCCTCCGGCCACGGCGTGCCGTCCAGGCAGTGCGCCAAGAGTTGGTGGGCGTCGGCGTAGCGCAGGTCTCCGGCCTGCGTTCCGGAGGGCAGGCCGGAAGCCGGCCCCACGTCAGAGGTATTTTCCAACCAGCAGCTCCAGTTTCTTGCGGGTGGCATCCGGAATCGTACCCGGATCGGTAATCAGAGCATGCTTCAGCGCGGAGCCGCACTTGCAGTCGCGTGCCTCGGGCATGCTCGCCACGGTAGCTGCAACCACCTTGCAGGCGCTGTCGGCATTACGGCGCAGATTCGCGAGAATATCGGTCACAGTCACCGAGTCGTGATGAGGATGCCAGCAATCGTAGTCTGTCACCATCGCCACCGTCACGTAACAGATCTCGGCTTCGCGTGCCAGCTTCGCCTCCTGCAGGTTCGTCATCCCAATGATGTCCATGCCCCATGTTCGATAGATGTTCGATTCCGCCTTGGTCGAAAACGCCGGGCCCTCCATGCATAAGTAAGTGCCACCTTTAGTGACCTCCACATCGGCCGAGACGCAGGCTTGTCTCACCAGCTCCATGAGCTCCGGGCAGACCGGTTCTGCAAAGCTGACATGCGCCACTAAGCCCTCGCCGAAGAAGGTCGAGACACGGCCGCGCGTGCGATCGAAAAACTGATCCGGTATTACAAATTCAAGCGGCTTGTGCTCTTCTTTTAACGAACCGACCGCGCTCAGCGAGATGATACGCTCCACGCCCAGCGATTTGAATCCCCAGATATTGGCGCGGAAATTCAGCTCGGACGGCGAGATGCGATGGCCACGGCCGTGGCGCGCCAGGAACGCGACATCCTGGCCGGCCAGACGGCCAGTGTGGTAGGCATCGGAAGGGCTCCCCCACGGCGTTTCGATTTTCCGCTCTTGCTTGTCTTCGAAACCGGGCATGGAATACAGCCCGCTTCCGCCGATGATTCCAATGCTTGGTTTCATGCCTGTATCAGTTCGAGAAGGACACCGCCCGTGCAAGACGGGTGAACGAAGACGTAGGTGTGTCCACCGGCGCCCTGGCGCGGCTCGTTCATGAGTCGAGCGCCGTTCGCGCGCAGGCGCTCCACGGTTGCCGTCAGGTCCGGGACGCGGATGGCTATGTGGTGCAAGCCCTCGCCGCGCTTATCGATGAACTTGGCGATCACGGAGCCGGGGTCTGTGGGTTCGAGCAGTTCGATACGGGAGTCGCCTGCCGGAAGCATGGCTACGTCCACTTTCTCATGAGGAACTGTTTCACGTTGGGCTGCTCGGAAACCTAGCTGTTGTTCGTAAAATTTGAGGGATTCCTCGAGCGAGCGCACGGCTATGCCTAAATGATCGATCATTCCAGTGAGTGGGGCAGGCGGTTTCGCCTGCCAATCGACCGAAGGTCGCCGTCCAAGTTTCCGATCCTTGTGACAGTCCTCGAGCGCGCTTAAAAGTTGGTCGATGCCCTGCCCTTCCGTAGCGATTGTTCGGAGCACCGGTACGTGCCAGTTGGCCTTGATCTCGCGTTCCAGTCGATCCGCGCCGGGTTGGTCGGACTTGTTGATGACGAACAGGTCGGCGATCTCCATCAAGCCGGCTTTGAACGCCTGGACGTCGTCGCCCATTCCGGGCACGAGCACCACCACGGTGACGTCCGCAAGTTTTGCGATCTCCACCTCATCCTGGCCGACGCCGACCGTCTCAATCAAGACCGCATCGAAACCGGCCGCATCGAGCAGCAGCGCGAGATCATTCGTTGCGCGGGCCAAGCCGCCCAGGTTGCCGCGGGTGGCCATCGACCGGATGAACACTCCGGGATCGGCGTAGTGGCTCAGCATCCGGATCCGATCGCCCAGAATCGCTCCCCCTGTGTAGGAGCTGGTGGGATCGACCGCAACGATGCCAACCTTCTTGCCTTCGCGCCGATAGGCGTGCGCCATCTGATCGACCAGCGTGCTCTTGCCTGCGCCGGGCGGTCCCGTGATGCCGATAATCAGACCTTTACCGGTGTGAGGCAGAAGCTGATTCAGCAGCGCTTCGGCCTCGGGTTGCCGATTCTCGATCAACGTCGCGGCGCGGGCGAGCGCGCGCGGATCGCCCGACAGGATGGAGGCGGCGGTCACGACTTCAGCAGTTGCCGCGCGATCACCAGGCGCTGGATCTCGCTGGTGCCTTCACCAATGGTGCACAGCTTCACGTCGCGGTAAAATTTCTCCACCGGATAATCCTTGATGAAGCCGTAGCCGCCGTGGATCTGAAGCGCGTCATCGGCGACGCGCACTGCAATCTCGGAAGCAAACAGCTTGGCCATTGCGGATTCCTTGGTGACGCGCTCACCGTTGTCCTTCATCCAGCCCGCGCGATAGGTGAGCAGGCGCGCCGCATCGATGGATGTGGCCATGTCGGCGAGTTTGTTTTGAATCGATTGAAACTCGGAAATGGAACGTCCGAACTGTTTACGATGCTTCGAGTAGCGCAACGCCGCCTCGTAAGCACCTTGCGCCGTCCCCACCGCCAAAGCTGCGATCGAGATCCGGCCGCCATCCAGAATGCGCAGGCTATCCACAAAGCCTTCGCCAGGCTTCCCCAGCAACTGCGACTCCGCCAGCCGGCAGTCTTCAAACAACACTTCGCCCGTGGCGCTGGCCCGCATGCCAAGCTTGTTCTCCTTCTTGCCAACACGGTATCCGGGTAAGCCGGCGTCGAGGATAAAGGCGGAGATGCCATGCTGCGATGCGGCGCGGTCCGTCACCGCCATGGCCACGCATACATTCGCATACTGGGCATTCGTGGTGAAGGTCTTGCCACCGTTCAATACCCAGCATGAGCCGTCCTTCACCGCCTTGGTTCGGGTACCGGCAGCATCGGATCCGGCTTCGGGCTCTGTCAAAGACCAGCAGCCGAGCCATTCGCCCGTGGCCAGCTTGGGGATGTAGCGCTGCTTCTGTTCGTCATCGCCGGCCAGGTAAATATGATTGGTGCAGAGGGAGTTGTGCGCTGCCACGATCAGGCCCACCGACGGATCCACCCGCGCCAGCTCTTCGATGATGATCGCGTAATCAATATAGGAGAGGCCCGCGCCGCCAAGATCTTCGGGGAAGATGGCGCCCAGATAGCCAAGCGATCCAGCTTTCTTGATTACCTCGAGCGGAAAAATCTGCCCTTCGTCCCACTCCAAAACGTGCGGTGCGATCTCGGCTTCGGCGAACTCCCGCACAGTCTTGCGGAGTTGGGCCTGTTCAGGCGTGGACTGGAATTCCAATTAGACGATGTCTTCTTTCTTTGGATCCCAGTGGATGGTTCGGCCCTGCCGGTAGCTTTCGACAGCCATGCGGCACGCGATCGATACTTTGAATCCGGCATCGAATGGACAATTCGTCTGTTGGCCGGAACGAATGCAATCGAAGAAGTTCTGCATGTGCGCGAGTGCGGTGGAGCGGGTTGTGCCCACCTGCTCCACCGCATCCGGGCGATTGACTTTCTGGGGCGCGTAGCGGATCTGCTGCCCTTTCGAGATGGTCCCATCGGTGCCGAGCACATCTTCCGTGACGCCCAGTTGGTTGTTGCCAAAGCCGGAATCCCAACTGATCAGGATCTCTTCGGGCTGCTCGAGAGTCACGTTCATCGTGTCCGGGACTTCGCGGCCGTCTTTCCAAAGATAGATTCCGCCGGTCATGTTGACAGCCCGTGGAACCTGCAGGTTCATCGCCTTGTACCAGAACGAGACCTGGTGGCACATGTTCTCGTAAACATTGCCGCCCGAGTAATCCCAGAAAAAGCGCCAGTTGATGTAGCGGTTGGGATCGAAGGCATACTTGTGCGCTTCGCCCTGGAAAGAGTTCCACAGGATGTTCTCGGGCGTCATGTCGGGATAGATGGGACGTGACCACTGCGGCTTGCCATGCGGAGTGTTGCGGTACATGTGCATGTGAATGGCAGTCACCTGGCCGGCCTTGTTGTCCGCGAGAAAACTCTGCGCATCCGGCATCTGCCCTGAGGAACAGGATTGATGACCCACCTGCACGGTTCGCTTACCGGCATTGCGGTAGGCTGTACGCATGCGCTTGGCGTGATCCACCGTGAACGCCATGGTCTTTTCCTGATAGACGTGCTTGCCCGCGTTGATTGAATTCACGAAGTGCTCGCAATGCAAATGCTGCGGCGTGGCAATCAGGACGGCGTCGATACTCTTGTCGTCGAGCAGGCGCCGATGATCCAGGTACGTCGCCGCGCCGGGGACCATCTTCCTGGCATTTTCGAGCCGGCGCGTATAGATGTCGGCGAAAGCAACGAAATCGACGTTGTTGCAGCTCATGGCCTGTCGGGCGATTTCAGTTCCGCGATCGCCAATGCCGATAATACCCGCGCGAATACGGTCGTTCGCCCCGAGAACCCCGCGGGGCGAGGCGAACGTAGTGGCGAGGCCGGTGGCCATCGTGCCAATGAATTTGCGGCGGGAGTCCATCTATGCCAGTTTAACAACATTGGCCCCGGCTGAACGCGATACTGGACCGCATTGTTCTGGAGTTTGGCCGTGAAGTACGCAGTTTTTCCGCGATTTGCCCGGAGCTTCCAGGGTGCGCTTCAGCGGGCGATACGGAAAAAGAGGCACTGCAAAATATCGAAGAGGCTATCCGGCTGTACCTCCAACCGGCCGAACTTGACATCCCGGGGAATGCCAAGCTCCTCGAGGTCACGATTGGGTGAGCGGGGAACGCCTCGCCTCACTGCCGACCACGCGATAACAGTTCTCAGGCGTAATGGCTTCCGCCTGGCGGGTCAATCAGGCAGCCACCGAAAATGGTTCCTTTCCCGTCTACTGCTAGGTTCCCCCCGCCGTCCACGCTGAAGACCTGAACGAGTCACCAAACATGGTTCCTTTCCCGTCTACTGCTAGAGTATAGTTGGTGAGTAACGGGCCTCCACGAAAACGCGAACAAAAGCCAAAGGTACGGCCTGTTCTTTACTTGAAAGTGCGCGGCCCTGGCGTTCGGAGCGGGCGTATTCCTGTTCCCGATCTTGTGAGAATCTGCCATGAGGCTCAAAACGCAGTCAACCGCCAAGCTGAAGCTATGGAGGGACGAAAGACGGTTCACCCAGGACCAATAGCTGACTCGATTCGACACGAGTGTACGCTCGAGCTTATAGCGATCAAAAAAGGCAGCACAACCCTACAATTCGACTTCGCCAAGCCTCAGCTACCGCTCGACTTAGACATCGACAGGTTTGGCATTGAGGTAGTAGGGGAGCTCGCTAATACAATAAAACTTCTAGGGAACGGGAGATCGTCAACACGACAAATCGAACCTGGAGTTCTACAGGGTTTATACGGTCTCGGGTCTGCAAGTAAAACGAATGGAATTTCCGACCTAGAGTGGATAGCACCCAAAGCTGGCACTCGAAAGCGGGTAGCCGCTCCCCTTAACGAAGTCGTCAGGGAGCGTGTAGCCGAACGCTTAAGCAGTCCACGAAAGGAACCTGGGTTTGTTGACGGTATTCTCGATATGGCTGACTTCAAACCGAAAGATCGCAGGTGCAGAATTGATCCGGCAATTGGAGCGTCCGTTACATGTACGTTTGACGCGGAATTCTCTGATCGAGTTCAAGCTCTTATGCGAAAACCCGTGAGAGTAATCGGCGAGGCCACCGTACCGCCTTATACAAATCGAATCGAAACTCTTCATATCCAGGAAATTGCGCTGCTCGCTTCACTTTCAGTTGGGGAGGGAAATTTCTTCGCACAATCATCGATTTCCCAACTAGCTCAAGCCCAAAACGTCAAGGCGGTTAAGGATGTCTCGGTGTTGGTGGGCGGATTTCCAGACGAAGAAAATATCGATAACTTTCTCGACGAAATTTACAATAGCCGAACCTAGGAGCGCACTACGGCGGACTCACCGGACGCGGTTCTTTAGACACGGACGTCTACTCCTACTTGAATAAATCTGGCGATAGTCGCGGAGCGATTTATCGGCCAATAGTTCAGGGAAAGCTACTAGCCCTATCCTTTGTCACTATTGGAGAGTTGCTCTTTGGTGCCCGCAAAAACAATTGGGCTGAAGCCAAAATGGACGATCTAAACGCGCGATTGCGGTCCATTGTTATAGTGCCATATGACATTGAAGTGTGTAGGGTGTATGCGGACCTGAAAGCGCGCATTCAAGCAAGCGGAAAGAATGTCGCCTGTAATGATCTGTGGATTGCAGCTTGCGCAGTGCGTCACGCGATTCCGCTTGTCACCAATAACCGGAGACATTTCGAGGTAGTTCCGGACCTGATTGTGATCTCAGAACAACGAGTAATCGCGGAAATTCAGTCTCAGGCAACGCTAGCTGGACTCCGTCCCCCCGAAGCAACGACCGATGTCGAAACTACTTCCCCCAGCGCGTCCGGGCAGCCTTCCGGGCCATCGCCTTCCGTTTTGAAGGACTAAGTTTTCAGTTCTCGCCCGTCCGCCTTTAGCGCCCCCCCAAGTTTCCCTAGTACTACTGGGTCATAAAAGTGGGGATCCTGATCGGCGGGTATTCTGAACGTGTGGGTACCTCGCTTGGTGCAATTCAGCCGGTAGAAGATGTCTATCGTCTCATCTGGACAGCGATAGAG
>JBPCOQ010000010.1:0-3448 GCA_051000095.1 Bryobacteraceae bacterium | reverse complement strand
CCAATAACTCCTGTGCCGTCGCCGGGGATCCGCAAGCGGACATCCACTTGCACTCCGGGAATCTGGCACAGTCGATACAGGCAAGCCGCGTGCTCCTTCATACGGCACGTACGTAAGCGTAGCCGAGCCCAATTCTTTATTAATTTCGCCGACCTGCTGCCGCAATAATCGGACTCACAGTGATGCGCTTGCGCACGTGCCGTGTCGGTTTCGCCCCCTGCCCGTGCCTCACCCGGGTCGGCAATCCGCTCCAGCATTGCCCAACCACTGACTCCAAATACGTCGCTGGCTACTGATGGCAGCTTGATGCCACCCTGCTCTAGCAGTCCTTCCACCTGATTCCGGACGGTGGTCACCTTGCACTTTAAATCCACGCGCGTCCGGGTCAGCCAGCGCCAACTCCTCTGCTCGGCTGAGGGGATAAAGCTCTCTTCCAAGTCACCGGAGCACCACCGGTCGGCCAGTCGCTGTGCGTCCCGGTCAAGTGCAGCCGGAAATGCGCCTCTAATCCGTACCATACCGGCCGCCAGTATTGCGCCGTGGACTCCACGCTTGCGTGCGTAACCGCATCACCACCTCGCTGATCTGTTGTTGCTTCAGCCACGCCGCCAAATGCTCGATCTCGATTCGAGTCGTGCCGACCTTTCGGCTTTCATACTGCGCCGACCCGTCTTGTTCGCGCCGAACCACCACTGCCAGCATCTTGTTATGCACACGCTTGCGTGCAGGCTGTCGATGCCGGCCACATAACGTTCTACAATAGACATGTTTGCTCCTGGTGCCGGAACGGCCCGCAACCGGGATCGTCACGGCAGAGGACCGGTTTCGTTAATTAGTCACCTTCACAGGTTCTCCTGGCGATCACCAGGACCCCCACTTGTCTTTTCCATACCGCGGTCCCAGATCCCGGTCGCGGGCCGTTCGGCAAACACTCGTACAGCCTCAACACATCCAGTGAGGACGACAACCTTTACAGCCGTGTCGATCAATTCCATTTTCATCCCTGGCCTTGCCCGGCTGCCGGGCAGAGAAACACTCTTGTGGACTCTTGTGTTTTCAACTCTGGGTAGAAATGCAGGTTAGCGTGCTGCGCGCCGATCGGGAATCGGCGCATAGCCTCTTCCATTCCTCACACTCGACTGTGACAAAATAGAACCACACGCGGTTTTTCATGCACAATCCCAAAACTTCAGTTGTTCCGGAGGCGGGTCCAAACACGCCTGCCAGCGAGAATTCCTTCGCGGAACTCCTTTCGGAATTCGAGCAACAGCACGCCAACGGACGCGGGGAGGCGCTGCAAGGAACGGTGGTCTCCATCACAGCGGACTCCGTGTTTGTGGACATCGGCCGCAAGATGGAGGGCGTCTTGCCCCTCGAGCATTTTCGAGACAAGAACGGTGAGCTCGGCCTTCATCTCGGTGACCGGCTTCTGGTCACGGTGACCGGTCGCGACAGCGAAGGCTCTTACACACTCTCGACTTTAAAGGTGGAGCGGCCAAGGGACTGGAGCGGCTTTGAACGCGCCTTCGAGGAGAAACGCATCATCGGCGGCACCGTCACCGAACTGGTCAAGGGCGGCTTCCGCGTAGACGTCGGCGTGCCCGCGTTCCTGCCGGCTTCCCGCAGTGGAGTGCGCGAGCAAGCGGACATGGAGAGCCTGATCGGTCAACAGATCGAGTGCCGCATCATCAAGGTGGATGTGGCGGATGAGGACATCGTGCTCGATCGCCGCTCGGTGCTGGAGGAGCAGGAAGCTGCCAATCGCGATCAAGCCTTTTCCGATTTACGCGAAGGCGCTGTCGTTCGTGGAACGGTGCGCAGCCTAACGGATTTCGGCGCGTTCGTCGATATCGGCGGAGTGGATGGCCTGCTGCACGTCAGCGATATGGGCTGGAGCCGCATCGCCAAACCTTCCGATGTTGTGTCGGTGAGTGACTCTGTCGAAGTCAAAATTCTCAAAGTCAACGCGGACAAGCGGCGTGTTTCGCTGGGAATGAAACAGCTCGCGCCCGACCCCTGGACTCTGGCGGCGGACCGCTTTCACATCGGTGACCGGGTGCAGGGTAAAATCTCGCGCCTTACCGATTTCGGCGCATTTATCGAGTTGATGCCCGGTGTTGACGGCTTGATTCACGTATCGGAGCTCTCCTGGTCGAAGAAGGTGCGGAGCCCGG
The DNA here is from genome assembly GCA_051000095.1 of Bryobacteraceae bacterium. Classification (GTDB taxonomy): domain Bacteria; phylum Acidobacteriota; class Terriglobia; order Bryobacterales; family Bryobacteraceae; genus JBBSHP01. The sequence goes on along the minus strand of JBPCOQ010000010.1, from coordinate 1,274 downwards.
GCGATGTCCTCAAGCCGGGCGAACTGGTCGAGGCCATCGTACTCGGCATCCATGTTGGGGAGCGGCGCATCTCTTTGGGGCTGAAGCAGGCGCTTGGCGACCCCTGGGAGGATGCCCAAAACAAGTACACGCCGGGCACGGTGGTTGAAGGACCGGTGACCACCCTGATGAATTTTGGCGCGTTCATCGATCTCGGCAACGGGATCGAGGGAATGATCCACATTGGCGACATCAGTCCGGACAAACGCCTCAATCATCCGCGCGAGATGCTGTCGCAGGGGAGGGTGGTGAGGGCCGTTGTTCTGGAGTTGGATCGCGAGCGCCGCCGGGTAAAGCTGGGGATGAAGCAATTGGAGCCGACCAGCATCGATCACTATATTGAAGAACACAAGGTGGGCGAGACGGTAACCGGCCGCCTGGTGGACGTGGCGAACGGCACAGGGAAAGCGGAATTGGGCGAGGGCATCCTTGTGAAGTGCCGCATTCCGGCCGAAGCCGCGGCTGCGCCTGCCGCGCGCGAGGAGACTGCTAAAACCGACCTTTCGTCGCTGACCGCGATGCTCTCCGCTAAATGGAAGCAGGGCGGGGCTGGCCCGAGCCAGCCGTCACGCGAGCAGGCGCGCGCGGGCCAGGTGCGAAGCTTTCGAATCACAAATCTCGACCCAGCGCAAAAACGCATCGAGGTTGAACTGGCCGAATAGAGCCAGAGTTCAGTTGCCTAGAGACATTGCCCGGCGTGACTTGGTCGAGCAGATCGCTTTCTATATTGAAACGCGTGACACACATTTGCAGAGTTTCTTCGTTTGCCCCGTCAATATGGCGGCACTGGATCGGAGCTTTCACCTGACGGAAACAGGCAATGCTCAAGGGCTTTTGATGGCGGTGGAAACAGGTATGAGCAGGCGAACACACGGTTGACGGACTTCCTCATCGCCGTATGCCAAAGCGCGCCCCGGCTATCATCCTGTTACGCAAGCGGCGATCGATTGCTATCTCTACACGGGCTACGACGCCAAGTGAATCAGTTCCAAACCTGAATGGTATTGCCAATAAATTCGGTGCATTGCGGACCCAAGCTCCTGGCTACTTCCGGTTTGCCGACACGTCTCGAAACATTCGCCTAATGCAATGAGATATTAGAGTACACTGCTGTCCAAATTAGCGGGCTAACTGCGAGGGTGAGAGGGGGACAGAAAAGCTGAGTCCCCTGATAAGCTGAATTGGGTTCCGGATAAGAACCAAAACAACCTCAGGAGACTCAACCTATGTATAAA
>JBPCOQ010000189.1:0-14071 GCA_051000095.1 Bryobacteraceae bacterium | reverse complement strand
GCGAGCCTTGCGCAAACGGCCCTCAAGAACGGAACTGCTTCCGTGACTTGCGCCCTGCGGTCTTTGTTCCTGACCTCGAGCGGCGATGCGGCGCAGCTACCGCTCCAATAGGCGCTAATCAATTACCTCCGATAGATTGCCAGAGTTGAGAGTCCGCACTTGAGGTAGTCTGCGGCTTCTTGTGGTGTCAGCCAACGAGTGGCCACGGCAGTTACAAACGGCATCGACGCAGCGGGGCAGTAAAGAATACGGTTGCGCCGCTTTCACCGTGGGTTGATGTCCTATACCGGGAAATCCGCGCGGGATTATAGTGGAGGATTACTATGATGTCCGTTCCTGTTTGGGGCAAGCTAAAGCATGTCCCACTTTTTCTTGTAGTGGTTTGCTTTGGGGCCACTTCTTCCGAGCGCGAGTGGGAAGCCAAGTTTCGGGCGATTCCGTCGGCTGACAAACAGCGCGAATACATGCGCCGGCTCACTGCGCATCCTCATCATGTCGGCTCTCCCTATGGAAAGGAGATCGCCGAGTGGCTTCTGGCGCAGTTCAAATCGTGGGGCTTTGACGCGCGGATCGAGACTTACGACGTCCTATTTCCGACACCCAAAGAGACGAAACTCGAAATGCTGGAGCCGCGACGCTTTACGGCAAAGCTGTCCGAACCTGCTCTGGCGATCGACCCGACTTCCAATCAGACCTCGGAGCAGTTGCCGCCGTACAATGCCTACTCGATCGATGGAGATGTCACCGCTCGGCTGGTCTACGTGAATTACGGAATGCCGGACGACTACGAGGATCTCGACCGCTTGGGAGTTTCGGTAAAGGGAGCAATCGTGATCTCGCGGTACGGACATGGCTGGCGCGGCGTCAAGCCCAAGATTGCGGCCGAGCACGGGGCCATCGGCTGCATCATCTACTCCGATCCCGCCGACGACGGCTACGCGCAAGGTGTCGTCTTTCCGGAAGGCGCATGGCGGCCGCGGGATGGCGTTCAGCGGGGCAGCGTAATGGATACCGATTACCCCGGTGATCCGCTCACGCCCGGTATCGCCTCCGTTCCGGGCGCCAAACGGCTTACGTTAACCGAAGCCAGGACGATCACTAAGATCCCCGTCCTGCCGATCTCATATGGCGACGCGCAGCCGCTGCTGGCCGAGTTGCAGGGGCGCGTGGCTCCGGCGCGCTGGCGCGGGAGCCTTCCGATTACGTATCGAACCGGGCCTGGTCCGGCCAAGGTTCACTTGAAGGTGGTCTCGGAGTGGGGACAGAAAAAGCTCTACGACGTGATCGCCCGCCTGCCGGGTTCCGATTTCCCGGATGAGTGGGTGTTGCGCGGCAATCATCACGATGCCTGGGTGAATGGAGCCGAAGATCCTGTGGCAGGCCTGATCGGCGAACTGGAAGAGGCGCGCGCTTTTGGGGAGCTTGTGAAGCAGGGATGGAGGCCGAAGCGGACCCTGGTGTACTGCGCTTGGGACGGTGAAGAGCCGGGGCTGCTCGGCTCCACCGAATGGGTGGAGGCGCACGCGGATGAGCTGCTACAACACGCGGTGGCGTACTTCAACAGCGACACGAATGGCCGCGGATTTCTACGCGCCGAGGGCTCTCACGTGCTCGAAAAGTTTATTAATTCGGTGGCGCGCGAGATACCGGATCCGGAGAAGAATATTTCCGCCTGGCAGCGTCATCAGGATCTTGCAATTGCGAATGCTCACAATGCGGACGACCGTGTGCTGATACGGCAGCGTTCGGACTTCCGCATCGGCGCTCTAGGCGATGGGTCCGACTACACCGCGTTCATCCACCACCTCGGTATACCGGCGGCGGACATCCGGTACGGCGGGGAGACCAAGGGCGGCATCTATCATTCCATTTACGACGATTTCTACTGGTACACGCATTTCGGCGATCCGAATTTCATCTACGCGCGCGCTCTGTCCCAAACCATGGGGACCACGGTGATGCGGCTGGCGGATGCGGAGCTGCTGCCATTTGATTTTGTGGGCATGACCGATACCGTCAGGAAATATGCCGGCGACATCGAGAAGCTGTTGAAGACCCAGCAGGACGCTATTCGGGAGAACAATGGAGAAATCCGCGACGGCGTGTTCCGCGCCATCAGCGATCCTCTCGATCCCTTGCTGCCGCCGCCGGTTCGCGAGATGCCGCAGCATTTCAACTTTGCGCCGCTGGATAATGCGATCGACAATTTGGCGGCGAGCGCCGCGCGGTTTAACAAAGCAGTGACGGCGACTCAGACCCGCGGGGCTAAGTTGGACCACGCCACTCTGGTGAGCATCAACCGGCTGCTCATGCAGAGCGGGCCGAAGCTGACCGATTCCGCGGGGCTGCCGGGACGGCCGTGGTTTAAGAACCAGATCTACGCGCCCGGCGCTTACACGGGTTATCAATCGAAGCCGCTGCCCGGAATCCTGGAGGCCATGGATCGCCGGGATTGGAAAGAAGCGGAGTCGCAGATCCCGCGCGTGGCACAGGCGGTGGCACGCGAAGCGGCCGTGGTGGAGGAAGCCGCCATTGCTCTGGAGGAGGCGGGCAAGAAACTCGGCTATCAGTACTTCGTGATCGGCAATCCGGAGAATGTAGTTGCCCAGACCAAAGCCGGCTTCGCGCTGATGGGTGGCGGCGGAGGCTTAGACGATGCGTTCCGCTGGATGTGCGATCGTGCGGGCAACGGCGATTTCGTGATACTAGGCGCATCGGGAGTAGGAGCGAACACGCAATATGTACATGGCCTGTGCCCGGCGCTTGACTCTGTCGAAACGTTACTGATCACTTCGCGCGAAGGCGCGAATCAAAAGTTCGTCATCGATAGGATTCGCAACGCGGAAGCGTTATTCATCGAGGGTGGCAGCCAGGATGCCTACATCCATTATTGGCAGGGTACGCCGGTGCAAGATGCGATCAATTACCTGATCTCGAAGGGTGTCCCGGTGGGAGGCAGCAGCGCAGGCCTGGCGGTGCTGGCGCAGTACAATTTCTCGGCGCTGCGCGATACCGTGCAATCCAAGGATGCGCTGGCGAATCCGTTTCACGAGCGGGTCACTGTCGGAAAAGATTTTCTGCACATCCCTCATCTCGAGGGGAAAATCACGGATAGCCATTTCAGCCGGCGCGATCGCATGGGGCGCTTGATTGCGTTTCTGGCGCGCATTTCGAACGATGGGGGAACGCTCGGGCCGTATGGGATTGGCGTGGATGAGGGGACCGCGCTGCTGCTTTCCGCGGACGGCAGCGCGACAGTGATAGGCAAGGGCTCGGTGTATTTCCTGCACGCGCCCGGCGCTCCCGAGCAGTGTAAGCCAGGCCTGCCGTTGACGTATCGAAACCTTCAGGTTTACCGGGTACCCGCGGGAAGCGGCACGTTCGATGTTGCGAATTGGACTGGGACAGGAGGCACGGCTTACCAACTGTCGGCCGAGAACGGCGTCGTGAAATCTACGCAGCCGGGCGGGCAGATTTATTAGGAGGCACAGCATGGTTGGGTTCAACTTCAGCGATCTGCGCTTCGCGAGCCGTTTGCTCTCGCGCAATAAGATAATGGCGCTCGTGGCAGTGTGACGCTGGGGATCGGGGTTGGCGCGAACACCGCCATATTCAGCGGGGTGTATGCGTACCTCGGAACACCCCTGCCCTATCCCCAGCCGGAAAAACTGGTCTGGCTCGAGGAGACCCGCGGCCCGAAGACGGCGCAACTCGCAACCGTGTCCTGGCTCGATGCGCAGGACTGGAAAAGCGTGACTGCGCTGAAATCGATTGCGCTCTTTCGATTGGGCCGAATGCGATACGGACCCAGTGGCGCTCAATATGTGACCTGCATCAACGCCACTGCCGATTTATTTCCGGCGCTTGGAACAGCTCCCCAACTCGGCCGCGTTCCGGCAACCGGCGATAACGGGTACTCCCGGTCCGCCGTGATCACGGGCGGCCTGTGGCGGGGCAATTTCGGCGCGACGCCAAACGTCATCGGACAATCAGTCGAGCTAAATGGCCAGCACTTCACAGTCACCGCTGTGCTACCCTCCGATTTTAATTTTCTCTATCTGGACACCGGCGTCTTCTTGCCTCTAGAGCCGCCGTCCCAGGCATCGGACAGGCGCGACAATCGCGTGTTCTCAGCCATCGGGCGGATACGATCTGATGCGAACCTGGCGCAACTACAGGGGGTGATTGCAAGTATTTCCGCACGGTTGGAGCGTGAATCCCCGCAAACAAACTTTGGCTGGGCCGCGCATGTGACGACACTGGAGGATTTCCTGATCCCGCGTAACTCACGGGTAGGCGCGGTCACCGCACTCGCGGCTGTTTCACTGGTGCTGGCGATTGCATGCGCCAATGTCGCGAGTCTGCTACTTTCCCGGGGTGTTACCCGGCGCAAAGAGATGGCAATCCGCGTGGCGCTCGGCGCGAGTGCCAAAGATCTTCGCTCTCTGCTGCTATCTGAAAGTATGCTGCTGGCGATCGGTGGTGGCATTCTGGGCATTGTGATTGCTTATGCCGGCATTCCCATCCTGAAGAGCGTAACACCCGCGGGAACACCCAGGATGGAGGCAATGCAGTTGAATCTCAGCGCACTTTTGTACACTGCTCTCGTGTCCGTTGCTGCTGGTATTCTCAGCGGCATCGCTCCGGTGTGGTCCCTCAGCGGCGAGAGCACGATCGAAGTGCTCCGCAGAGGCGGCCCGGGAAACACGGGCAGCGATCAACGCGCCTTGAAAACTCTGGTAGTCCTGCAGATCGCGATAGTAATCGTACTGATGACGGCGACCGGCCTGCTAATCCGCAGCCTGCAACACCAGCTTGCCGCTTCGCCTGGGTTCAATAAGAACAATCTTCTGATCGCCCAGGTCGCACTGCCCGAAAGGAAATACCGTTCCTCCGCCTTAACCGCGAATTATTATCGTGAGCTGCTGAACTCGCTGAGCAGGCAACCGCACATACAGAGCGCCGCGGCTACGGACGCCCTTCCTATCGGAGCGTGTGGTCCATTCGTTCTGGTCGCGATCGAAGGGCAGCCGAGCGCCGGCCCTCGGGACCAATCGACAGCATGTCGTTTTCGAATAACACCTGGTTTCTTTCGAACGCTCGAAATTCCGATGCTGAAGGGTCGTGAAAATCAATGACCGGGACCGGCTTGATCAGCCGAAAACGGCGGTGGTGAACGAAACTATGGCGCGGCGATTCGGTGCGAACCTGGACCACGTGGTGGGACAGCGCTTCAGGTTTGTGGGAAGCGACTGGATCACAGTAGTGGGAGTGGCACGGGATGTGCGACCCGAAGGCGTGGACTGGGCTACCTCACCGGCGGTATTCGTCTCCGAAGGGCAGTTTCCGTCGACCAGTATGACAGTAGTGGCCCGCGCGAAGGGGCAAATCGGCGCGGTGGCGGATACAGTGCGCAAGCTGGTATGGAGCTTGGAGAGTGAGGCTTCGCTCGACAAAGTTGAATCGCTTGAGAACCTGCTGACGCGGCGCATGGCGAGCTCGGCGGCGATCGCGGAAATCCTCGGATGCCTTGCGGGCGCGGCAATCTGTCTGGCGGTGATCGGCGTGTATGGATTATTGGCGTATGTGGCCGCGCAGCGAACCCGCGAAATCGGCTTGAGAATAGCCCTGGGCGCCAATCGCGGCGCGATCTTCCGAATGATACTGGCACAGGGCTCGCGCGTCGTTTTGCTGGGTCTTTGTGCCGGTCTGCCGTTGGCATATGCAGTTGCGCCACTGCTGCGCAGTCTACTGGTGGGTGTGCAGCCGCACGACTGGGTCACGGGGATCTCAGTTCCCTGCCTGCTGTTTAGCGTTGCGCTAATCGCTTGCGGCATTCCGGCGTGGCGTGCAACGCGCATCGATCCAGCGGAGAGTCTTCGAATGGAGTGAACCGGTTCGGCAGTCTGGTGAGCCGGGCACGTTATTTGTAGACGTCGCGCTGGAGATCGTCGGGCAGCTCGGACAAGCGGCCCAGCATCTCGTATGTTTTCACGATCGAGCGATTGACGATCCGCTCGCCTGCTCCCACTTCCACCCAGGTGCTTGCGCTGGCGGCGCCGTAACCATTGCGCGAGGCCGCCAGAATTGTAGGGAAGTATCCGTAATAGCCGTTGGTGTAACCCATCAGGATTGCGGTTGGAACTGGGCAGCGCTTGCGCCAGTCCGATTGAAAATCGACGAAGGGCTCGCCCGGGAAAGTGGCGACGGCGATCTTCTTGTTGATCAGAACGGTCGATGTGGGCGTTTTGAACTCAGGAGCAATCGGGGCGCCGTAGAGCTCCAGTGTCTTCGGGCCGAGGAACTTCAAAAGCGCGGCTTTGAACTTTTCGGGATTCCAGCGCAGCTTGAACTTCAGTGACTCCTCGGCAAACTCGATGGAGTTGTCTGGGGCCGCCTCCGCTCGAATGGACTTCGCGACCCGCGCCGCTTCCCGGCCGAGCCGCTCGCCCGTCCAGTCGCGCCACTTCACTCCGCCCTTGCCGATCGGAGTGACGGCGTAGTAAGGGTTGATGTCGCCTGGCGCGCCTTGTAGAAAAAAGCTCATCGCCCTGCCGCCCATCTCCTCCTCGACGACGCGATTCATCGTCGCCGGGAAATCGGCAGAGTATTGCTGGTTATCGGAGCCGAGCACCACGGGGTGGCACGCATAATTGACGAGCACGGCGAGGGGTGTTCCGTCGCTGGAGTCGATCCGGATCACAGTCACAGTTGGATCGACCGGCGCGGTCCGCTGGCGCGTGGGGTTGCGCTCGATCCATGCCACCGAGCCATCCGGATTCAAGCGCAGCCGGTTGTGCCCGATGTAAGCTATACCTGTTCCCGTGCCGATCCTGGCGCCGGTTAATTGAGTGGAGGCCTGTTCAATGCCATGCTCGATTTTGTCGAGCGCGTCACGTTCCCAGACAGGTGGCTCATCCTGGTATTCGTCTCGAAGCACCGGCGCGCTATGGGTGTGCGATGCGGCAGCGAGAAGGCACGTAATTCCACTACTACGGCGCGCCGATTGCTTCAAACGATCGAGCGATGCTGGTCCAAAACTGCGGCCAAGGTCGAGGGTAACAATCGCGAGGCGAGTTTGGCCGGCCTCCAGCACCAGCACGCGGGCGTAGAGCGGGTCGAGGGTGCTCGAGGCGGGGGTCAGACGATCCTCAAAGCCCCACATGACCTCCGGTGTTTTGGGCGTGATGTCGACCTTTGCGACGCCCGCGCGCAGAGTGGCTGCATGAACGGCAACCGTAAAGATAAGGTTGATCAGGATGATTAATCGGATGGCAACGATTGTGACACAATCACCCGCCGCTTCGCATCCAAACTACATAGATGAGAAACCAACAGTGGAATCGTCGTCAAGTGATAAGCGGGTTAACCGGAGCGGCACTGGTGGGCGCGGGTGGCGCATCCGCTCAATCCAATGCGATGCCTATGCGCACTCTGGGCCGAACGGGCGAGAAGGTCTCCTGCATCGGGATGGGAGGTTCTCATATCGGCAAATCAAAGCTTTCAGAAGATGAGTCGATCCGGCTGATCCGGGAGGCACTGGACCGCGGCATGAAGTTCATGGACAACTCCTGGGATTACAACGACGGGCAGAGTGAGATCCGGATGGGCAAGGCGCTGAAAGATGGCTACCGGCAGAAGGCCTTTCTCATGACAAAGTTCGATGGCAGGACCAAAGAGGAAGCGGCGAAGCAGATTGACGAATCGCTCCAGCGGCTGCAAACCGATCACGTGGACTTGCTGCAGTTTCACGAGAACATTCGCTTCGACGATCCGGACCGTTTTTTCGCTCCGGGAGGCGCGGCAGAGGCTCTGGTAGGGGCGCGGAAGGCGGGCAAAACCCGGTACATCGGCTTCACGGGCCACAAAGATCCGCACATTCACCTGTATATGTTGGAACTGGCGCGGAAGAACAGCTTTCAATTTGATACCGTGCAGATGCCGCTGAATGTGATGGATGCCCATTTTCGCAGTTTCTCAAAACTAGTAGTGCCGGAGGCGCAAAAGATGGGTATCGGCATCCTGGGCATGAAGAGCATGGGAAGCGGTGTCATCCTGAAGAGCAACACGGCAACTCCGGTGGAATGCCTGCAATTCGCGCTGAATCTTCCGGCTTCGGTGGTGATCACAGGCATTGACAGCCAGCAGATTCTGGATCAGGCGTTTCAGGTGGCGAGCAGCTTCAAGCCGCTCAGCCAGCAGCAGGTGGCGTCGATCCTGAATAAGACCGAACAAGCGGCGGCGAAGGGCGAGTACGAGCTATTCAAGACCTCCGCGCATTTTGACAGCACAGCCAAGCATCCGGAGTGGCTGGGGCAAGAGACCGAGAAAGTGCAGGAGTTGGGGAAAGACTCGTAAGGCGTGATACGGCCAACTGCGCCGGGCTAACTAGCCTGATATAGCTTCAAAGCAGACACATATGCGGAACGAGACAACGGTTTTCGAAACGGGGCAACAGCCTGGCCGTCCCGATTCCTCGTGGGATCGCCAAACAAGCTCGGATTAGGGAGGGCGACTCTATTGCCTTGGCGCTTCTGCGAGACGGGAGTATCATCCTGCGCTCAACTGCGTACAACTCGTCTTCCATCCTCATTTCCAGGCGGCCAAGCGAGATAGATCGCGGCCCGGATCAACAGTCTGCCCCTGGGTCAATGGTTAGAATAGGACAGAGTGCCCGGTTTTCCAAAAGAGTTTCGCATCGGTCCGGTTCGGGTTGCGCCTGCTACTGTGCTGGCTCCCATGGCGGGCGTCACCGACACCGTGTTTCGACGGCTGATTCGCAACCAGGGCGGGTGCGGTCTGATCATGACCGAGTTCACCAGCTCGCATGGCATTGTTGCATCGTTGCGTACCAGGAAACCCACGCGCACCTTTCGCTATCTAGCGTTCGATCCGGAAGAACATCCCATCTCGGCGCAGCTTTTTGGCTCTGACGTAAACGTCATGGCCGATGCCGCCAAAGTGTGCGAGGATCTCGGCTTCGACATCGTGGACATCAACTTCGGCTGCCCCGTGAATAAAGTGGTCAAGTGCAATGGCGGCTCCGGGCTGCTACGGGACCTGCCACTGGTCGAGCAGATCCTGAAGGCAGTTCGCGCGGCGATTACCATCCCATTGACGATGAAGTTTCGCGCTGGCTGGAACGACGCCGAACTGGTGGCAGTGCGCATGGCAAAACTGGCCGAAGATTGCGGCTTGCAGGCGGTCGCGCTGCACCCACGCACCCGCGAGCAGGGCTATGCGGGCAAATCCGATTGGACCCGGATTGCGGAGGTCAAAGCGGCGGTCACTCGCATTCCTGTGATCGGCAACGGCGACGTCATCACACCCGAAGATGCCGTCGCAATGGTGGAGCAGACCGGCTGCGATGCCGTGATGATCGGCCGTACGGCGTCATCGAATCCGTGGATTTTCCGGCAAATTGAGCAGTTTGCCGAGACCGGCCGCTACGATCAGCCACCCGAGCGGAACCGTTACGAGATCATGCGAACTTACTTCGAGATGCTGCGCGAACACGATCATCCGGACTGCGTGGGCAAGATGAAGCAGTTTGCCACGTACTTTACGCATGGCGTGCGCAATGGCTCGAAGCTGCGGGTGGATATCTACCGATCGGCGTCGGCTCCGGAGATATTAGATCAGGTGGATACCTTCTTTGAACGCGAACTCGAGCCTATTCCCGTCTGACGAGCCGAGGGCTCCGGACGGGCCGCTGAAGAAGGTGCAGTTGATTACCGATGGAGCTTGCATCGGTAATCCCGGCCCGGGCGGATGGGCGTGTGTACTCCGTTATGGCGAGCACAAAAAGGAACTGTACGGCGCGGAGAAGCAGACCACCAATAACCGCATGGAGCTGATGGCCGCGATTGAAGGGCTGCGCGCGCTGGTGCAGCCGTGCGAGGTGGAAATCGTCACGGATTCGCAGTATGTCAAGAACGGGATCTCCAGTTGGATCCAGGGATGGAAGCGCAAGGGATGGATGACGGCTGGAAAAAAGCCCGTAGTCAACCAGGATCTCTGGCGTGCCCTGGACGAACAAAACCAGCGCCATCGGACCAGGTGGGAATGGACCAAAGGCCATGCGTCTCACGCAGACAACAACCGCTGCGATGAACTGGCGACCATGGCGGCGAGGACCCAGCGCGTCAGCAACGGCCTTCACGGCCGGGCATAGCCGTACCGCTCCAGAATGGCGCGTCCCTGGCTCCCGAGCACGAACTGTTGATAGAGTGGCACAGGCATTCTTGCCTGTTTTTATGGGCGCGGGACCGCCTACCAAAGGCGATGAAAAGCAGTGAGTGGAGTAGGCGGTTTCGCCTGCTCGGCAGGCCAACGGCCTGCTCCACTCTACCTCACACCACGGAAGGTTTTTCGAGAGTGTGTTGCCCTTATACGGCCAGCCCCGTCAACATGCTAGGCGCTCACGGCCGGGCATAGCCGTACCGCTCCAGAATGGCGCGTCCCTGGCTCCCGAGCACGAACTGTTGATAGCGGCGCGCCAGATCCTGCCGCCGCGATCGCTTCAGCACTGCGATTGCCTGCTCGATAGCGATGTGCAATTTTTCATCCACCGGCAGTGCGTGTCCGCCGCTGTTCAGGACCAACGAGTACGCCGTGAAACTCGCGTCCGCGTTGTGCGTTGCGGCGTATTGTTTAGCCATGCTGATGCTTTCGGCGTAAACGATCTTGTCCTTCACGCTCTCCCACAGCCCCGAGTTGCGGAGACTCTCGACGGCGGCCGCGCCATAGGGCGCCATCCCGGGCTTGGCGATCGCAATGAATCGCACGCCCTGCTTGGCAAGGTCTCCAAGGCTATTTACTTCGACTTTGGCATGTGGCGGCGTCCATAGAACCAGCCTGCCTCGCGCGTAGACGGCCCGCGTGCCTTCCGTGATCAGGTCACGCGAAGCAAGCTCATCGATATGCCGGATATCGGCTGCGGCGAATACGTCAAAAGGAGCGGAATTTTCGATTTGACGAGTAAGGTCACCGGTGGCCGCGAAACTGTGGATGACATGCACGCCGGTTGCAGCTTCGAACTGCTTTGCGATCTCGCCAAATGCGTTGGTCAAGTTAGCGGCTGCCGCTACCGTGATGCCGGGTTTTTGGGGAGAACTGGTTGGGCCGCAGCCGCACAACCAAGCCAAGCCTGCAATCAGAAAGGGCGCGGCACGCACGGTGTTGTCTAAAAGGATACAGCACTGTCGACATCATTCATTCCAGATACAGAGCTTAGCCGATGGAGCGCGGCTTGCAAACTCACCTGCACATGCGCGCGATTCGATCCCAGTCGCTTTCCATTGTTTTGCATCTGGTTGTGCTCGGGCTTGGCTTTCTGATTGGCAGCCGGAGTATTGTGACGTCTGCTTTTAAGCAACAGGATCTTCGTCATAGAGGGCGACCCACGCCTCTGTACTTCGCGCCGCCACGCATGGCGGTTGCGGCGAAATCACAAAACTCGGGAGGAGCCAACGCCGGACAACTGCCCGCGCGGCGCGGCGCGCCTCCTCCGAAATCCACCCGGACATTTGTCCCGCCAACACCGGAGCAGCCGCGGCCGAAACTCCCGGTTCAAGCGTCGATTGGGATCGACGTGCCGCCGCTGTTAGCCGCCGATGGTTTTGGGGATCCGCTGAGCCCCGTAAATACGGGATCGCTCGGACTCGGCGGCCGTGACGGTATTGGCGATCACGGCTGCTGCGGTGGAATCGGCCCTGGGGATGGGGGCCGTGGGCTAAATGTACGCGCCTCGACGGGAGCGATGATTCCGCCCAAGCTGATCTACAAGATCGAGCCTGAGTTCTCGGAAGAAGCTCGCAAGGCCAAGTTCCAGGGAACGGTTGTGCTCACGATCGAAGTGGATCCGGCGGGCAATGCCAGTAACTTCCGGATCGTATCCAGCCCGGGTCTGGGGCTCGATCGGAAAGCGATTGAGGCGGTCACGCAGTGGCGCTTTCGTCCGGCCTACCGCAACGGTAAACCTGTTATAAGCAGCGCGCGGGTGGAGGTTAATTTCCGCCTGCTGTAAACACGCGCTCGCCCCCCATGTACGTTTCGAGGACCTGGACCTGCCGGGTCTCCCGATCGAAACGGAATTTAACGACATCGCCGCGATCGCCCGGGGTCAGCCCGCGCAGCCGTCCCGCGACGCGTCCAACGCGCGCCGGATTGCGCGTCGCCAGCGTGATGGCATCGAGCAAGCTCAAATCCGCCGATCGCATGACGTTGCCAATCGCGTGATCCATCCTGAGAGCGGAGCCGGCCAGACGCGTACCCCCGACCATGCGAACGCTGCCGTCCGCATGCAGCTCCACATCCACTTCACCCAGCTTGTAGCGCCCCGGCGAGCAGCCGGCCGGCATCACGGCATCCGTCACCAGGATCGAGCGCTGCAGGCCTTTGGCGCGAAGCGCGGTCCGCAGAAATGAGTCTGGCAGATGGATACCATCGACGATGAAGCCGGCAGCCAGGCGGTCCTCCGCGAGTTGATCCCAGATGTAATTGGGATGCCGCGGCAACACAGAGTGAGCGCCGTTCCCGAGGTGCGTGGACATGCTTGCGCCGGCGCTTACCGCATCCTGAATCTGCTGAGCCGAAGCCTTGGTGTGGCCCACGCTCACGACCACTCCGGTGCTGACCAGGGATTCGACGAACTTGGGAGCTTCGGGCCACTCCGGCGACACGGTCATGAGCCGGATGCCGTCCTCGGCCGATTCCTGGAAGCGCCGGAACTCGTCAAGGTCAGGCGGCCGGACCCAGCGTTGCGGATGCGCCCCGCGCGGTCCGTCTTCCGGAGAAATATAGGGTCCTTCAACGTGGAACCCAGCTATGGCTGCGCCTTCTGGAATTGAGCGGCGAGCAGAGGCGAGATTCTTAAGAGCGCCGGACATGTTGTCGGGGGAGCCTGTTATCACGGTTGGATAAAAGCGGGTCACGCCAGTCGAGTAGATCGCGCGGATCGAGCGCGCGATGTCGTCATGCGACGTTTTGGGTGAACAGTAATCGGCGCCGGCGAACCCGTTCACTTGCAGATCGATGAAGCCTGGCGCGAGGTAATCGACGCCGCTCCGCGGACCCAATTGGGGATCGACAGCTTCGATGGCTTCACGGAAAGAAATCTCGCTGTGTTCTCCGTTTGCAAAGTGGATGCCGTTACATTTCATAGAGGTGCCGGTTTATGCACAAGTTTCCCACAGAGCGCGAGTCCTAAGTTGATGCAGTCAGGCATCCACAAACTTGTTGAAAAGCAGTAAAGGAACGCGATTCGGCTCTGGCGCTGGCCGGACGGTGCTGATACAAAGGAATGCAGATCGTCCGCGGGCGCGGGTTTGACGGGAATCTCGGGGGAGGTGGCTGTCGGAGTCGTGCTCGCGGGTCGTTCTTCTTCCCAATCCGTGGCGCAGGCGTTTGCCCGGTATAATGCCGGGGGAACGCTGCGCTGCGGTACTCCTCAAATAGAAAAACGTCGGCGTCATTGCTCTGCCTGGCATCCTACATTGTTGTAGGTTGACAAAAAAATTGACAATTCGTGCCACAGATAATGACAAAACGTGCCACAAAAGGTGGTAAAAGCCTAGCAAAAATATTTGAAATTTTGAAACCATCGGTCGTCTGTCCTACGATCTTGTTGTCAAGACGAGAGCGAGGGATGGAGGACGACCGATGGAGACGTTCACAAAGCTGTTTGGCAGCCTGCTGGTTTTTGTATACCACTGTTTTGACTGCATGGTCATCAATGGGTATCTGACGGGCCTGTCGCGGCCGGAACATGTGGTCCATTTTTTCCGGCAGGTTTTGGGAATTCCCGTGGTGAGCAAGGAGGTTCTCAGCGAGCGCACAAACGATTACAAGAAGTGGGTGGAGGCGTAAGCGTTTTCCAATCTTGAGATGAGCCTGAAGGACAAGAGTAACAGGCGGGATTGATTCTCCTTTCGTTTTTGATTGTGATTCGTCAGAAGAATCTGTGGGTGAGTTCCGGCTCAGGCAACTTGCCAAGTGAATGATATAGGGCCAGTTCGGTGACTCTGAAGGTTCGGAACCCGT
Organism: Bryobacteraceae bacterium; assembly: GCA_051000095.1. Taxonomy (GTDB): domain Bacteria; phylum Acidobacteriota; class Terriglobia; order Bryobacterales; family Bryobacteraceae; genus JBBSHP01. Next base: position 28 of record JBPCOQ010000189.1, on the reverse strand, counting down.
AGGATTTTCTCATAGTGACTTTCGCTTT
>JBPCOQ010000140.1:0-15184 GCA_051000095.1 Bryobacteraceae bacterium | reverse complement strand
CGAAGAGACGCGCAAGGATGCAAAAACGAAGCAGTTTCTACCCGCTAACACCAAATCAGAAAGGAGTCCCAGCGCCGGACCGCTCCGCCTCTTATCCAGGCTCATTCTTCGATGAGAAAATGCTGCTAAACTGCATGGGCGGGGCGGGCCCACCCGCGATCATGAAAACAGGCCCGGCCCATGCGGCCGATTTGTTGTCACTGCCGAGCGTGGCATAATCGTCTCTTGCCTGCACGCCTGCCGAAACCGCCTCGCCGGGACGCAGTCCGGTATGGGATCGGTGAGTGGTTCGGACGGCCGTTTCACCGGCTGAAGGCGGAAGAACGGTTCGAGCTTCTTACCCACGCGAACGAGCGCAAGCCGGGTGTTACATGCCCATTTCGATCGAGTTTCCAGGCGTTTGACCCTCGCGGACTTCCCGGGACCACAAACTGTACTAAACAAGGTGGCGTGTGCTCGATTCGAGAATATGTCCGGGATGCCGAATCGATCGTGACGCCCCGCGGAGGCATACGCACGACATGTCCTTACCGCTTTCTTGACAATGGCGCAATCTTCGAATGGATCGGAGAAGTGATCTTAAGTAACCCGTCGCCACTCGTCGTCAGAGAAATCGAATTCCTGGAAATACAGAATGGAATTGAGGATGAAGCTCGAGAGATCGGCTACATTGACAACGTGCTGGTGCACCCCACGCGGCATCCGCTGGACTGGTGCGCTTTAGAAATTCAAGCGGTTTATTTTTCAGGAGCCAGCATGGGAAAGGAATTCACGACGCTGCGGACGCCGGGCGAAGCATTACCTTTTCCCGCAGGCAGCCGCCATCCCGATTATCGTAGCAGCGGCCCGAAACGGTTGATGCCACAGCTTCAGATCAAAGTGCCATCGCTCCGGCGCTGGGGCAAGAAAATGGCCGTGGTTGTGGATGAGAATTTCTTCGCGGCACTGGGCACGATGGATAATGTGCCGGACATCTCGAACTGCGACATTGCCTGGTTCGTCGTGAGGTTCGATGAGACAGAATCCCGATTCGTGCTGAAACGAGCCTTCCACCGCTTTACGACACTGGAACGCGCGGTCGAGGGCCTTACAGGCGGTCACCCTGTAAGTCTAGGCAAATTTGAACATCGGATTTTCCGTCGACTCGAGCGTACCTATCCGGAATATGCAACCAGCTTAAATCCCGGCCAATAATGAGTTCGGTCATCTCGGCGTGATGAGTGCTTTTCATTGGCACCAGACGCGTATCGAAGGCGTGCAGGCAGGCGAGATCGCGAATTTCTTTTGCATCGTCATAGGTCATCAGGAAATCTCCGGCGGCTCCAGCCAAACTTTCAAAAAGCTCCGGGTGATTCATTTGGTTGTGCGTATACAGCCGCCGCCCGGCGACGGTATATGGGGGGTCTATGAAAAAGGCGACGTGCGGCTGCCGTGCGCTATCCCGTATGGCCTGTAAGCCATCGCCCTGCTGGAAGGTGATACATGACTTCACTTCGAGAATCGCCATGATCCGTTTGTGCAGCGTTTCCGGATACCACCGGGACGCCATGCCACGACCGTTCTCGCCTTCCTTCATAACTCCGGCGCCTTGCGCCAGGATACCGCCGCGCTGAACGCGATTCCGGAGAATTGTTTTGAAGGCTCGTTCTCGAACGCATAAACGGGAGCCGGGGCGATCCAATTCCTCCCTCACGCGTTCAGGAGTAAACTCAAAACTAACAATTCGATCTGCGAGCCAAGTCCCATCATCCGTGTTGAGAAGAGTATGCCAGACCGCTGCGACGTCTTCATCCTTCTCAATTAACTGAACAAAAGTCGCGAGGCGTTCGAATGCAACGGTGAGGCCTACAATAGCACCGCCCGCAAAGGGTTCGATCAATTGGTGCGGCTTCCGGCTCCGGGAAGAAAGCCACTGGCGAATGTATGGGATGAGCCATGTCTTACCGCCCGGATATCGAAAGGGGCTCCGTTGCGGCACCGAGGCCACGTTTATTATCTTCAGTCCGTTTTCAAGCGCAGCCATGAGCAACGATTCGACTCGTTGGAGTCTATTCTACTCTTGCAGCACGATATCGCAATAGTACCAACTCGCGAGCGAAAGCTCAGCACGGATGTCGCGAACCCCGTATCCAGGGAAATCATCCTTTGAGGAAATCACCCAGGCGAGCCATGGCCTGTTCGAGGATCGGACGCTCGGCGGCATAACAGATACGCACGGAACCCTCGCCGCCATTGCCGAACGCGACTCCGGGCGCGAGCCCGACATGAGTTTCCATCAGCAGGCGCTTGCAAAAATCGAACGAATCGCCGGCGCCCTTGATCTTCGGAAACAGATAGAACGCGCCATCCGGTTTGGGAACGGTGACTCCAGGCATTTTCTGGAGCGCGGCGAGGCAGAAATCGCGGTTCTCCCGCAGCTTCAGAAGCATTTCGCAGAGAGGAGTCTCGCCCCAGAGCAGCGCGGTTTCGGCGGCACGCTGAGCAACGCTGGGCGCGTGCGAGACGATGAACTCGTTCAATTGCGTGGCGCGCGCCGCGAGATCACGGCGCGTGACGATCCACCCCAGACGCCAGCCCGTCATGCAATAGGTCTTTGAGAACGACTGAATGACGACGACCGCATCGTCGCGCGTCGCCAGCTTGAGAATGGATGGGGCGGGCGTCGTAGGCTTTGCGGCCGTGTAGTTAAGGCGCTCATAGACTTCGTCAGCCATCAGCCAGAGATTGTGGCTGCGAGCGAAATCGAGCAGCTTCTGCTGTTCGTCCAGCGTGGCAACCCAGCCCAAAGGGTTGGACGGCGAGGTGTAGAGCAGCAGGCGGGTACGCGGCGTGACCGCGGCTTCGAGCGCGGCAAAGTCGATCCCGTAGCGATCGGCCAGCAGCGGCTGCGCAATCTCAACGGCAACGGCATTGGCCATGGCAACATTGGAAGCCCCATTGGGCCAAGCGGGCGTGAGTACCAACGCCTGATCGCCAGGATCGAGGATGCATCGAATGCCGAGGTTGAGCGCTTGCACACCGGACGCCGTGACAAGGATCTCGGAAGCGGGGTCGAGTGTGACCCCGTGTAGCTCCTGATAATAACGGGCTAGCGCCTTACGAAGCGACGGCATGCCCGCGTTTTCGGTGTAGAAGGTAAAGCCATCCGCCATAGCCTTTTGAGCAGCGCGCTTGATGTAGTCGGGAGTCGGCAGGCTGGACTCACCGAAATAGAGCTTGAGCACGCCTTCCATCGACATCGCGATGTCAGCGAGCTCGCGAATACGGGAGTGGGGGACGCGTAGGGCGGATGGAGCGATAGCAGCGGTCATAGGTGCAAGTTCCAGAATACCGAAGCCTATGCAGGGCGCGTACAATGTGAGCTTGCGGTTTCGACTGTATCCATTGCGCTTTGGATTCCGTGCGCGCGAGCCGCTCTATTTTCCGCCGGGCAAGTCAGCGAATATACTGCGTGGCGCATGGGGAGCTATCTTGCGGCGAATGGCGTGCGTGCCGCAGTGCGCCGGGGCACGCGTCTGCGAGGTACGCGAGTCCTGTGCATACGCGCGGATGTTTGAGCCGTCGGCGATCGCTCCCGGTCCAAGCGGTTTGACAGATTGGCCCCGCCCATTTGTATTCCGGGCGAACCATCTGGATGGACGCACCATCGAACCGGGGGCGTGTTTCCATTTCGATCTAAATGTATTCGACCTGCAGAGGCCGGAGATTGCGTATCTGATGTTGACATTCAGGGAACTGGCCAGAGAAGGGCTTGGACCGGGGCGCAGGCGGGCCGAACTGGCGGAAGTTTCACAACTTGATGCAGATGGCGTGGCGTTCGCCTTGGGAGAGCCTCCAACGCCAATGGCGCTCACCCTGTCACCGGTGGGTAGACGGGTGGAACGTGTACGGGTTCGCTTTGTGACGCCAACGGAATTGAAGAGCGGGCAAAAAATAGCGGAGCGTCCGGATTTTGCGGTGCTCGCGGGGCGGATTCGGGACCGGCTGAGTACGCTGCGAGAGATCTATGACGATGGGCCGCTGCCGATCGATTTTCGCGCGTTCGGCCAGCGGGCGAGCCAGGTGCGAATGACGCGGTGCGATATCCGGAGGGTGGAGGTGGAACGGCGGAGCAGCCGGACTGGCGAGGTCCATTCGATCGGCGGGTTCGTGGGCGAGGCGGAATATGAAGGAGAACTCGCGGAGTTTGTGCCGTATTTGCGCGCGGCGAAGTGGGTGGGGGCCGGGCGGCAGACGGTTTGGGGGAAGGGGCAGATCGAGATAAGCTAACCGTCCGGCGCGCACGAAGTCCGGCTTACTTACCGCCGCACTCTGCCGGCGGCGGTTAGCTCGTCAATTTGGATGAGCTCCGTCGGGTAGTCGCCTGTGTAGCACGCGTAGCAGTATTGGTGGTCGTCGTCCGCGACGGCGCGGCGCAGGCCCTTGAGGGAAAGATATGCGAGTGAATCGGCTTCCACAAAATCGCGGATTTGATCCACGGTCTGATTGGCGGCGATCAACTCGCTTTCGCACGGAGTATCCACACCATAGAAGCACGGCGAAATCGTGGGCGGGCAAGAGATGCGCAGGTGGACCTCGCGCGCGCCCGCGTTGCGGACCATGCGGACAATCTTGCGGCTGGTGGTTCCTCGCACGATCGAATCATCCACCAGGATCACGCGCTTGCCGTCCAGCAAATGGCGGATCGGGTTCAGCTTCAGCTTGACTCCAAAATCCCGAATGGCCTGCGAGGGCTCAATAAACGTGCGGCCCACGTAATGATTTCTGATCAAGGCCTGACGGAATGGAATGCCGGATTCGGCCGCGTATCCAAGCGCCGCCGCGACGCCCGAATCGGGCACAGGCACCACGACATCGGCATCCACCGGGGCTTCTCTTGCGAGAAGCATGCCCAGGTTCTCGCGGGATTCTTCTACCGGCCGGCCAAACACGATCGAATCGGGACGTGAGAAGTACACGTGTTCGAACACGCACTGGGCCCTCGGCTGTTCCGGGGCAAAGCGCTCCCGCGTCACGCCATCCGGTCCTACGCAGATCATCTCGCCGGGCTCGACATCGTTCACGTAAACCGCATCGATCAGGTCGAAGGCGCATGTTTCCGACGCGAAGACATGGGCGATATGTCCATCCGCTTGCAACAGTTGACCCATCGCGAGCGGGCGGAAGCCGTGCGGATCGCGCGCGATGATAATGCGATCCTGCGCTAGAAACACGAGCGAGAACGCGCCCTCGAGCTGCAGCAGAGCATCGCGCAGCGCACCGGTCAACGTCTTTTCACGCGATCGAGCTACCAGGTGCAAGATCACTTCGGTGTCGCTCGACGCCTGGAAGATCGACCCTTCTTTCTCCAACTCCCGGCGCAACTCGCCGGCGTTGGTGATGTTGCCGTTATGCGCCACCGCGATACGGCCCTTGTTGCACGCTACCGAAAAAGGCTGAGCGTTGAACAGCGCGGTGTCACCCGCGGTTGAGTAGCGTGTATGACCTATAGCCAGATGACCGGGCAAGCTGGCAATGGCTTGGGGCGTGAAGATATCGGCCACGTGCCCCATGCTCTTGTAACAGAAAATCTCGCGGCCATCGCTGCTCGCCATCCCCGCGCTTTCCTGGCCGCGATGTTGCAGCGCGTACAGCCCCAGATAGGCCAGATTCGCGGCTTCCGGGTGGCCGTAGATAGCAAATACGCCACACTCGTCATGAAACTTGTCAAACATGAAGCAGGCTCTCCAGGGATGTTGCCCAGCGTTGTTTCAAGCTCTCCAACTCGCAATCCAGCAATGTTTCAGAGCGCTTCTCAACTTGAATCCGCGCTTTCATTGTAGCGCCGACGATTGGCGCTTCGACTCGCTTTTCGCGGGCAATTTGCTGGACTTTCACGGCATCGGACGTCGAGATCAGGATGCGCGAGGGACCCTCATGGAAAAGCGCAAACTCCGGCCTGGTTGTTGTATCAAGCTCGATGCGAGCGCCGACCCCATGCCCACCAAAGCCGCATTCCGCAAGCGCGACAGCCAACCCGCCATCACTCACATCATGCGCGGATTCGGCCAGGCCTTCGGAAACGATCTGGCGAATCGCCTCGTGAACGCGCTTCTCATAATCCATATCAAGCGCGGGCGGCAGGCCCCACAAGTTATCGAGAATCACCTTGGAGTATTGCGTTCCGCCAAAGCGCACGTCATCGCATGAGCCCCACCCGCCTAGCAGGATGATGGCGCGCCCGGGCTGCTGGAACTGATTCGGCGTGGAAATACCCGTCTTCATCAGCCCGACCACTCCCATCACGGGCGTTGGAAAGATCGCCTGCCCGAGCGTCTCGTTGTACAAGCTGACATTGCCTCCGGTAATCGGAGTGTCGAAGAAGCTGCACGCCTCGGCGATTCCTTCGATCGCTTCGACGAGCTGCGCCATGATCTCCGGCCGCTCGGGATTCCCGAAGTTTAGGTTATTGGTCGCGGCCACGGGCAGCGCTCCCGCTGTCGAAAGATTCCGGCAGCATTCGGCAACGATGAGCTTGGCTCCTTCGCGAGGATCGAGAGCGCAGTAGCGGCCGTTGCCGTCGAGCGACATTGCGATGGACGTGCCGGTCTCTTTGATCCGCACGATCGCGGCGTCGGAGCCAGGCCCTTGCACGGTGTTCGTGCGGACGGTGTAATCGTACTGTTCCCAAATCCAACGCTTCGAGCAGATGTCCGGTGAAGATAGCAGGGTTGTAAGGTCCGCTTCGAGTTGGGCTCGGGTATTTCGGCTCGGAATCTCCGGGGAGACCAGAGGCGCCGGACGGTGCGGCTTCGTATAGGGGCGGTCATACACAGGCGCTTCGTCGGCCAGATCCCGATTCGGAATCTCGGCAACCACTTGGCCGTGATCTTTCACGCGCAGGATGCCATCGCTCGTGACTTCGCCAATTGTCACCGCGTCCAGTCCCCATTTGCGGAAAACCCGGAAAACCTCGTCCTCCCGGCCCTTTTGCGCAACCAGCAACATGCGCTCCTGCGATTCGGAAAGCATGATTTCGTAGGGCGTCATGCCGGTCTCGCGCTGGGGCACGTATTGCAGGTCGAATTCGATCCCCGTCCCGGCGCGGCTGCCCATCTCGCAGGTGGAGCACGTCAGGCCCGCCGCTCCCATATCCTGAATGCCGACAATCGCGCCGGTCTGCATGGCTTCGAGGCAGGCTTCGAGAAGCAGCTTCTCGAGAAACGGATCGCCCACCTGCACGTTTGGCCGTTTCTGCTTGGATTCTTCGGTGAATTCGGCTGAGGCCATGGAGGCTCCATGAATGCCGTCGCGACCGGTCTTGGCTCCCACATAGATCACCGGATTCCCGAGACCCGTGGCCTTGCCATAGAAAATCTCGTCATGGCGGAAAATGCCGAGCGCGAACACGTTCACCAGCGGATTGCCGCTGTAGCTCGGCTCAAACACGCACTCCCCGCCAAGGGTGGGAACCCCGAAACAATTTCCGTAGTGCGCGATTCCCGAAACCACGCCCTGGAAAATGCGGCGATTGCGCGGCTGAGTCAACGGACCGAAGCGAATTGCATCCATTACCGCGATCGGGCGGGCTCCCATCGTGAAGATGTCGCGCAGTATGCCGCCCACGCCCGTGGCTGCGCCTTGAAACGGCTCGATAAAGCTCGGATGATTGTGCGATTCGATTTTAAAAGCGATCGCGTATCCGTCACCGATGTCGATAATGCCCGCGTTCTCGCCCGGACCTTGCAGCACCAGGGGGCTCCTGGTGGGCAATTTCTTGAGGTGGAGGCGGGAGCTCTTGTAGGAGCAGTGCTCGCTCCACATAACGTCGAAGATGCCGAGCTCGGTGTCATTCGGCTCCCGCCCCAGCAGTGAAACGATTTTGGCGTGCTCGTCTATTTCTTGTGACGACACGGCTTGCGTGCGTAAACGCATGCTTTAGCTTGTCGCAAAAACTCCGGCATTAACTACTGACTTTAAAATCGCAAGTCCGTCAGTAGATCCCATCAAAGGCTCACTGGCGCGCTCCGGATGGGGCATCATCCCCATCACGTTCCGTCCTTCATTCAAAATCCCGGCGATATCGCGCAACGATCCATTGGGATTTTCCAAGTACCGCAACAAAACGCGGTCCTCGCCGGCGAGCCGATCGAGCGTACGCTCAGCGGCAACATAGCACCCTTCGCCGTGCGCGACGGGCAAGCGTAGAACCTGGTCAACGCGGGCCGAGCAAGTGAACGGTGAATTGATGGTTTCGACACGAACGCCAACGGTACGGCAGACAAACTTCAACCCGCGATTCCGCACCAGCGCGCCAGGAAGCAACCCCGCCTCCACAAGCACTTGAAAGCCGTTGCAGATTCCAAGCACAAGACCGCCATCCCGAGCGAATTTCTTGACGGCGGACATAACGGGCGAGAATTTCGCGATGGCGCCGCAGCGCAAGTAATCGCCGTAGGAAAAACCACCGGGCAGAATAATCGCGTCCAGGTTGGGTGGAAGGTCCCGCGAATCGTGCCAGATGAATTCGGCCGTTTGCGAGAGATTTTGCGAGACAGCATACCAGGCGTCGTGATCGCAGTTGCTACCGGGAAAAACGACGACACCGAATCGCATCTGAGTGTCTATGAACTTAGTAAGTGCCGATTAACTGGCGACCGGCGCGGCAGCTTTCTTACGAGTCGCCCTTCGCTTCTCCGCGGGCGGTTGCCGATCGCTCTTCTTCAGGGCGGGAAAAACGATCGAGAGCACGAATTTCTTCTCTCCATGATCGTCAAATTTGATTACAATGTGCTCGTCATTGCACGACAGCACCGACCCTAAGCCGTACTTGGTGTGTTCTACCTGAGCGCCCTGCGCGAAAGCGGGTTTATTGGCCATTAAAGAGTTGTTGCGCCTCTAAAAGTATGGTAACATTTTTGCTCGAAATTGTCGAACGCCGTGGGGCATGTGATCTTGTCACCTGCCGCGCCGTAGGCGCTATCCGCTAGCCCAAGTAGAGGGGCGCGCGCTCAATCGAGAATACGAAACGAATAAATCTTTCCTATTCTGCCGGAGCTTGCCGTCGAGCCGGAGGAAGCGGATGGCAATAGACCATCGTCCCCACCCGTGATGTTGGGAAGCACAATTTGGTAGGTTCTTGCGGCCACCTTCTTGCTCTCGAAAGGGACGGCGCACAAGTATGGAACAATTCATCTTGCCGTGCACGCCATCGCCGATCGGACGAACCCCGATCGAGCCTGTCTGATCTTTGCTCCCGAAAAGCAATCGGGTGACGATGGATTGCTACAGGTTCGAGAGATCCAAAATCTGCCGCTGGACCATACGGATCTGGTTACTCTCTCCGCTTGCGATACGAGCGTGGGTCGAATCGAGGGGCAAGAGGGAGTGTCGAGCATTGTCTACGTATTTCTTTACGCTGGTGCGAGTAGCGCAATAGCGAGTCTATGGACTGTTGAAGATTCGAGCACGGCAGCGCTCATGAAAGCTTTTTACCGCCATTTTTCAGCGGGCGAAACCAAGAGCGGCGCTCCGAAGCGCCCAGTTGGAACTTCTCGCTCATGGAGCCCAGCCGCCCTTCTATTGGGCAGCATTCCAACTCATTGGCGATGGCGCGGGTACACTCAAAGAGGACCGCGCAACTACAGCTCAAAACCATGGATCTCCCCTCACCTTGAGTATCCGAAATCGTTGATGGCGACGGGTGCTGAATCATGGGGGGTCGGGGGTTCCGCCTGCGACGGCGGGATTTAATGTAGTTGCGCGCGAATGACGTTCTTGCGAAGCGACTGACGCGGCCCGATTCAAATCCGGAGCGCCCTTCAAACCCCAATCCCAATAACGACCGATCCAAGTATCAGTGGATCCGCGAACTCGAAAGTCTCCTTCGAGAGGGTTACCGCGGTGATTCCGACGCGAAGCAGCGACCAAATCTGCTTACACCGAATGGCCGAGGCAGGCCTGCTGAGATGGAGCGCGGGCGCTCCATCTCGCCACATCGGGCGGTCAGCATCACCGGCCCCGTGGCGAGACGAGGAAATTGCGCTCGTCCGCTCGCATCGGCCTCGCCAACGCAATCGCTGAACTTGCGGCTCAACTTGGCCGGCGTTCGCTCAGTTCGAGAGAAGCTTAATTAAATGCCTAAACAAGGGCCGGGAGGAGCAGCGGCCCAACGATAACGATCACGTTTTCCATTCAGTTGCCGAGGTCGCAGGAGCGGTTGAGACCGTAAACGAGCCGCCGCTGCGGAGGGAACAGCACACCGGGAAGGGCAGTACCGGCGTTAGCCAAAGGATTCTGACGTCGTCCGGTATCGCTCACATTGCACTGTTTTGACAAGGTTATGATAGGTTGCTAAAGAGCACACAATTGGACGAGACGTTCCGGGATTACCTTCGTATTAAGGAAGCTGCGCGTCGGGTTGGGCGTGTCTCAGGCCACTCTCCGGAACTGGGGTAAACAAGGCAAAATCAAGGTCCATCGGAACCCGGTGAATGGTTATCGACTGTTTAAAAAGGGAGATCTCGATGAGCTCCTCCTGGCCGTGAAGCGATCCGCCGATCTGGGCTGAAAGCCATGTGTTCACGAAGGAAGAAGTTGCCGAAAGAGCAGACATCAGTCTGAAAGCATGGCCAAAACTCGAGGATTTGAAACGCGGAGCATCGATCGGAGGCATACTGCCGGATTGCCTTGTAACGGTAGTCGATGTTAAATGGTACGGCTCCGCGGCGATCGAGCTCACCTATAAAGACCCAGCCGGAAAACCAAGTGTGGTGCTCCTGTATCGGGATCGCGAGCCAACTCTCGAAATCGGCGAAATCGGCCGACCGTGGAGCTTTGATGGCGACGGTAGCCTCTTCCGGCTCGTCTCGGAGGCCACCGAATCAACCTGGCCCATCTTTTCGATCCGCTACTGGCCATCCATACCTCGATGGTCGATCCGCTGCCTCACCAGATCACTGCCGTCTACGGCGAGATGCTGCCCCGGCAACCGCTCCGTTTCCTTCTAGCTGATGATCCCGGCGCCGGGAAGACGATCATGGCCGGTCTCCTCATTAAAGAATTGCTGATCCGAGGGGACCTGCACCGTTGCATGATCGTTTGCCCCGTTAATCCGGCCGCGAAAGCGAAGATGACCGGGAAAGGCATGTGGACTGGTGCGCGCGGTTTGGCAGATGACGTCCGTTATTACGGTCAGTGGATGCGTGACCGCGCGTTCGAGCAAATCGGGCATCTTTATCCCAAGGTGAACCTTCCGGAAGAGTACGGTGGCGGAGAGGCCACGGTTATCGCATGGTTATGGGCGCGGACAGTCGTGTGCCCGAATCCTGCGTGTGGTGCTCAGATGCTTCTGGTTAAATCCTTCGTGCTCTCGGCTAGAGCGAAGAAAAGAGTTTGGGTAGAGCCGATCGTCGATCAGCTCAACAAAACAATTACATTTATCGTCAGGACCGGCGATGGTGAGACCCCTGACTCTCCGAAGGTGGGCCGAGGCGCTAAATTTCGCTGTTTGATATGTCGCGAAATAGCCCCCGACCAGCACATCAAGGATGAAGGTGCTGCTGGACGAATGGATACGCAGTTGATGGCAATGGTGGCGGAGGGAGTTCGAGGTAGAGTTTACATTTCACCGGACCAACGGCATGGATCAGCTAACAGAATAGTCCCGGAATGGGCGCCGGAGCAGGAACTTGCCAACGACCCGCGTAATCGGTGGTGCATTCCGTATGGGCTGCGGCGATTCAGAGACTTGTTCACGTCACGGCAACTGGTGGCGCTGTCTAAACTCAGCGATCTTGTAAACGAAGCGCGAATGGAAGCGCTCAATGATGGTGCCAGCGGAGAATATGCTGACGACATGGCGTGTTACCTGGGTCTGCTTGTCAGTCGATTAACGAATACCCATGCTGCTTTGGCGGTTTGGTCTCCGACCCGCGATCAAAGCAAGAATGTGTTCGCACGGCAAGCATTGCCAATGGTCTGGGATTTCGCCGAAGTAAATCCCTTCGCAGGAGCAGCGGGGGACTTTGGAGATACGGCGGAGAATCTGGCCGGAGCGATAGCTGCCTTACCCGCTTGTCGGCCGGGGCGCGTAGCGCAGTTGGACGCCGCTTACCTGAGTCCGAGTACTATGTCTTCGGTCTATTCAACTGATCCACCTTATTACGACAACATTGGCTACGCTGATCTGTCCGATTTTTTTTACGTTTGGCTGCGACGAAGCCTCGCAACACTAAAGCCGCAGCTCTTCAGTACTCTTCTGGCTCCCAAAAACCAAGAGCTTGTCGCGACTCCATACCGATTTCAGGGCAGCAATGACTTCGCTCAAAGGTTCTTCGAAGAGGGTTTCGGGAAAGTGTTTGTCCAAATGAGCAAGACTCAAAATCCGCAGTTCCCTCTGACGGTTTATTACGCATTCAAGCAGTCAGAGTCGGACGATGGAGAAGAAGACGGCGGCCCAGTATCCCAGGCTTCAACTGGGTGGGAAACGATGTTGGAGGGATTACTGAAGGCAGGTTTACAAGTCACGGCAACATGGCCAATGAGGAGCGAACGAGCGGCGCGGAGCGTAGCGATCGGCACCAACGCCCTTGCATCTTCTATCGTGCTCGCATGTCGGCCGCGATCTGAGTCGGCCCCGATCACGACCCGGAAAGATTTCCTGATATACCTCAAAAAAGAGCTCCCAAATGCACTTCGGAATCTTCAAAAGGGCAACATCGCTCCGGTCGATCTGGCGCAAGCGGCTATCGGCCCGGGAATGGCGGCCTTCTCACGATATAAGAAAGTCCTGGAAACTGACGGCTCGCCCATGCGAGTCAGAACAGCACTGGCGCTAATTAATCAGGGCCTCGACGAGGTGCTCTGCGAGCTCGAAAGCGAGTTTGATCCCGACACACACTGGGCACTGGCTTGGTTTCCACCGGAGAGCCATGGCCATGCCGAATAGCGAAGAGTGGTAAAGCGCTGACCTATGCACACACCACTGTCGAAACAAGAAGCGATCCAGGAAATCAGCCGCCGTTTGATCGATTTTTACCGGCCGGCGCGGATCTACCTCTTCGGGTCGGAGGCAAGAGGTGAAGGCGGACCCGACAGCGACCTCGACTTTCTCGTTGTGGTTCCGGACGACACGCCCGCGAGCCGCTTACGGCCAGCGGCGCTCGCGCAGGTTTTGCAGGGCATTGCTACCGCGGCTGACGTAATTCCGTGGCCAAAAAGCGATTTTGAAGGTCGAGCGGCTTATGTCAAGGCCTCTCTGCCGGCGACGGTCGTGCGAGAGGGCAGAATCCTTTATGACTCCGGAACAATGGCTGCTTGATGAAACGCGTGAGTGGGCGGTCCGCGCCGGGCGCGACCTCGCTCTGGCGCGGCGCGTCGCGGGTGAATTTCCCGCCGAGAGCCTTTTTCATTGCCAGCAGTCGGCGGAGAAGTGGCTGAAGGCTTTCCTGACGTGGCATCAGGTGCCCTTTCGCAAGACGCATGAATTGCGTGAACTGGGGTTTGCCTGCGGCCAGATCGACGCCAGCCTCGCCGGACTGCTTGAGCCGGCGTACTTACTGTCCTCGTATGCCTGGCGCTTCCGATTACCCCGGCGCACCGTTCGAACCCGTGGAGCAGGACGCAGACGAGGCACTCGCGCTGGCGGACACCGTTCAAGCGGCAATCCTGGCGAGACTTCCGGAAGGAATACTAAGGTAAACGGTCAATGGCCATCACGAATAGTGAACGGGTCGGTAAAGCGTTGGACGTGCTCAAAGATGGCCTACGCCCCTATATAGAGCGCGAGTTGAAGGCAACCTACAAAGATCGTTGGATTGACGTCGCTCGACCGAGTTTTCCGGAGTGGCAGCAGCCGGGCAAAGACGGCAAGGGGCTGAACTGGGATACACAGGCTCTGCTTCAGGTGATGTGCGAGCTATGGAACGACTGTTTCAAAAAGATACTCGGCCCTTCGGATCGGAACCTCGCGTTCGAACTCCGCGACGTACGGAACAAGTGGGCTCACCAGAAAGCCTTCTCGACTGACGACGCCTATCGTGCGATTGACAGCGCCTCGCGATTGCTCGCGGCTGTGGCATCGGAGCAAGTGGAAACGGTCGAGCAGATGAAGACCGAGATCCTTCGCGTCAAGTTCGATGAACAACTCAGGACTCAAAAACGGAAGGAATCGAGCATAGCGGTCGAAGGCAAACCGGCAACAGGTCTGCGGCCGTGGCGGGAGATCGTGACGCCACATCCTGACGTAGCATCGGGCCGGTATCAGCAAGCCGAGTTTGCCGCCGATCTCTGGAAGGTCTATCTGGGCGAGGGATCGGCCGAATCCAAGGACCCCATCGAGTTCTTTCGACGAACGTTCATTACAGAGGGCTTGCAGAAGCTACTCTCGAACGCGCTGCAACGGCTGTTCGCATTGATCAGACGGGGTGTTCTCCGTTGTTACGGCTCCCTCTCCGCATAAAAATGGACTCCGCATTAAACCGGCCCTTCAAGGAATGGAACGAGGTGTTCCCGAACGCCACCGGTATCGTCACCCTCCTCGATCGGCTACTGCATCACGCCGATGTCACGGTCCTTGAGGGAGACAGTTATCGGATTCGCGAGAGCGAGCAGGAAACGGCTGCGCGCCGGAGGAAGAAATGATTCCCGCTGCCGAACCCGCCTACATTGCCGCTGTTCTCCTGCTCTATGTCGATCTGCCCGATACGCCGTTGCGGTTCAGTCCACCAGATCAATATCTCGCTCGCAAACTGCATGAGCAAGGCGTTCCCTTGTCGCTGGTCGAATCGGCTTTGCTACTGGCTTCGTTACGGCGCCTCATCCGCCCAACGGATCTACCGCCGCTCCCACCCATCCGTTCGCTTGCCTATTTTCAACCTGTCATCGGGGAACTTCGGCAGCAACCACTACCTGACGGCTACCTCGGCTACCTTCGTCTCAAGCTAAACAATGCCGCCCAGGCACTGCCGACTCATGTCCAGAAAACTACGTTTTCTGATGATCGCTAACAGTGGAGCGCATCATAAACGCGCCCTCCGCTCCATCCCTGTGTCGCGCAGCCGTGAATCGCATCCTGGTCGTAGAGTTCGGGCAGTTTGTCCAGCAGGCGCAAAGCGGCTTTATCCTCGCTTTCGCCCGGCTGGAGCCACTCCAGTGCCAAGAAGGTCTTGACTGGGCTGCTGACGATCTGGCAACCGACCGCACG
>JBPCOQ010000137.1:0-19501 GCA_051000095.1 Bryobacteraceae bacterium | reverse complement strand
TTTATGGGCGCGGGATCGCCCACCAAAGGCGATGAAAAGCAGTGAGTGGAGTAGGCGGTTTCGCCTGCTCAGCAGGCCAACGGCCTGCTCCACTCTACCTCGCAGCACGGAAGGTTTTTCGAGAGTGTGCCGGTTTATTCTTTCACCGCTGAGACTGAGTGAGCGCGTATACCAGGGCCAAGAAGGTCAGCAAGGCGAGACCGTAGATCAACGCCTGCGTGGCTATGCGAATCCGCTTCTCCCGGCGAACGTCGGTCCATTCCTTGAAGCGGTATATCCACCCCTTGCGCTTCCGTCGCTGGGCGAGCTTGGGTTCCGATAAGACAGCATCGGTGCTTTCGACGCGCGAATCGCGCGCCACCTCACGATAACGAGCGTGAAACCGGGTTTCGCACGCGCCGCACCGATAGGGATAAACTCCCCATCCCGATAAAAACCAATCCCAGGGCGTTCGTCGGCGGGACCGGCCCGCCCGATGATTCTCACACTTGACGCAGCGCACTTGTGCCGATCCAGCATACTACGAGTACCAGTAGTTCCGCTGTACTGTGAGCAGGCATTCAGCCTGGAACGGCATGCCCCCACCGTTACTCTAAGAAGATGCTCTATGACGCGATCATCGTGGGCGGCGGACCCGCCGGCCTGAGTGCAGCACTTGTTCTGGGACGTAGTCGCCGCCGCGTGTTGCTGTGCGATTCCGGGCACTATCGAAACGCGGTCTCGGGCGGCGTGCATAATTTCTTTACTCGCGACGGCACTCCTCCGGCTGAGATGCTCCGGCTAGGGCGCGAGCAACTGCAACAGTACGGAGTCGAGATCCGCGAGGCCGAGGTCCAGGGAGCCTGCCCGGACGGCGAAGGCTTCTTGGTCACTTTATCCGATGGTACGCAGCTTTGTTCGCGCAAGCTGCTGCTCGCCACTGGCGTGAAGGACCGGCTGCCGCAGATCCCGGGCATTGAGCGATTCTATGGTACCAGCGTTCACCATTGCCCCTATTGCGATGGCTGGGAGTGGCGGGATCAGCCGCTCGCGATCTATGGCCGTAAACAGCATGGCTATGCGCTGGCTTGTGCCTTGCTCAACTGGAGCAAGGATATCGTGCTTTTAACGGACGGGAGCCCGGGGCTTACCGTGAAGCAACGCGGCGACCTGGGACGGCTGCGGGTTCCGGTGAAGGCAGAGCACGTTGCCCGGCTGGAGGGAACCGGCGGGCGGCTCGAACGAATTGTGTTCGAGAGCGGTAGTTCGATCGAGCGGCGGGCTATGTTCTTCAGCACCGGGCAGGACCCGCGCTACGACCTTGCGAATCGGTTTGGATGCGAGTTCACCGGCAAAGGCGCGGTCAAAACGGATCGGAAGGGTAACACGAACGTGCCTGGGCTTTATGTCGCGGGAGATGCGGCTCGCGAGGTCCAGTTCGTGATCGTGGCCGCGGCGGAAGGGGCCACGGCGGGAATGGCCATCAACGAGGCATTGACTGTAGAAGATCAACGCGACAGCCGATAGAAAACGTAGGATATGTTTTCGCTTGTCCTATGTGCTATGAATAAACAAGGCGCTTCCCGGCTATGTGAGCTGGCTCCCCTGCAAAAATCTAATGAAAAACCTTAATACTATTCTTGTCTCCGCAATTTTAATCACCGGGGCGCTCCGGATCGAAGCTCAGACGCAGTTTAACCAATTCCCGTCGCGGATTATCGGGCAGCCTGTTCTCCAGCAACAAACGCTAACGGCCGTTGCTCCCAATTTAGTGGAGGGACGAGAGTTATATGGCCCACAAGCCGTGGCGGTGGATACTTCCTCTTCGCCGGCCATCGTGTATGTGGCGGATACCAACAACAACCGAATTCTCGCCTGGAAAAATCCGGCGGCACTCACAAAGGGCGACCGAGCGGACAAAGTGATCGGGCAAAGAGATTTCCTGACGACCTTTCCAAAGGGGCCCGGCTCAGACTTGAACGCGGGTCTCAGTTTGCCGGTGACCATCCTGGTGGACAAGAGCGGGAACTTATACGTTGCGGACGGCGGCAACAACCGGATCGTCCGCTACCCGGCGCCGTTTTCGCAGACCTCCGACCTGCTCTCGATTGACCTGATTATCGGACAACACGATTTCAGCGGGCGTTCAGCCAACGAAGGGCTTTCCGCTCCTACCGCAAAGACCTTGGCTTATTCGAGCGGCGGCGCGCCTCAGCGGGCCGGGCTGGCTTTCGATGCGCAAGGCAATCTGTGGGCGTCGGACCCGTTGAACAACCGGGTCCTGCGCTATCCTGCCTCCGCCCTGGCAAGCGGGGCGGGCTTTGAGCCGTCCGCTGATTTGGTATTGGGTCAGGCGGACTTTTCAAGTGGTGGCCAGCCTCCCAGTCCCACGCGTGATAGCAAAAATTTCCTTACACATCCTTCGGGAATCGCCTTCGATCCCCAAGGCCGCTTGTTCGTGGCCGACAACAACAATCGAGTGCTGGTGTA
Source organism: Bryobacteraceae bacterium (assembly GCA_051000095.1). Taxonomy (GTDB): domain Bacteria; phylum Acidobacteriota; class Terriglobia; order Bryobacterales; family Bryobacteraceae; genus JBBSHP01. Next base: position 17,032 of record JBPCOQ010000137.1, on the reverse strand, counting down.
TGCTCTGCCCTCCAACAGCGGTGCTCTTGCTCTCAGGATCTTGGGTGTGATCCTGCCAACCCAACAGGTTCCGAATCCCCCGTCGATCAACGAAAGCACGCTGGGCAGTGTTACCAACGTGGTCAATCCGCCTGAAGGCATTTTTTTCATCGGCAATAATCCCTTCGTGGTGGATCGCGGCAACGCGCGCATTCTGAAGTACGACCCGTTCGATCAATGGCCAGCCGAATCGACTGCCTTCTCACCGAAAGCCATCGCGGTGATCGGCCAGCCCGATTATGTTTCTAACCGCTCGAATCGTGGCCAGCCGCAGCCTTCTGAACAGACTTTTAGCGGGCCGGTGCAGGCGCACAACGCTTTTGAAGCCGGAGGCGTGGTTTCGGCTACTGCGTCCGGTAACGATGTGTATGTAGCCGATGCCGGAAACAACCGGGTTCTAATATTTCCGCAGCAAAGCGCCGGCAATTTCTCCTCTGCGAATCGAGTACTGGGGCAGCTTGATTTTCAGTACAACTCCGTCAATCTGATCGAAGGACGGGAGTTCTTCTTCGGTCCTGGCGGGGCGGTTGTTGTCGATACTCAGTCGAATCCGCCGCACTTGTATGTGTCCGACCTATTGAATAATCGCGTTCTGGGATTCAAGGACTATCGCACGGTCAAACCGGGGGACCGGGCGGACTTGGTTATCGGGCAACCCGATTTCTTCACCGCGATGTTGAATTACCCGAAGAACGACCCGAATCAGATCAACGACCAAGGTCTCTCATTACCCGAGGGTATCGCCGTAGATGCCAACGGAGATCTGTGGGTCGCCGACTTCGGCAATGGGCGCGTGCTCCGGTTCGCCAAGCCTTTCGACCAGCCGCAGGGAACCCAGGCGCATGCCAACTTAGTCATCGGGCAGCCCAATTTCTTTATCAAAGTCCCCGACGAGGGTCAACAGACCATGGGCGGCCCCTATGGCATCGCCTTCACGCCGGATGGGCATCTGTTGGTTTCGGACTTCCGGTTCAATCGTGTATTGTTCTTCCGCAAGCCCGCGGGGGGCGATTTCGTGAATGGTCAAGCGGCCACTACTGTTTTCGGCCAACCGGATTTCAACCCGCACGCCACCGGATCGCTTTCGAGCCCAGGTCTGATTGCCACGGACACGGACGGGCGCCTGTATGTGGCCGACACCGGAAACAACCGCGTTGTGATTTACGGCAACGCCAACACCGCCGGCAACGATCCGGCTCCCAGCTTTTTTCTTACCAGCGCGAATACCGGGCAGTCCATCTCAACTCCTACGGGAGTTTTCGTGAGTCCCGTAACGGGCAGTATTTGGGTGGCGAGCACGGGTGCAGGCCGCGTGTTCCGTTTCCCGCGCTTCAACGTTCTGGTCTCCAATTCAACGGCCAACGCGGTCATACCGGCCAACGGGCCCACCGCCGTCGCGCTCGATCAGTTTGACAATCCGGTGATTATCGAGAGCAGCGCGAATCGGGTCGCATTTTACTACCAGACTTTCGATCTGAGTTCTTCGGCCGGAGGATTGCCGGGCCGGTTCTCGGGCAACGCCGCGAATTATTTTCAACGTTTTGCTCCCAGAATGCTCGCCAGCATCTTTGCGTTCTCACGCTTTGGCGACGATACAGCGACTTTCAGTGCTGTGCCCATACCTCCCCAACTCGGAGATATCAGCGTGACCGTCGCGGGAATCCCCGCGCCGATACTTTACGCTTCGCCAGGGCAGATCAATTTCCAGATACCAGCCGCGGTTCCGGTCGGTTCCGCGCCGCAGGAGATCCAGGTCACCAGAGTTTCCACCGGCCAGATTCTGGCTAGCGCTCTGGTCCGGATAGACCCGGTCTCGCCCGGTTTGTTTACCGCCAACAGCACAGGGACGGGGCAGCTTGCCGTAAGGAATCAAGATGGTATCACGCCGAACGATGGCACTCACCCGGCCAAGGCCGGCAGTGTCATAACGCTCTATGGAACGGGTGAGGGACTCGTGAGCGGCGCCCCCCCGGATGGCGTGCCTAATCCGAATATGCCAGTGTCCACAGACGAGAAGCCGATGGTCTACATCAATGCAATAAGCGGCCCGGTGCCGGATGAAGACGTACTGTATTCAGGGTTGGCTCCGGGCTTTGTTGGCCTCTGGCAGATCAATGTTCGCATTCCGAAAGACGCCCCGATTGGCGATGTGCCAGTGACCGTTGTATTCAAAAATATTAGTAGCCGTAGCGACCAGTCCGGTAGCCGCAACACCACCATTCGCACGACGCCGTAAGATTGTAGAGTTGGCACAACCCGCAACGTCAAGCGATCATCGCGCGGCGCTTCTGGCCGGATTCCTCGGCTGGATGCTCGACGCTTTCGACTTCTTCCTGGTGGTGTTCTGCCTGACCGCGATCGGGAAGGACTTCCACAAATCCGACGCGCAGATCGCTCTGTCGATTACGGTCACGCTGGCGTTTCGGCCGGTCGGGGCCTTCATCTTCGGGCTCATGGCCGACCGTTATGGCCGGCGCCTGCCCCTGATGATCGACCTGGTGTTCTATTCGATTGTAGAAGTGCTCACCGGCTTCGCGCCCAACTACACCACGTTCATGATTCTGCGCGCTCTCTTCGGAATCGGCATGGGTGGCGAGTGGGGCGTCGGAGCATCGCTGGCCATGGAGAAAGTTCCGGCGCGGCTCCGTGGCGTTTTATCGGGTCTGCTCCAGGAAGGCTACGCGGCAGGCAATCTGCTCGCGGCGGTTGCGTATTTCTTCCTGTTCGATCGCTGGGGTTGGCGCCCCCTGTTCTTTCTGGGCGGCCTGCCGGCGATCCTCGCGCTTTTTGTGCGCTTCCACGTGAAAGAATCGGAGGTCTGGCAGAAATCCCGGCAGCATACCTGGGCCGGATTGCGCCGCGACCTCTTCTCCAACTGGAAGCTCTTCTTATACCTGGCGGTTCTCATGATGATGATGAATCTGAGCTCGCACGGTACGCAGGACATGTACCCGACGTTTCTGCAGCGGCAGTGGGGGTTCAGTCCGGCGCAGCGTTCGGTGCTGTCCGGATTCTCCATGGTGGGCGCGATCTGCGGCGGGATTGTAGTGGGCCTGCTCTCCGATCGTTTCGGGCGGCGGCGCGCGATTATCACAGCCCTCGCGCTCGCCATCACGATCATCCCGCTGTGGGCTTTCGCGCCCTCCATCGCGCTGCTGTATGCCGGTGGATTCCTGATGCAGTTCATGGTGCAAGGCGCCTGGGGCGTTATTCCGGCGCATTTGTCCGAGCTCTCGCCCGATTCCGTCCGCGGATTCCTTCCCGGATTCGCCTATCAGTGCGGAGTGCTGCTGTCGAGCTCGGTCGTCTGGATCGAGGCCGTGTTTGCGCATCGCACCAGTTATGCAATCGCGATGGCGCTCACTGCCGGCACGGTGTTCGCGGGCGCGATCGTCATGACAGCCCTCGGCCGCGAGCGCAAAGGCGCCCTCTTCGTGGGGCAGGTGATCTAGTCACCTGCCAACAGCCCGAAGGGCTGAGCCTATTCCCTCTCCCACGCATGGTAGCATCGGGTTCATGGGAGCCCTCGTTTGCTCGATTTTCTGAAATCGCCGATTCTGGCGATTCAGGAATTTTACATCCTAGCGGGCCGGGCACTCAAGAATCTCGCTCGCCCGCCACACTACCCGGACGACATCGCTCTGCAGATGGACCTGATCGGTGTCGGCAGCCTTCCCATCGTAATTCTAACCGGCTTTTTTAGCGGCGTCGTGATCACGATGCAGATGTCGCGCGCGCTCGCGCAATACGGCGCGACCGGGCAGGTTGGCCAAATCGTGGCGATCACGCTGGTTCGCGAGCTGGGCCCGGTACTGACGGCGCTGCTGGTCGCAGGGCGGAACGCCTCCGGAATCGCCAGCGAACTGGGCTCCATGAAGGTGACCGAACAAATCGACGCCATGCGCGCGCTGGGCACCGATCCAATCCAGAAACTGGTCACGCCCCGCTTGATCGCCACCTGCATTATGCTTCCGTGTCTCACGGTGGTCGCTGATTTTCTGGGCATCCTGGGCGGTTTTGTAATCGCCTTTCTCAGCCTGGGGATCACGACCTCACAGTATTGGACATCCGCCTATCAGGCGCTGGCCTACAATGACATCGTGCAAGGGCTGCTCAAGCCCTTCGTGTTCGCCGTCGTCATATCGTTGGTGGGCTGCTTCTGCGGGCTTCGCACCACCGGCGGAACACAAGGCGTCGGCCGCGCGACTACCCAGGCCGTGGTCGTGGCATCCGTATGGGTGTTCATCCTTACCGCTTTGATCACTAGAATTTTCGTCAATCTCCACTGAAGAGAGCTGAAGTGGAGAACCAGACACAGAGCCCGGCCCATTCCGAGACGGTCCTGAAATTCGAGCAGGTTGATCTCCGCTTCGACGACGTTGTTGCGATGGACAAAATCTCCTTTTCGATGCCTCCGGGCGAGACGCGGGTCATCCTTGGCGCCGCGGGCAGCGGAAAGACCACGGTTCTCAAGACGGCGATTGGGCTTCTCAAGCCGGATTCCGGCCACGTGTACCTGTATGGCCAGGATATAACCGGTCTGAAAGAACGCGAATTATTCGAGATTCGAAGCAAAGTCGGAGTGCTCTTTCAGGAGGGCGGGCTGTTCGATTCCATGACGGTGGGAGAAAACGTGGGATATCCGCTAGTCAACCGCAGGTTTGGACAGGACAAGGCCACCGACGTCGACAAGAAAGTGAGAGAGGCGCTCCGCTTCGTGGAGCTCGAACAGACCGTGGACAAATTCCCGAGCGAACTATCCGGCGGAATGCGGCGCAGAGTGGGGATTGCGCGCGCCGTAGTGACGGAACCGCCTCTGGTGCTCTATGATTCCCCGACTGCCGGCCTCGATCCGATCACCGCGAATACGATCATGTCTCTCATCGCCAAGGAGCGCGATACGACGAACACCGCGAACCTCATCGTCACGCACCGGTACCAGGATGGCCAAGTGATGGCGAATTTCAGATACAATTCGGACAGTGGCCATCTCGAGCCTGCTTCGCGTAACGGGAGTCAGGGCGGGCAAAGTAAATCGACAGTGTTCATGGTCATGGAGCAGGGCCGTCTCGTGTTTGAAGGCAATCAGCATGAACTGGAATCATCACGCGATGAATATGTGTCGAAGTTTGTTCTAAGACGTCAATAAAACTATGCCTGCCGAGAACAAGACGAAGTGGCCGCGGCTTCGAGTGGGGCTCCTCGCCCTCGCTTCCATGGCGATTGTGGCCGTGCTGATTTTCCTCATTACCGGCAATAACAATCCGTTTCAGAGCAAGAGCCATATCTTCACCTACATGAACGATGCCGCTGCCCTGGGAACCGGGGCGCCAGTGAATCTGAACGGCATTCAGATCGGCAAGGTGGACAGTATCGTTCTGTCGGGAGCGACCGACCCCCGGCGCGTAGTCCGAATCGACATGGAAATCCCTCAGGACAAGCTTGCGGCGGTTCCGCTCGATTCAGTCGCTTCCATCAGCGCGGCCAATGTGCTCGGAACCAAGTTCATCAATATCAAGAAGGGTAAGAGCTCCACTGCCGTGCGTGGCGGCCAGGAGATCCCGAGCCTCAATACAGCGGAGTTCGAGGATGTCGTGCAGCAGGGTTACGCCATACTGACTTCACTGCAGGGGATTGTCGACCGCGCGGACCGGATCGTCGGACAGATCGAAAACGGCAAGGGCAGTATCGGAAAATTGCTCGTCGATGAAACGCTCTACAATCACATTCTCGCCATCGTCGATGCGGCCCAGCAGCTCGCGAATGCGCTCAATTCCGACAAAGGGACCATCGGCAAACTGATCTACGATCCCGAGCTATACAACCAGGTTCGGGGAGAATTAACGCGCCTGGACGCGATTATGCAGGATGTGCAGTCTGGGCAGGGAACCGCCGGAAAGTTTTTGAAGGATCCCGCGCTCTACGATGAGAGCCAAAAAACCGTGGCCGAAATCCGCAAGGTCGTGGCTGATCTGAACGCCGGTAAAGGGACGGCCGGCAAGCTGCTCAAGAGCGACGATCTGCATAATCAGCTTCAGGCCACCATCGGGCGCATCGATCTGATGATCGACAAGATCAACTCGGGTCAAGGCACGATCGGCCAGTTGCTCGTCAACTCGCAGTTGTACGATAACCTGAATGGCTCCACTCGGGAACTGCACGAGTTGTTCAAGGATTTCCGGGCCAATCCGAAAAAGTTCCTGCGTATCAAGCTGAGCCTGTTTTGAAGCGGCTGATCGTCAATGCCGACGATTTCGGATTCACGCGGGATGTCAATCAGGGCATCATCCAGGCGCATCGCCGAGGCATCCTGACTGCGACGACACTGATGGCGAATGGCGCTGCCTTCGATCACGCGGTTCAGTTGGCGCGCGAGAATCCGGCCCTGGATGTAGGCTGCCACCTCGTGCTGGTTGGCTCGCCCGGCTTACCGGCCACCTTGCCGCAACTGGCGCTAGCGCTGGTCCGCCGTCGCATCGAGGTGTTCCCCGAGCTGGAACGCCAGGTCGAGCGCATTCTGGATGCCGGCATACGGCCCACGCATCTGGATACGCACAAGCACACGCACCTGCTTCCCGCGGTTCTGAGGGCGGTCGCCAGGATTGCCGAGAAGTTCTCGATCCCGTGGGTGCGCCGGCCGTTCGATTTTCCGCTAAGCGCCAGCGGCGCGGGAATTCGCAAGCGCGCGGTCAGCGCCAGTTTCGGACTGCTGCGCCGCCGCTTTGAGCGCGTGCTCGCCGCTCATCATTGCCGCACCACGGACTACTTCGCGGGATTTCAGATCACGGGAGAATACGACGCGAGTGACCTGAGCCGCTTGATCCACGCTTTACCGGAAGGGACGACTGAATTGATGTGCCACCCCGGTTTGTGCACCGCCGAGCTGCAAAGCGCGCGCACACGGCTGAAAGCAAGCCGCGAACACGAATTGCAGGCGCTGGCATCGGAAGAAGTTCGCGAAGCGCTCGCCGAATCAAAAGTGCAGTTGATCAGCTATCGGGATCTCGGCTAGCTTTTCGCGCGCGGAGGAACGTATCCTGGCGGAAATGAGGAGCCTTCCCCAAAGAAGTAATCTTCCATCTGCTTTAACAGAAACTCCTGGGCCTCTTGCGTTCCGAGGTTGAGGCGGTACTCGTTCATAATCATCTTCATGTGTTCCAGCCAAAGTTTCCAGGCTTCCTTGGATACGTTTTCATAGATGCGCTGTCCGAGCGGGTGCCCTTCAAAGGGCACTTCATCCAGGCCCGGCATCTCGCGCTGGAATTTAACGCAGAAGACTTTTCTACCGCCTGTATCGGCTTCTTCGATCGTTGGTCCCGTAATGGTGTTGCCGCAACCCATGAAAAATTGCTCCTTTGCTACTTGCAGGATAACAGCTGGGGCTCCAAAAACACCAAACCCGCCGGAACTTGGAAGTCCCGGCGGGTTAAGGAGCAAAACTGTGACGATTTTAGCGAGGAGGATTTGACGGCGGAGGATTCGTCGTGCTGGGGTTCGTCGTGCTGTGATCGGTCGTGCTGTTCTTCTTGTGCTTCTTCTTACCTGTGTCCATTGTGGAGTTCGTGTCGGTGGTCGAAGAAGTAGACATGTCCGTGTCAGTCGTCGATTTCTTCTTGTGATGCTTCTTCGGTGTGGTGGTTGTATCGGTGCTGCTTTGGGGGTTGGTGGTTGGCGGAGTCGTCTGCGGTGTCGTAGTCGGAGTCTGCGCAAACATAAACGCCGCGCCCAGAATTGAGGAAATGAAAAGTTTGTTCATCTAAATGCTCCTTGGATTAGGGTCTATCTATCCCTGAGACTATTGTGCGGTATCTTCCACTCGATTGCGATAGCCGAAAGCCACTACGTACACCTCCTGAATGCAGGGGGATACTAACCCGTTCCAGGGTTTCTCCCCTAAACATTAGAAAAAATTAGCCTTTCCAGGCGATTTACGGGGGTTGACAACCACCCATACTCTATTAAGAGAGTGTTCTCGAACCAGATCACCTTTAATAGCATCTTCCGGGTGCTTGTCCTTGGGTTCGCGGCCGTCATCGTGCTCCTTCTGGCGGCGGGATTCATAGGGGTGAAGAATGCCCAACTGATCGAGGAGAGCGCGGGGGCGCTGGTTCGAAACCAACTGGTTACCACCCGGCTGATCGAAGAGTTGCAACGCGAGCAGGATACCGTAAATGCCGCATTCTATAAGCTCTCCCGGGACCCCGAGTTGGCCGACAGCGGTCGCACTCTGTCCCAGTTGGAGGAGGCGGATCACGCGATTCAACGCATCGTCCAGGAGACCTCCGGAACCACGGAAGAGCCGCTTTGGCGCGCCCTGAGCGAGGCGACCACGGCTTTCTCGGTCGAAGCACGGCGCCTGTTGGCTATGCGAAACGTACCAGGCTACTCCTCGCGCGATCTGTTCCGGCGGCACGAAGATGTGGTGGCCATCATGGCGAAAGTGATCAGCGGGGGCTACCAACGCGCGATCGACTCTCAGGCCCGGATCGAGCAGCGTTCTAAGCGGCTGGTGAAGGAGTCATTCTTCCTGTTGGGCGGTTGCCTGCTTCTGGCGCTAGTCTGCTCGATAGCCACTGTCCGTATTACCGCCGCGCTGTTCCGCAAAATGGAATGGCAGAGCAGCGAGCTGAGCCGCGTCACCTGGCATATGCTCGAAAATCAGGAGACCACGGCGCGCCGCTTTTCGCATGAGCTTCACGATGAGTTAGGACAATCGCTCACCGCGCTGAAAGCCAACCTGACTGCGCTGTCGACGGAGAATCTTCGCGACCGGTCTCGTCTCGAGGATTGCACGCAACTGGTGGACCACTCCATTCAAAACGTACGTGAGCTATCGCAACTACTCCGCCCTACCATCCTCGATGACTTTGGCCTCGATGCCAGCCTGCGCTGGTTGTCGGAACGCTTCATGCAACGTACCAGCATCGAGACTGTTTACACATCCGATTTCGAAGGCAGGTTGACCGATGAATCCGAGACTCATCTATTCCGAATCGTGCAGGAAGCCCTTACCAACGTTGCCCGGCATTCCGGCGCGACACACGTCGATATCCGGCTGGAGCGGGATGGCAAGCGCATTTGTCTTTTGCTAAAGGACAATGGCCGCGGCTTACAAAAGGCGGCCAATGGCAGCCAAAACGGAATGGGCCTGATTGGCATGCGGGCCCGGGCGCGCAGCGTCGGTGGAGGATTAAAGGTGGAATCGGCGGGGACGGGCGGAGTAAAGATCGAGTTGTGGGCGCCGTTGCCCGAGTAATGGGTAGCACAGGCATTCGTGCCTGTGTTGCTCTTAGAACCACGACTCCACGCTGCAAAACGAGTTGTGGACGCCTTTGCCCGATAATGGGAATGGCGAATATGATCCGCATCCTGCTCGCGGATGACCATGCGATGGTGCGTAAGGGCTTCCGGCTCATTTTGGAAGCGCAATCCGACATGAGTATTGTCGGTGAAGCCGGCAATGGCCGCGAGGCTGTCGAGTTAGCGGAGAGCCTGCACCCGGATGTAATCGTGATGGATGTCTCGATGCCTGAATTGAATGGGATCGAAGCCACTCGCCGCCTGGCTGCCTCTTCGCCGCGCACCCGCGTGCTGGCGCTGAGCATGCATAAAGATTCTGTGTACGTGCGCGAGATTCTGCGCGCCGGGGCGCGCGGCTACCTTTTGAAGGACTCGATCGACAGCGAGCTGGTGAGCGCTGTGAGAGCGGTTGCCAAAGGTGACGGGTATCTGGCGCCTGCCGTATCCGACGCCGTATTGACCGATTACCGGCGGCATGTCACCGACCCGCTGGATCTGCTCAGCAGCCGCGAGCGTGAGGTGCTGCAGATGATCGCCGAGGGCAAAACCAACAAAGAGGTCGCCTCCGCGCTCAACCTCAGCGTCTACACGATCGACGCCCACCGCGGAAAAATCATGGAGAAACTGAATCTGCACTCGACCGGCGAGCTGGTCAGGTTCGCCGTGCGCAATGGGTTGGTGGACTGAGTGGGGTGGGCTTCAGCCCGCCGTCCGAAGCCGGCCTCCTCTCCGTGTCCGGTCTCAGCCTCTACTGCGCCGCCGGGTTCTGCTGTAACTCCAACTCCAGGCGGACACTGTGCGCCGCGATGCCGGATATCACCTGTAGCACAGTCCCGGATGTATCCATGACGACTCGCTCCACCGTGCCATCATACGTCTTCAGATCCTCGGCCAGGGTGAAGGAACCCCAGGCTTTAATGATCCCGTTGAAAACACCCTTATCATCATGGGTAAAGAACGTCGTCGAAAACACGAACTTCCGGTCTCCCACGCGCAACCACACGCCAATGTGGGGGGAGTGTGACGGATCTCTGTTAATACCAATGTGCGAGCCATCGGCATGAAATGTGTCGATTCCGAGGCTCCCTTTTATATCGTGGATGCGTGGTCGGCGATAGGGACCGCGTTGATTTGACGAGTTACTGCACGGCCACAGTCACCTGCTGCTGTGTGTTGTTGTTCTGTCCGATGGTTAGCACCAGCGGCTGCGGTCCCGAGCCGATGCCGTCTGGGATAATCGCGTTCACTTGGAGCTCGCCGGAAACGAGGTAAGGCGCCGCCCCGGCGTATAGGATCCGGGCGGGTTGGCCGCCGATGGTGAGCAAAACCGGCGCGGCGGGCCGAGTCATCGTGTCGAGAAGAATGCTCCCGCTTTGAACTGTCCGGTTCCATAACCCGGAGCCGGTGGCGTAAATGGAAACAGCCGATCCTTTCGGTGCAGGATTATCCACGCTGTTCACGGTGATGATATAAGGGTTTCCAGTGTCGGCGTTCAAAATCGCACCCTGCCCGTTTCCGTTCTGGGTGACGGTGAAGATGGCCGGCGAAGTGTCTGCGATCGCAATAGGAAACGGCGGCGATGCTCCCGAGTTGTGCGTAACCACGACATTCACCGTCTTCTGTCCGGCCACTTCATACGGAACCTGGGCGTTGATCTGGCCGGTACTGCCGTAGAGCAGCGGGGCTGCGATGCCGTCGAATGTGACGGTGGTGTTTCCCATTCGCCCGAAGACCGGGGTATAGGTCCCCAGCGACATAGGATAGAGACCGGCGCTATCATATTGGGGCGTTACGGGCGGCGTGCTTAGGTGCGTTCCAAAGATGGACACGATCTCGCCCGGAGAAATCGCGGGTTGCAGGCTGGCGGCACTGAGTGTTGAAGTGATCGTTGGCGGCGGTTGAGGATTCAGGTCCAGGTCTACGAAAAGTCCGGCGCACGGGATCTGGCCCGGACTCAGAGGCGGCGGGCACGATTGGCCGGGCGTAGTAAACCGCACAAGCACCCCGTAACTCCCGGAACCTAAATACGGAACAACGTTCGGATTTAGGGCAATCGACGCTCTAGCCGGAGTAACTCCGCTGGATGGGGATACGACAACGAAATTAGGTCCACTAGCCTTATTAGGTACCACGTCAAACAACCTAAACTCCAGCTTATCAGCGCCTATCGCGCCAATTCCGATCTCCTGAGGTACGGGTAAGACGAGCGAGTCCGCATTGGCAGTAAAGCGGAGGTTAGGGCCAGCGCTGAGCGATTGCCCCGAGGCCCCGCGGCCTGTAATTAGGAGCCCGAAAACCGCGAGCAAAAGCCTCGGTACCATCTCAGTGAGCCACTCCAGTCACTTTCAACACGATGGGGGCCGGCTGCTGACCTAATGGCACGATCACCGGGATAGAGGTGGCCCCTGTCTTTGGCAAAGGTATCCCGACTGCATCGGTCAACTGAAAAACAGAGCTGTACACGATCAGCTTTCGTAGAGAATTGATGCGAGTTAATACCAATGTACGAGCCGTGGGCATGGATTTCAGTTCCGGGCTCACTTTTGTCTCATGGATGCGTATGGGGGTAAGTGGTGGCGTTGATTTGACAAGCTACTGTACTGCCACGGTCACCTGCTGCTGCGTGTTGCTGTTCTGGCCAATAGTCAGCACGAGCGGCTGCGGCCCCGAGCCGATGCCGTCCGGGATAATCGCGTTCACCTGGAGTTCGCCGGAAACGAGGTAAGGGGCCGCGCCGGCGTATAAGACTCGCGCGGGTTGGCCGCCGATGGTGACCGAAACTGGCGCTACGGGCCGGGTCATCGTGTCGAGAAGGATGCTCCCGCTTTGGACCGGCCGATTCCATAGCCCGGAGCCCGTGGCGTAGATAGAAATAGCCGATCCTTTCGGTGCGGGATTATCCACGTTGTTCACGGTGGAAGTGTTAAACCCGGGGCCAGCGTTCAAGATTGCGCCCTGCCCGTTTCCGTTCTGGGTGACAGTGAAAATGGCCGGCGAAGTGTCTGCGATCGCAACAGGAAACGGCGGCGATGCTCCCGAGTTGTGCGTGACCACGACATTCACGGTCTTCTGTCCGGCCACTTCATAAGGAACCTGGGCATTGATCTGGCCGGTGCTCCCGTAGAGCAGCGGGGCCGCGATGCCGTTGAACATGACTGTGGTGTTTCCCATTTGCCCGAAGACCGGGGTATACGTCCCAAGCGACGTAGGATAGAGACCGGCGCTATCGTATTGAGGCGTTATGGGCGGCGTGCTTAGGTGCGTTCCAAAGATGGATACGATCTCGCCCGGTGAGATGGCCGGTTGGAGGCTGGCAGCGCTGAGTGCTGAAGTGACCGTTGGTGGCGGTTGAGGATTCAGGTCCAGGAATACGCTAGTTCCAGCGCACGGGCTCTGGCCCGGACTGGGTGGCGCGCATGACTGACCCGCCGGGGCGAACTGCAATCTGACCGCATAACTCCCCGAACCCAAATACGGTACCACGTTCGGGTTTAGAGCGACCCACGCTAAAGTTGGAGCAACTCCGCTGGACGGAGATACGATCACAAAGTTAGGCCCCCCTTCCTTCGCTGGCAATACGCTCTCTAGCTTAAATTCCACCTTGTCGCCACCTACGCGACCAATTCCAATCGCCTGAGGCCCGGGCAGATTCGATGAGTCCGCTGTCGCAGTAAACCGAATGAACATCGGGCCGACGTCAAGTGACTGCGCCAAACACGTGTAAGATGCACTCGTCAGCCCACTGATTATGATTGAAGTACGCCCGATGCCAATCAGCAGCCTCATTGCCGGCTGCCTCCGTGGAGAATTGAAAGGGATCACGATCTGTCGGTTTGCTCCGTTTGTACCCGGCGGTAGTACAGCCACGGGAAGGAATACAAGCGTGTCTGCGATACGGCACGGCGCCAGGGATAGAATTCCGGCACGGACAGGACGCACAACCAAAGAAATAATGCTACCGGCGAACCGCGCATGCATCCTCCCGGAATACACACAGCTAATTAAGTCGTATACAAACAATGCTCCAGATATTTGCGGATGTCAAGGAAAAAATCTTACGTTAAATCTTCGGCGCAAGCTACGCGGAGTTTTTTAATCTGGTTGCGGTGATCGAGCAGATGTAAGCGCTGGAGTAGCGCGTACTCCTTCCATCCAAGTTCGGCGAAATAAATTTGCGGCGCCGTTCCTCCACCTGCCACCACCCGCAGCGTAACCATCACAGTCTTGACCGTCGGCGCGTCTTCTGCGGATGCCTCATCGCGAGCGGACGCCAGCACGTCAAGCATCGCCTGATTGGCGCTCTGGAGCTCCTCGACAAGTAAGTTCCAGGGCGCCCACTGGCCCGCGCCAGATCGCAGCGCCTCGTACACCGGAGGATGGGGTGGACGCCGGCCCGCGATTAAATGGCGCAGCTCTTCGGTCCCGCGAATCTGGGTCTGCGCGATGTGATCGACCACTTCCGCAATATTCCATTTCCCCTCCATTGGCCTCCGCCGGGCTTCCGATGCGCTCACCTTGGCGACCGCTTTTTCGAGCTCCTGGGCCGCGGCACGAATCTGCTCACGGATCGCCCCCGTGCTCATCTGGGGAGCCCGGGTCATGAGATAGTCCATCATTCGGATGGATTCCTGCGCCAGCGGCTCACCATTCACATCGCCTATCCGGTCCATGATCATATGTGTATCTGTTTCATGCTAGGAAGCATCCATTCCACTATCCACCATGCCCTTAGTCGCCGGCGTAGATTTCGGTACCCTCAGCGTTCGGGTCTCCATCGTGGATAGCACCCGGGGACGGCTCGCCACCGGCGTAGCTCATTATCCTCTTCACCGCAAAAAAGACGACCCCGATCACGCCACCCAAAGCCACTCGGACCACATGCGCGCCCTGGTCGAAGCCACCGCCCAGGCGTTACGCACGGCGGATGTCCCGGGTGGCCGCATCGAAGCAATCGCTCTCGACACCACGGGCTCCAGCGTCATCCCGGTAGGCGAGAATCTCGAGCCGCTCGATGACTATTATCTGTGGTGCGATCACCGCGCCTGGCGTGAAGCCGCCCAGATCACCCAGACCGCGCGCCGCACCAATCTAGAGGCCATCGCATGGTGCGGCGGCGTTTACTCGTCCGAGTGGGGCTGGGCGAAGCTGCTGCACTGGTTGCGCCACAACCCCGAAAAACGCGAGAAACTGGTCACCGCCTTCGAGCACTGTGACATGGTTGCCGCCGTGTTGTGCGGCCACTCGGATCCATCGCGGGTCACCCGCAGCATTTGCGCCATGGGTCACAAGTGGATGTGGAACCAATCGCTCGGCGGCTTGCCTCCCGAGCAGTTCCTGATCGAAGTAGATCCTCTATTCGCGGGCATCCGATCGAAGCTGGAAGGCCGTTACGCTACTTCAAAGGAGATTGCCGGACACTTGTCGCCGCGCTGGGCAGACCAGCTCGGCTTGCGCGCTGGCATTCCCATACCCGTAGGGGCCTTCGACGCCCATTGGGATGCAATCGGAGCCGGTTGCCGCGCGGGCGATGTCGTCAACGTGATTGGCACCTCTACCTGTATCATGGCTATCGGTAAAAATGTGGATCTGATTCCGGGCGTGTGCGGCGTCGTCCAAGGCTCCGTTCACCCAGGCGTGACCGGAGTAGAAGCTGGCCTGTCAGCGTCCGGTGACATCTTCGATGCGATTGCCCGGCGCGCTGGAACTACTGTCGGCGATCTGTCGCGCGGGCTTGAGAATTACCAGCCCGGGCAGACCGGGTTGCTCCGGCTCACTTGGGATAACGGAGATCGCACCGTGCTAGTGAACCCGGAATTGGGCGGAGTGACTCTCGGCTGGAATCTGACGCACACCGCGCAGGATGAACTGTTCGCCGCAATCGAAGGCACTGCATTCCATACACGAATTATTCTCGAGCGGATGGAAGAGCATGGAGTTCCAATCCAGCGGGTCATCAATGGAGGCGGGATACCACAGAAGAATGAAGTCCTGAATCGGGTCTATGCGAACGTGTTCGGCAAGTCGGTGTTGGTCCCGCAGCGCGACGTCACTAGCCTGGGGTCGGCAATTTTCGCGTTTCTCGCAGCCGGCGTCTTCAAGACGGTCGAAGAAGCCCAAGACGCCCTGTGCCCCACCTACACCGTGATTGATCCCGATCCAGCTTCCAAGGATATCTACGAGCGGTTGTACGCACTATTTAAGAGGTTATATTTCGATTTGGGAAGCGGAGACATCTTGCGGAGCTTGCGGTGGATTCAGCGGTCCGGCGCCTCCGAGAGCGCCGGACCGCCATATTCAGAAAAGGGTGAACTCGCGAACTAGGCCCGCGCGCGCCGCCGCTTTAGGAGGCCTACGATGCCAAGTAACGCGCCACCAACCAGCATGGCGCTTCCCGGTTCTGGAACCGTGGTCGGAGCGCCAACCGTGAAACTCAGGCTGCTCGGAAGAGTGAGAGTCTGATTCTGGGCCAGGGTCAATCCAAAGGTCCCGGCAAAGCTAAACGCGCCGTTCGGAGCCGAGGGAACATTTCTATTAACAATGTTGTTGCTGAACATCCCGGTCGTAGGATCGGGCGTAAGTACAAATGGAAAAGTGGCCATGAGAGCCGGTACGGCGAGGGTTCCCGACACGTTTGTGCTAGGGGTGATTGTTCCATCGATGTTCACGGAAAACGGCGTTAGGGTCGGCGAACCGATTCCCTGAATCGTGAAGTCCAAGACACCACCCGTGCATCCCCCCGCTGTCGCGCAGCTAACCGAACTGTTCGTGACAACGCCAGTCGATCCCGCAAAGGTGACGGTAGGGCCGGTAAGTATAAATGGCGACCCGCTAGTTGGGGTAGCCGTGAAGCCCGTGATCGTGGCCGCCGAAGCGGTCAGGGCTCCGAGAAGTGTGTAGCTGAATGCAATTGAAAGTCGCAAGATGTGTAATTCCTCCAAGTAATTTGTAACTGCAGTAGGATTGCGCAATGTCGAGCGCTATTCAAACTACCACGTTTTTGGGCAATCCCAGAGAATAACATCTACGAGCACGTACTAGGACTGCCCTAACAATTTCTAAATGCCACTCAGATCCGATGGATACGCTTTAAGCCTGGCCAGCGGTCGAAATCCTCATCAAAGCTAAGTATCGATCGAATTGCCTGACGCTCCATGACGGCAATGTGTACGGCGTCCCGAGCTGAAAAGGAAGCGCGATTCTGGACGATTTCAGAGGCTCGCAAAACGCCGGTTTTTTCAATCGTGAAAACATCGTCAACGATATCTAAGACCAATTCGAAAGCCGGCCCGATGGCTTTTCGTTTATCAATCGCGGTGTAGCGATGAAGGATTTCCTGCAGCACCTCCGCGTCTGTGAGTTGCCGTTGTGCCGCGGCAGAGCGGCACATCCACACAGGCGCAGGCGCAGCCCTGAGGTACATCAGACCTTCAAATCGACGAGAATCAAGCCTGATAATCCCGCTCGATCTCGCGAAGCATCTGACCGGCATCGGCAGTTTGAAACGAGTATTTCGCGCCACGTCGGACAGCTTTCAACTTCGCCTCCGGTTCGTTAACCGGTTGACGCGCCAGCATTTTCTCATCGAAGAATGAGCCTGGATAAGAGGCGGAGCGGTCCGGCGCTGGGACTCCTTTCTGATTTGGTGTTAGCGGGTAGAAACTGCTTCGTTTTTGCATCCTTGCGCGTCTCTTCG
>JBPCOQ010000228.1:0-48101 GCA_051000095.1 Bryobacteraceae bacterium | reverse complement strand
AGGCCCGATGGCCCGAGCTGTAAACCAGCAGTATTTTCGTCAGAGCAAAATCCTGGTTCATTCCAAAGTCCGCGTTGATGTTCATCGCTTATCCTCCTCGGGCGTATCGAGTCGCTTCCACCCCGGTACGAGTTCAAGAACCTGCCGGGCAGCCGCTAGTGTATCGAGTGCCGTGCCAAGACAGTCGAAAGCGATTCGAATGCTGCTAGGGTCGGTGGCATTGAACGGGAGCAAGGGCCATGGCTCAGGTTGGAGTTCCAGCATGTACTGCCGCTCTTCGTCGAAACAGGCCTCAATCGCATCCCCTTCGCGGAAGATTGCGAGCAACACCGGCACCGGTGGATTCATGTCACTGAAGATTTCGATAATGTGAGGTGGAATGACGATTCGGTCGACCCGCTGAGAAACATCGTCAAGGTCCTGAACGCCCCGGATGAGGCGCGCAACGTTTGATTGCGGCGCCAGGCCAGACAATATCGAGCGCAACGCTCTGCGTCCGAGAAGCTATTATGCCTGCCGCTGCCTGGCGCAGCCCCTCTACTCCGGGCACGACAAACGATGCCGGTCGCGATACATCCCAGCAGACCAGCTGGATACCATCGTCTGGCACGATCTTTCCGGACTCGTTTCTGCCCCAGAAGCGATCGTCAACGCTTTGCAACGTGCCCACGATGGGCATTGGCTACCCCGACAGCTAACAAGCCCGGAGAGAGACATTACGGAAAGCGCAGGCTACCCTGCGACAGCAGGTGGAGCGTCTTACCGAAGCCTACCTGGCCGGAATAATGCAGTTGCCCGAGGATAAACGGCGGCGTCAGGAACTCGATACTAGAGATGCCGGCCTGGAGCAAAGGCGAAAGAAATCAGCGCTCAGGTGGATCGTCAGAAGGAGATCTCAAACATGGCGTCCTCGATTGAGGATTTCTGCCGACGGGTACAAATTGGTTTAGCCAATGCCAGCTTTGCGCAAAAACGGACTCTGGTCGAATTGCTGGTCGATCGAGTCCTGGTGATCAACGATCAGGAGGAGATCCCATACGTGGTTCCTACTCATTCCCGCGGTGAGACGACGCGCTTTTGTCATTTGCGTAAAGATTATTTCGATGACATTGTTCAGGTATTGCGATTTCCTGCAACGACAATGTTTACTAAGCTCGCCCGCATGCTTCAAGTCGGCAATAACTGAAGCGTAAGCAGGGTGGCCGTCTACATTGATCACTCGCGGCCGGATCTCGCCGCAGTTGGAGCGAGCAAGCTGCAGAAAGTGCTTAGCTGCAAGCCGATTGCGATAGGGACAGCAGAAATCAATGGTGCTGCCTTTGGAATCGACGGCCCGATACAAAATAGGTCCATCGCGCCAGCAACACGGACATAGATCTCGTCTACCCTCCAGGATTCGGGTTTCGCATATCACGACGGATCCTCTCTGCAAGGATCGGTGCGTACCGGAGCCTCAGCGAGCAATCGTGGAGTGATCGACGTTCAACTCGCGTTCCGGCATCATCTCTTAGAGATCTCAATAGCTCAGACTGTAGCCTATGTACCAACCCCAGGCACTGCAGGATGATCTGATCTCGACGAACCGGCTCATCAGCCACTCGGCGGAAACTTTGGCGAGTATCGCTTGGGAATCAAAGTGGATCAAGGCTGCTGCGTCGCGTTGGCCAGCTTCTTCGGAGCTGACGTATGCCGTGATGTCATTCTCGGCATCGATTGTGAATGTGGTGATTGCTCTCTCCTTGTCCGCAGAGTCTGCCGGGGTGATCACATTCATCACTTGGTTCCCGCCAACAGCAGGTTAAGTCTTAGGCTAGATCAGTGATTTTTGCGGCCGTGAGCCTCCCTTTTATAGAGGTCTGCAAAAATCGGTAATTGACGCAGACAGATCAGCGGCGAAGCTTCCAACCTTTTCGACTGCGCGTACTACATCATCCAAGTCGGAGCACTCAGCCAAGAGAACTTCGTGCGATAGCCAGAATGTATCGGCGCACGCCCGCTCGGCTTCCAGGCAGTCCGTGGCGCTGTAGGCATGGCTGTTGAACAGCTTGTTCCGATATAACGGGTAGGGGTAACTGGATGCGCCGGGAATGCCTTCGGCCGTGAGAGCCCTCACAAACTGGTCCTTGGAAACATCTGGGAGCAGTTTGCGGTTTAAGCGCAACAGGTACAAGTAAAGGCCGTGCCGGGTGACGCGCTCATCGATTGCGGGCGGAAGCAGGAAACCGGATTCAAGCAGGCGAGCTGTAAGATAATCCGCATTCCGGGCGCGTCGCCCGAGTTGGTCAGGCAAGCGCACGAGCTGGGCCAACAGGATTGCAGCCTGGAATCCGGTGAGCCGCAAATTCGTGCCCAGGGAATCGTGTTCATACCAAGCGCCGCCTGGGGAGCGGCCCTGATTCGCAAAGGCCCACGCCCGTTCGGCCAGATCCGGGCGATTGGTGATTAGCATGCCGCCTTCACCGGCTGTCATGTTCTTCGATTGTTGAAAGCTGAACGATCCGAATTCGCCAAACGTCCCGACCTTTTGTCCGCGCCATTCGGCCCCATGGGCGTGGGCGCAGTCTTCGATGATCGTCAGGTTGTGCTTTCTCGCGATGCCGCACAGCGCATCCATGTCGGCAGGATGTCCGGCGAAATGGACGGGGATGATCGCTTTGGTCAAGGGCGTGATAGCCGCCTCGGCTCGATCGGGATTGAGATTGCAGGTGCTGGGTTCGATGTCGGCGAAGACCGGAACCGCCTGCACGCGGAGAACGGCGGTTGCCGTAGCGACAAACGTGACCGGGGGAACGATGACCTCGTCGCGTGGCTGAACCCCAGCTGCCAGCAGCGCCGATTCGAGCGTTAGGGTGCCATTGCACGCCGAGATGCCATACTTGGCGCCGTGGGCCGCGGCGAAGCGCGACTCAAATTCCTTGACTTTTGGATTGTACCCTCCCCAGGAGCCGCTCTCCAATACCTCCATTACGCCGGAGCGTTCCGTGTCGTCGAATACCGGCCAAGCAGCGAACGGATCGCGCCGAAGCGGTTGACCGCCGAAGAGGGCTAGGGTTTGCACAATATGCTCCTTGATGGAGGAAAACTCCACCCTAGAGGAAAAAGTATACCACGAGGCTTGCTGGATAGTGCAAAAAGAAAATCTTGCATGTTCTCACCATGTTCCGAGGTACTGCCAGGAGATGCGGAAACCCCTGTTTGAAATAAACCTTGACCTCGGGTTCGTTTTGGAGTAATCTTTCACCAATCCCCGTTCGCGCGGCATTTCGCTCGGGAATGAGAGGAGAAGAGGAGAATGCGTATGTCCCCAAGCTTGAAACACGGGTGGATGATATTGCCGCTCGCGTTGCTCATGATTCTGCCCGTGGGCGCGCAGAATGAAAGAGGAACTATTCTCGGACATGTGGAAGATCAGCGCGCGGGAATTCTCGTCAACGCGCGGGTAACCGTCCGCAATGTCAACACCGGGATCAAGTCCGAATCCGTCACGACGTCGTCGGGCGACTACGTATTTGTGAACCTGATTCCTGGGATTTACGACATCACTGTGGAGCGGAAAGGGCTTCAGACCGCAGTGGCCCGGGGTCTCACGCTGCAGGTGGATCAAACCCTGCGGCAGAACTTCACCATGCAGGTAGGCACGCTGGAGCAGCAGGTCACGGTTTCAGCGGATTCCCAGATGGTGCAGGCGGACAACGCCACTATCGGGCAGGTGATTACAGCCAAGCAAATCCAGGCTCTGCCGATCAGCGGCAGGGACTTCACCAACTTGCTAGCAACCAACGCGGGCGTAACCGAAGCGGCCGGCGGCATCCAGGCTACGCTATTCGATCCGCATGGATTAAACACGCAATTTCATTCGGTGAGTGTCGATGGGGCGCGGCCGGCCTCGATCAGCTACATCATTGACGGCATCACCGATACGGATCTTTTCTTCAGCAGGCCGACCAATGTTCCCTCCGCGGACGCGATTCAGGAATTCAAGCTCCAAAACGGCTTGTACTCCGCCCAGTACGGATTTGGATCCGGCCAGGTGAATGTGGCCATCAAGTCCGGCACCAACCAGTTTCACGGGATCTTATACGATTTCCTCGAGAATTCGGCTTTTCAACCCAAGAACCCAGTCAACACCTATCTCAAATCGGTTGTCCCGAACTTCACTGGTTATCCCAACCCTCCCCGCAAGCAAAACCAATTTGGCGCCCAGTTGGGAGGCCCCGTGTTATTTCCCAAGCTTTACAACGGCAGGAACCGGACATTTTGGTTCGCCAGCTATGAGGGCGGGCGACTTCGCGAAGCCACTGCGGCTCAGCAGTTTCAGGTGCCCAGCGCGCAGGAACGGCAGGGGAACTTCTCCGATTGGCCGTTTCCCATCTACGATCCTGCCACTACCGGCGCTTTGCCGTCGAGCGCCACGAATCCAACTGGCCGCACGCCGTTTCCAGGAAACACAATTCCGGCCAATAGAATCAGCGCGCAGGGCCTCGCTCTGCTGAATCTCATCTATCCTGCCGCGAATATCAACTGCGGCCTGCCTTGCGCCAACTTCGCCTCCAGCGCCAGCCACCCTCTGGATACAAACGTGATTACGGCAAGGATCGATCACCATCTTACCGATCGCGATCAACTCTCCTTCACCGCCAATGCCGGACGCTACAACGAGACCTCGCTTTCTCCGCTTCCTCTTTTAAGCACGGACGTGGTGATTCATTCCTATCTGTTCGGATTGCAATACCAGCGGAATTTCACCAGCCACTTGGTAGGACAATTCAATGCCGGTTACAACCGCGAGAATTACAACAATGGCGCCCCCGCATCCTACGATTCCACAGTCCGATCGGCGCTCGGTTTCTTGAACGAACCGAACCCTCCAGGGTTCTTCGGAATTCCAATTGTGACCATCGCATCGTCTTACAACGCCGCAGTGCAGGGGAACAATGCCAACCATGAAACCGACAACATCTATCAATTGTCTGGAACTCTTTCGTGGGTGCGCGGTTCGCACACGGTCAACGCGGGAGGAGACGTCCGGCAAGTTCGGCTGCAGGACTTCTCCGGTTTTGGGAAATTCGGCACGCTGAACTTCAATGGCGCCTATACCTCGGCCGATCCAACCAAGGCGGGCGGCGCAGCGAGCGCGGTGAACGGCAATTCAGCGGCCGATGTGCTCCTCGGCGATCCCAGGACGGTTTCGGCTCCCGGGCCATTTTCGGCGCCAATAAACTTGCGCGGCGCGGAGATGGGATTCTTCTTCCAGGACGATTGGCGCATAACCCCAAGGCTGACGCTGAACCTGGGCGTCCGCTACGAAATTCCGGTCAGTTTTCATTCGCTCGACAACAGCGGCTCGGTGATCACGCTCAAAGACGGCGGCGGAGTCGCCTGGGCCGACAAGAACTTTGTCGACACCTATGGCACAAGCAATCCAACGGCCCGGGCCACCTATTTTCAATGTTGCGTCACCAACAAGCTGGTTTCCGGCAGAGTGAATAACTTCCTGCCGCGAATCGGCTTTGCGTGGCGCCCGTTCGCCTCGGACCGATTCGTCGTGCGCGGAGGCTTCGGCATGTATGACGACCTGTACATGCGTTTCTACGATGATTCCAATTACGCCAGCAACTTGGCGTACGTATATAAGCGGAACCCCTATTACGCAACCACGGCCGCGTCCGGCGGGGAGTCCGTGTCGCCGTTCGCCTTGAATACTCTGTTCAAGCCACCCGTGACAATCGCTCCCAATTCTCTCGATTTTACGCCAGGATGGCAGAATGGCGGCTTTCAATCGGAGTGGCCGCTGAACAAGCCGCCCTATATTCAGCAATGGAGTTTCGACACCCAGTTCGCCGTGTCGAAAGATGTGCTGGTTGACGTCGGATACGTCGGATCCCGCTCGCGAAACGAACCCATTCAATACTTCGTCAACGACGCGACTCTGCCTTCGACGCCAAATGTGCTCGCCAACGGGGCCGTCTGCAATGGACTGATCGACGCGTCGCAGGCCACCGGCCGATTCGCGGGCTGCGCAGCCACCGGCTCGGCATTTCAGCCCATTGACACCCGCATTCCCTATCCAAACCTCGGGCCCAGCTCTCTTGGCACCTACGCAAATGCGAACGTTCTTTATTCAACCTATCATTCGCTGCAGGTTCGCGTGGAACAGCGGCTCAAATTCGGGCTCAATCTGCGCGCCAATTATACGTGGTCCAAGGCCTTGGACACCAACTCCGAAATCGCAACTTTTTCAAATGGCAGCGGGGGAAGCAACGAGCTTCAAGACACGCACAACGTCAGGAGCGACTATGGTCCGGCCGACTACGACCAACCACATCGCGCCGTGCTTTCTTATGTGTACGATATCCCCGTCGGCAAAGGGAAGCGGTTCTCTCTCGGACCAGCCAACTGGATCTTCGGGGACTGGCAGACCAGCGGCATCGTCACCCTCGCCAGCGGAGTGCCTTTCAGCGTCTTCTGCTGCAGCCGCGGCCAGCAGACAGACCTCACCGGCGATCCCTTTGGCGATCGGCTGCGCGCCAATTTGGTGCCTGGGCAAGATCCGCGCGGGACCCCGCAGACTTTGACCGACTGGTTCAATGAGGCGGCATTCACTCCCCCTCCTTTGGGAGCCTTCGGCAACACAGGCCGAAACATCCTGCGCGCGCCTTCGTACCGCAGGGGCGATTTGTCGTTCCTCAAGAACTTCCCGTTCAGTGACCGGCAAAACCTGCAATTCCGCCTGGATATCTTCAATGTGTTTTCAAGCTGGCACTCCGTGCAGCGGGTGCCGGTGCACGGAATTGCGAGCACCAACTTTGGGGCCTTGATACCGCGCCCCGGAACCAGCGTCACAGCTCCACTCGGCGAGGAGAACCTGTGGACGCCCCGAATCCTCCAATTGGCGCTTCGGTACACGTTTTGAAGGTTCTACCGACGCCGCGGGCCTCGGCCCGAATAGCATCCGCGTGGGCTTGCATGGCCGCCGCGGCACTGGGCCAAAACGTCCATGACTTCAGGGCGATGGGCGCCGCGCCGTGCGCATGGTCGCAGCCGGTCCAAAAGGCGGACAAGAGCCTGGATGTTCCCAAGACGATTGCGCTTCTTAAGACAGACGGGTTCACCTGTCACGCCATGCCAATCGAAAACGCCCCGCCCTATACCTGGGATGAATTTCAGCGGCTCTTGGCGGCAGCCGATGCGGCCGGGATCGACGAATGGCCGGTTCTGATTCCTCCTACGGAAGGTTACTCGGCGCCATACAAACATGATTTCGTGGCATGGATGCGGGTTTTCGCGAAGTTGTCCAGGCGCTACCCGCACCTGCGCGGCGTCAATATCGATGACCTCGATCAGGATGAGAACGTGAAGCTGTTTTCTCGCGACTATGTCTGTCGCATTTACAGTGCGAAGCAGGCCATCAATCCGAAGCTGTCCTTTGTCCCTACCATTTACGAGTTGGACCAGGCTTATGCGGATCGGTTAAGCGGCTGCGTGGATGGTATTTGGCTATGGTGGAAACAACTGGACACCGCCGCACAGTTGTCCGCAACGCTGCGGAGCGAGAAAGCAGCTGCGGCGGGACGCTTTCCGGTCTACGGTGGGGTTTACGCACACTCGACCTCCTGGCACAAGGCGCCGGTGACGCCTTCGGTCTTCAAGCAGACTTTGGAGCAGACGTGCCGGCTGACCGATGGAGCAGTCATATGGAACCTCACGCTCGAAGCACCTGATCCGCTGCTTCGCATTGCCGAAACCTTCACGCACCCGGGGGGAGCGGCGCGATGCGGGAGCGGTCCGCCCAAAGCGACGGCGGACAGGCAATGACGTTTACCGAGGCTGAAGCGCCCCGGCTCCGCCGCAGCCTCACGCTGTGGAACCTCGTTGTCTATGGCGTTGTTCTCATTCAGCCGACCGCGCCCATGCCGATTTTCGGCGTGGTGAACAACCAGGCGCGCGGCCATGTTGTGACAACCATTCTGCTGGGCATGGTCGCCATCCTGTTTACCGCGATGAGTTACGGGCGCATGGCGCAAGCCTACCCCAGCGCCGGCTCCGCCTATACTTATGCCAGCCGCAAACTCCATCCGGCATTGGGACACATAACAGGTTGGGGCATGCTGATGGAGTATATCTTCAGCCCGCTGATTTGCGTGATCTGGTGCGGCAAAGCGGTGGAGAACATTTTCCCCGGGATGCCCTATTGGATCGCGGCCGTGTGCTTCGCGCTGCTATTCACAACTCTGAACTTGCTGGATATTCGAACGTCGGCGCGGATCAATGAAGGGCTCGCGGCTGGCATGGCGGCGGTGATCGCTATCTTCTTTGTCGCCGCGATCCGGTACTTGCTGAAACAGCCACCGCACAGCGCCGCTTTCTACACCCATCCGTTTTACGATCCCGCCACTTTTTCGCCGCGCGCGTTGTTCTCAGGCACGTCCATCGCAGTTCTGACTTACATGGGGTTCGACGGCATCTCGACGCTTTCCGAGGAAACGCATGACCCGCGCCGGAACATACTGCGCGCCACCATCCTCGTCTGCGTCGTCACCGGGGTTCTGGCATCCATGGAAGTTTATGTCGCGCAGCTGATCTGGCCGGCGGGCGCGCTTTTCTCTGCGGACAAGGTGGACACCGCCTACGCCTATGTTGCCGGGCGGGCGGGCGGCCCCACGCTGTTCCACTTGGTCAACGCCACTCTGTTGCTGGCGAGCGTAGGCTCCGGGATGGGCGCGCAAATCGCGGCGGCCCGCCTGCTCTACGGCATGAGCCGGGGCCACGCGCTGCCGCAGCGCTTTTTTGGAGTTCTCGAGCCGCGCCAGCGAATTCCCGCGAACAACGTGATGCTGGTGGGAGCCGTGGCGCTGGCAGGGGCATTCGCGTTCAGCTATGCGCTTGGCGCCGAACTGCTCAACTGCGGCGCGTTCATTGCGTTCATGGGCGTCAATGCCGCCGCATTCGCGCACGCGGACAGAAGCTTGTTCCGCCGGCTCTCCCCGGCGCTCGGGTTCGCAATCTGTTTGTTCCTATGGTGGAACCTGAGCGCGCAGGCGAAATGGCTGGGAACGCTCTGCACAGTGGGCGGGGCGGCCTTTCAGCCTGCCCAGCGAGCCGCGCGGGCGTGGGGACGCGCAGCATGAACCGGCGTGAACTCTTAGCAGGAGCAATCGCCGCAAACGCTCGTGCGGGCAAGCCACTCGAACCGGGCGCCCCGGCAGTCATCAAGCGCCTGGCTGGTCTAACGTTGGAACAATTGCGAGAGCAGCTCCGAAGAGACCTGTTTAACGATTGGCTGCCTTTCCTGGATAGGCACGTGATCGATCACGAGTATGGCGGCTTTCGGTGCGATACCGGCTACGATGGATCGCGCGGCGACGAAAACAAGCACGCTTGGTACGAGGGCAGGGGAATCTGGGTGTACTCCTTCCTCTATGAACACCTCGAACGCGCACCCAAACACCTGGAGGTCGCGCGGCGCTCACTCCAATTCCTTTTGAAGAATCAACCGTCCGGCGATGCGCTGTGGGCCAAGCAGTTCACTCGAGACGGCCAACCGCTCACCGGTCCGGACGACGAGATCTATGGCGACTTGTTCATCGCGGAGGGTCTGACGGCCTACGCGGCGGCGACCGGCGATCCCTCTCATCTTAGACATGCCAAGCATCTGCTGCACAAGTGTTGGCGCGTTTACGACAGGCTCGATTACAATCCATGGATTGGGCGCACCTATCTGGGACCCGACGCGCCTGCCTTCCCGGGCGCCCGCATTCAGGGAGCCTGGATGGTGCTGCTCCGCCTAGCGACGCAGATGCTGCGGCAACGCGCTGATTCGGAAATCGAAGAGGTGGCCAGCCGCTCAGTGGAGGCGATCATGCAGCGCCATTACAACCCGGAGTTCGGCCTCAACAACGAACTTATGAATCACGACCTCTCGCGCCCTGCCAACCTGTACGCGCGGCTGGTGTATCCGGGACACACTGTCGAGGTCTCATGGATGCTGATGGAAGAGGCGCTGCGGCGCAACGACAAGACGCTATTTCGAAGCGCGGCCGAGCGCTTCCGCCGCCATGTCGAGGTTGCCAAGGATCGTGTTTACGACGGCATCTTTCGCAATCTGATGGACGTCGACCAGAACATGTTCAGCATGGACAAAGTGCTCTGGGCGCAAGAAGAAGCGCTCACTGGGTTGCTGCTCGTTGTCGAACATACTGGGGCTCAGTGGGCCATGGACCTGTGTGGAGAAATGCATCGGTATGTGCGGTCGAAATTTCCCTTGAAGGCGCACGGCTCGCCGCTGTGGATGTATCAATCCGATCGCAGGGCTACCTTTGACGCATTTGCGAAACTGCCCAAGCGTGTGGAGAACTATCACCATCCGCGGCACCTGATGTTGAGCTTGCTCACTGTCGAGAGGATGATCCAACGCGGCGGCCGGAGTTCCAATGCCTTTGCTTGAGGCCGTGCGGATGGGCCTGAGTCTGTCGATGCTCGCGAACGCGGTTCCTTTGGCCGGTTCAACTCTGAAGTACGACGTGACCGTATCGGTGAGCCAATCCAGAGCGGCGCCTGGCCAGACGCTCTCCTTTGACATCGCGGTGCGGCGCAACGAAAGTACCTTCGGCGAACCGGTTCAGGCCAGCCTGCTGAAGCCTTCGACGGGCGCCGAACCGATTGACGTGCATCCTGATCCTCAACGTTCCGGTTGGCACCGCGGCGTGATCGCGTTGACTCAAGCCGCGCCCCCGGGTTTGTATGTCATCCATTCCTGGACCGGCAGCCGGGACCATCCATCGGGACTCGGCCACGCCACTTTTCTAGTGGGCGGGATTGTGGGAGATTTTCTGATTGTCTCCGCATTGAATCAGGCCCGCGCGGCCACTGACTTGGACGCGTACCTGGATGACTTTCACCGGCTCGGCGGAAATTTCTTGATTGCGCATAACCTGATTGCGGACGGCAAGGCATTGTTCCCCTGCGGCGTTTGCAAGCGTAAGGGGCCGCCTACCCCGGCGACGGATCTGGTTGAAATGCTGCTTGCCCAGGCCGACAAGCGCGGTTATCCCGTTTTGCTCTCCGTCGGTTGGGACATGACTTGGGATGGTCCATATGAGGGGCGCATGGGCGAGACTCTGGCCATCATGGACGATCTGTACGACCACTACGCTCGGCATCCCTCGTTTGGGGGGTTCTACGCCTATCAAGAGGGTAGCGGGACGTACTATGTTTCCTACATTCGGGAATTCGGCCGTCATGCAAAACGCCTCGGCCGGAACCTGCTGGTGGCGTGCGCACCGTACGCCGACGATCCGCTGCTGGCCGGCTATCTGAGCGCATTGGTCGATCTGGACATGATCATCTGGCAGTCCGCCGTCATGGCCAGTTATCGCCCTGACAATCGCAAGGAGTATCCAGTCCGGCGAGTGCGGGACTTCGGTTCCCTGGCCGCCGGGGCCAAGCAACTGCAGGGAAAAATCGCTCTGACGCACGTCGAACTGTTCGGCTATCTGGAACAGCAACTCGCTCCCGGCATCGCCGCCACAGGATACAAGAATATCTATCAGCAGATACTCAGCGCGGCAACGGTCAGCGGCAGCGACGGGATCACGCTATTCAGTTATCACCACCACATTTTCAACGGTCTAAAGGAACATGCGGAGGTGCGGGAGAGCCGGAACGCTGTGCTGGACGGACTGAAAGCGTTTCACGCGATCGCCTCGGGCATTTCTCGGGACCGGAACCACTTGGCCCTTTATTTTCCGTACTCCGATTTTGTCGTGGAACGCTGGTCTGATTCATTCCTGCCCGCGCTGGACGCCTTCCGAGCGCTCGGTGTTCCTGTGGACGTGCTTCCTTACGCGCCGCCCGCGGCGGAGTCGCTGCTTCCCTACTACCCCATTCATATGAACCGGCAAGTGTTGGCTCGGCTTCTGCGGGAGCGGACTGCGCTCGTATTGCCTGATGTTTCCGGCTTGCAGCAGACCGACAGCGATCTGGTGAAGGCGTTTGTGGAACAGGGGGGCGCCGTCCTCGCATTCGGCCAGCGCATCCCGATGGGACGAAGCTATGAACGGCGCGAACTGTTCGGCGCTGCGCCCCTTGAGAACAGGCCGCATCGTGCCATAATTGTGCGCGACGTGAGCGGCCGCATGAGGACGGGAGCCCGATATGGGCTCTCGCCCATCCGATCCGCCTCCTGGACGGCCGCGGGCGGCAAATTGCTTGCCACATTCGAAGATGGCTCCGGCGCAGTCATCGCAAACTCGTACGGCAAGGGACTAGCTGTCATGGTGGCTCTCGATGCGCGCACGGCGGTGCATTGCTGTCCGGACCTGGTTCGTGCCGTAGTGGATTATGCGCTGGCCAGCACGGGAGTTCAGCGCGCGGTCAACGTAAACGGGACAAATGAGCGCACGGACATAGCCATCGCGCAGACCCCGGATACGGTTGCGGTTGCCGTTGTCAACTACAACAGTGAGGACATCGAAATCACAATCCGCCCGATCGGAATCCATCCGGACGGACGGCCACCTAGGCGGCCGTTGCGAGCGCGCGTTCCAGCAGGTGGATTCCGCATGATCAAGCTCGCCACTATGGAGGAAAACTCCAGCCAGGCTCGGTCGCCGGTTTCTCCCGGGAATGCGATTCATACGAGGATGTTTAATGAACAATAGAGCCACCGAGGCTTGACCCAGATGCCCGATGTGGAGTAATATTCCATTGTTCGGCCCTTCGATAATGTCTATAACGAAATCCAAGATCCGAAAAAACGAGACGGGTTGCCTCACCCGTATCCGCAGTTCGATGAACGCGTTCAAACCGGCGGAAAGAACCATCGCCGATTTCGTCCTGGAGAGTCCCGAGCGCATTCTCCAGATGTCGATCTCGGAACTGGCGCGCGACGCCGGCGCGGGCGAATCGACCGTAATCCGTTTCTGCCGCACGCTCGGTTATGGCGGCTATCAGGAATTCAAGCTGAGGCTCGCACAAGACCTGGTGGAGCCGGTCGAATTCATACACGAGAAGATTAGCTTCCGGGATGGCGTTGAGGAGCTTGCTCAAAAGATCTTTCAGACGAACCTCAGCGCGGTCGAAGCGACGAGGAAGTCGCTCGACCGCGGAATGGTGGAGGTGGCGGCGAGAGCGATTGTTCAGGCCCGGCGTATCGATCTGTATGGGGTCGGGTACTCCTCTTTCACGGCGCTCGACGGGAAACTGAAATTTGCCAGGCTCGGTCTTTTAGCCGATTGCTATGGCGATGCGCACCTGCAGGCGATGGCCGCCGTATCGCTGACGAAGCGCGACGTGGCCATCGGTATCTCGCACTCGGGTAGCACCAGGGACGTCGTAGACGCTCTCTTCACTGCCCGAAAGGCAGGGGCTATTTGCATCGCAATTACGAACTTCAGCCCATCGCCGATCACGAAAGCGGCAGACGTGGTGCTTTTGACGGCTGCGCCCGAGACTCCGCTCGGCGGCGAAGTATTGACCTCTCGAATCGCCCAGTTGTGCGTGATTGACGTGCTCAGCGTCACGGCTGCGGTGATGCTGGGGGAAGGATGTCTGGATTTGATCCGCAAAACCTCGGAAGCAGTGAAACACAAACGCTATTGAAAGGAGCATGCAATTGTTTCGCGCTGGGTTCGCCAAGACGTGTATTTCGCCGCCCCTAGGAGCGCCTCTGGCGGGATTCGCAGCGCGCCAAGGCGTTGCCCAAGGCGTGCATGACGATGTTTTCGTTCGCGCGCTCGTGCTCGAGACGGATGAAGCCAGGGTTGCCTTACTCAGCGCCGATCTGCTCGCGTTACCGCACCGCTTCGTTGAAGATGTGCGCCGGCGGATTGCGGCGCGGACCGGCATCGAAGCGTCCGGGATCCTGATCGCATGTACGCATACGCACTCCGGCCCCGTGACCATCTCGACGTTTGTCAACCCGGACGAGACTTTGGATGCCAGCTACATGAACCGGCTCGCGGACTCGATCGAACAGACCGTCGTCGCCGCGTGCGGCAGCAGTTTCCCGGCCCGAGTCGGCGTGGCCACGGGGCGTGTTCAAGGGCTCGGCGTGAACCGGCGCACTCCCGACCACAAACCGATGGATGACGAATTGGCCATTATCCGGGTAGATGATGCAGAGGGGCATACGCGTGCGCTCGCTGTCCAGTACTCGTGCCATCCTACCGTGCTTGGGCCCGACAATCTGCTTGTCTCGGGTGATTTCCCGGCAGCCACCATCGATCGGATCGAAGGGGCGTTGGGCGCCGGCGCATTCGCGATGTTCCTCAACGGCACCCAAGGCAACATCAGCGTGGGGCACTCCTCGGAATTGAGTGCCATCGGCGTGATCACGCCCGGCCGGACCTTCGAGCGGGCTGCGGAGCTTGGTTCGACGCTGGGTGACGCCGCGCTCGCGGCGCTCGCCTCTATCCGGACCACCGGCCAACCGCGCATCGCGGCTTCGACGCTGACCATTCAATTGCCGCTCAAGAAATATCCGCCACTTCAGGAAACCGCCGAGGCTCTCCGCCAAGCCCAGCAACGCGTCGCGGGCCTGAACGGGTCGTCCGACGAACAACTGCGGAAGGCCAAGTCGGACCTGTTGTACGCGTCCATCGATCATTACTACGCGCGGGAGTCCGCCCGCTTCGCCGACGGCAGCATACCTATCGAGCTCCAAGGCATCCGCATCGAAAATGCTGCGTTTTTCGCCGTTCCGGCCGAAGTGTTTGTCGAAACGGGGCTGCGCATCAAGAAAACGTCGCGGCACCAAGCGTTCATTGTGGGTATAACGAATGGATATATCGGATACCTGCCGGATCGCGCGTCCTACGCCGCAGGCGGATACGAAGTAGTGTCGGCTCGGGTGACCGAAGACTCCGAAGACGAGCTCGTCCGCGGTGTGATGGATCTCGAAGCGAGGCTTTTCGCATCCGCATGACCAAGGTGCGCGTCGGCGTGGTCGGTCTGGGCATTATGGGCCAGCAGTACGTGCGCATTTATCAGGCTCATCCCCTTGCAGAAGTCGCCGCCATCTGCAATGCCGGGCGCCAGCGATTGGCGGAGGTGGGCGGCAAATGCGGGATCCGGGCGCAGTACACGGATTTCAGCGAGATGCTCGCTAAGGCGACAATCGATGCGGTTTGCGTCGCAACGCCCGACTTTGCGCATTACGAGTTTGTCAAAACGGCGCTCCTGGCCGGTAAGCATGTTTTGTGCGAGAAGCCGTTCACAACTTCGCTCACCGAAGCGGACGATCTGCTCGCGCTCAGTCGCAGCCGTCCCGAACTCAAGCTTCAAGTCGCCTTCAATCACCGCTGGCTGAACGCGTATTACCATGGCTTTACGGCAATCCGGAGCGGCTCCATCGGCGAACCCCTTGCTGGTTTCGCCCGCAAGAACGACACGATCTGGGTCTCAACGGAAATGATGAACTGGGCGGCACGCACCACGCCGCTGCATTTTCTCGGATCGCACGACATCGACCTGATGCGTTGGTATTTTGGGACCGAGCCCGTGAAAGTGCACGCATGCGGCGCAAAGAAGGTGCTCGCCGCGCGCGGGATCGACACCTACGATGTGGTTCAGGCGCAGGTGGAATTTGACGGCGGGCAGTTTGCGACTTTTGAATCCTCGTGGATTTATCCAAATAGCTTTCCGACGATCGTGGACTCTTTTGTCGAGGTGATCGGCAGCTCAGGCCACCTGCACTTCGACCGCAAACGCGAGTCGATCGAAATGAGCACGGCGGACAAGTTCTCTTATCCGAAGACCTCGCTGAGTCACGAAACGTTCGGGAAGTTGCGAGGCGCATTTGTCGAGTGCCTGTCGGATTTCCTGGATGCGATTCTCACCAACTCCGAGCCGAAGGTGACCGCCTTTGACGGGCGGCAGGTGACGGCCGTGCTCGACGCGGCTATGCGCTCACTCGGGACCGGAGAGACGGCACTGGTTGTGCAGGCATAGCTGATGCGCACCAGGCTCAGCGCCGCCGACCACATCGTCATCGTGGGATATTTCGTCCTGCTCGCCTGTGTCGGACTGTACTTCTGGAGGCGCATGCGGGGCGTGCGGGATCTGTTCACCGGGGGCAATGATATTCCGTGGTGGCTGGCCGGCGTGTCGTTCTATTTGACGGCCTTCAGCGCCTTCACGTTCGTGGCTTACGCTGAGATGGCGTACCGGTATGGCATGATCGCGGTAACACTCACATGGAGCTCGGTAGCCGCGATGCTGACGGGCACGATCTTCCTGGCCGGAAGATGGCGGCGGGCTCGGATCATCAGCCCGGTACAGTTTCTGGAAGCGCGTTATAGCCCGCAGATCCGGCAGGTGCTGGCGTGGGCGGGGCTGCCGCTGAAGATTGTCGACGATGGGCTGAAGATCTACGCGACCGGTATTTTTGTTTCGGTCGGGCTCGGCTACGATCTCACGACCAGTGTCATCGTAAGCGGCATCGTGATGGCGCTGTATACGTTCATGGGCGGGCTGTGGGCGGTGGTGGTGACCGACTACGTTCAGTTTGTAATCCTCACGATCGGCGTCGCGGTTCTTTTCCCGCTCGTATTTGCGCGCATCGGCTTCCATGCTTTCTGGCATAACTCGCCGGCGGGATTCTTCAGCTTGGTGCGACCACCGTTCTCCTGGATGTACGTAGCGGCTTTCTACCTGCTGATACAGCTCAGCTACAACGGTAATTGGGCGTTCGCGCAGAAGTTTTACAGCGTACGCGACGAGCGCGCGGCCCGTAAGGCGGGCATGCTTGCGACCGCGCTGAAGCTGATCGGCCCGCCTCTGTTTGTCCTCCCCGCCATGGCTGCGCGCCAGCTCATGCCGCAGTTGATGAATCCGCCGGATTCCCCGCAATACGTGTACGCCGCGCTCTCACTTGAATTTCTTCCGGCGGGACTGATGGGATTGATGATCGCCGCGATGTTCTCGGCAACGATGTCGACGCTCAGCGGCGACTACAACGTCATGGCCAGCGTGATTACCGAGGACATCTATCGCCGATTGTTCGATCGCGATGCGAGCCAGCGCAGGCTGGTAATCGTTGGCCGGCTGGCGACGTTGCTGGTGGGCGCGGCGACGGTTGGGATCGGCGTGATCCTGGTGAGGACGGCGCGCCAGGGCCTGTTCGAGATCATGGTTACCTTGTTCAGCCTGTTCGTCGCACCCATGCTGATTCCGATGGTGGCCGGTTTGCTGACCAGGCGCGTAACGTGGCGCGGCGCCGCGGCTGGAATCGCATGCGGCTTCGCGAGCGGATTCGGCCTCTATCTTTACAAAGCGCTTGTCCTTGCGCACCGGCCTGGAATCGATCCTAACTGGCTGCGCTACGATTTCGAAGCGATCAGCATCCTGGTGAACTTCGGCGTCACCATCCTCGCTATCGCAATTGCAACCGCGCTTGAGCGAGTGACTCCCGAAGAGCGCCGCCGCATTGCGGACTTTTTCGTGCAGCTCGAAACACCGGTAACGCCTCCGCCGGCGGCTGCGCCAGGCGTCGAGGCGTTCTCACCGTTCTGCATCATCGGCTGGATCACGGCCGCGGTCGGGGCGCTGCTGGTTATCGCCTCCCTTCCACATTCGTCGGCATTGGCGCGCGCCATCAATCTAGCCGTCGCGGGCGCACTGTTCCTCATCGCGTTCGGTTTCTATTCGCTGAACCGGCGGTTCGTGCGTGCCCGGGCAGACGTCGCCGCCATAGCGGAGCAGGTGCGCTGATGCGGCTGGCCACCGTAACATATCAAGGCTCGATGCGGACAGGCGCTTTAGATCCGGACGGGCGGCACCTTGATTTGTTCGACGAACATGTCTCCATGCGCGATATCGCCGCGGGTGCCACGGCGGGCGAGCGCGAGATCATACCTGTGTCCGACGCGCTGTTCAGGCCTCCGGTCCCCGACCCCGGCAAAATCATTTGCCTGGCGGGCAACTACCGGGCGCACATCGCGGAGAGCGGATTCGTAGCGCCCGGAGAAACCGAACACATCACGCCGCAGTTGTTCCTGAAACCAGCCACCACGCTATCGGCCCACGACGGGGAGATCGTACTAAAAGCGAAGAACGCAGCCCCGGGATGGGAGGTGGAGCTTGCGGTCGTGATGGGCGCGCGTTCGACTATTTTCGGCTATACGATTCTGAACGATGTTTCAGAGCGCAATCTGAACGCGGGCGTGGCGCGCCGCACGCGCGAGATGGACCGCTTCTGCGACTGGCTTGCCGGAAAGTGGTTCGACACCTTTGCTCCGTGCGGTCCGTGGATTGTTACGGCGGACGAGATCGAGGACCCGCATGCGCTCGAAATGCGGCTGATGGTGAATGGCGAGTTGCGCCAGCAGGGCAATACGCGCGACATGATCACACGGATTCCGGAGCTGATTGATTATTGCTCTTCAATCATGACCCTGGAGCCGGGCGACATCCTCTCGACCGGGACGCCCGCCGGTGCCGGTTCGGGCGGCGCGGACGCCCTCCTGCGGTCAGGCGATGAAGTGGTCTGCGAGATCGAACGGATCGGTTGTTTGCGCTCGCGCGTGAGGAACGCGTCGTGACCGCGCTCGACTGGGCTGTCGTTGCGTTGTACTTCGTAGGCATGCTGTCGGTTGGCTTGTTTTTCGCGCGGCGCGCGGGCCGGAGCGTTGCCGATTACTTTATCTCCGGCCGAAATCTGCCGTGGTGGATTATCGCGCTTTCGGCCGTTGCGACCTACACCGACGCGGGACTGGCGCCCGCGGTGACGATGCTGACCTATCAGGGCGGCCTGCTCGGGAATGCTATCTGGTGGATTCCCTACGTGATCTGGATGCCGCTGGGCGCGGTCTTGTGGTCGAAATATTGGCGCAGGCTGGGCACGGTAACTTCGGCCGAATTACTCGGCATCCGGTACGGCGGCCGGTTCGCACGGGCATATCGCGGCGTTTACGCAGTGTTCATGAGCTTTGGGTTTATCGTCGTCCTGATGGGCTACGTGTCGGGGTGGCTCGGGGCCGCACTGGGGCCGATCCTGGGATTCAAGCCCATCCATCTCGTCCTTTTCGCCGGCGCAATCACGGCGATCTACACAGTCACCTCCGGACTGTACGGCGCGGCTTACACCGATGCGTTCCAGTTCGGAATCTTCCTGCTGGGCAACATTATCCTGGTGCCGTTCGTCCTGGCTCATACAGGCGGAATGGACGGCCTGTATGCGGCCATTCACACGCAGCGCGGGAGCGCCGCGGATTCGTTCTTCAGCGTGACGCTTCCGGCGCCCGGCCTGGATGGGCTTACGATCGTGGCGTTCGTCATCCAAGGCCTCTTCTTTGCGGCCTCCCCGACCGGCGGCGAAGGCTTTACGGCCCAGCGGTTCATGGCGGCGCGCAACGAATTCCATGCGCAGGTCGGGCAACTGTTCAACACGCTGCTCACACTCATTGTGCGCGTGGTCCCGTTCCTGTTTCTCGGAATGGCCGCCGCCGCGCTGTATGCGCCGGGATCCGTTCGCGAGCCGGGCGAGTTATGGGCGACGCTGGTACACGCATTTGCACCGGCCGGCTTGCGCGGCCTGCTCGTGGCGGGCACCTTTGCAGCCTACATGGCCACCATCAGCACGGAGATGAATTGGGGAGGATCGTACATGATCAACGACTTGTATCGCCCGTTTCTGCGACCCGGAAAAAGCGAGCGTCACTACGTCTGGGCCGGGCGCGCCGGGTCCATCCTGGTGTTCGCATTGTCGATTCTGGTCGCGTACTTCTTCGTCAAGGGGCTGCGCCAGTGGTTCCTGTTCATCAATTCCGTTGTGTTCGCGTTCATTCTGCCGCTATCGTGGCTGCGCTTCTTCTGGTGGCGTTTGAACATCTTCGGTGAAGCCGCCGCGCTCATCGCGGGCCTGCCGTTGAGCTATGCGGTCTGGTTTCCGCTCGGGTTTTCGAATGAGCGTGAACACCCGTTCTGGCAGGGTTTCCTGCTGCTGTTCGGGCTCGGCGCGGTGATGATCATCGCCGTCACATACCTGACCCGGCCGGAGAGCATGGAGACGCTGCAAGATTTTTATGAGCGATGCCGGCCGCCGGGATTCTGGGCGCCGGTGGCCCGCAACGTTGGTGAGGAGCTCTGGCGCGAGGTCCGCCGCGACACTCTGCGGGACGGGATCGATTGCGCGCTTGGCATCGTCTTTGCGGCAGCGGCGATTGAAGCTGTTATCGCCGCACTGGGCGCCCACTGGTACGTGCTGGTTGCCGCGTTGCTGGCCGGATTCGCCGCGGGTGGAGCGTTCATCCTGCGCTGGAAACAGCGTGGTGTTTTCCGGGGACTCGCCGAGCCGGCGCCGGTAGCCGCGGGAAGGACGGCGGTATGAGATCGGCGTTGCTCGTCACCGTCATCGGGTGTATGGTGCTGGGCTCCGCCCAGGCAGAGCAAAAACCGGCGCATCATGGCTTATACGTACATCCCTACGACGTCACTCGGACGGACGAGGGCGTGCGCCAGCTGATCGATAATTGTCGGCGCGCGAACATCGACACCATCGTCCTGCTGGTCAAGGGCATGAGCGGCGAGTTGTATTATCCGAGCCGCCAGTTCGCCGAAGCAGTGGTCAAAGGCTATGACACTTTCGACCTGCCGCGGCACGTACTTGATGAAGGGCACCGCGCCGGTATAAAGGTCCAGATGTGGTTGTGCGATTTCGTCGAGGGTGAAAACAGTGTCGCCTATAAAAAGCATCCCGAGTGGGCGCAGTTGAATCCGTCGGGAGGCACAACCGCGACCGAAAGGCTGGGTCCCGACCGGCTGCCGTACCCTTATGTGTGGATGTGCCCGGCCCGCCGGCCTGGCTACGTCGACCAATGGCTGCTTCCGATGTTCGTCGAAATCGCAACGCAAT
Organism: Bryobacteraceae bacterium; assembly: GCA_051000095.1. Taxonomy (GTDB): domain Bacteria; phylum Acidobacteriota; class Terriglobia; order Bryobacterales; family Bryobacteraceae; genus JBBSHP01. The sequence continues at coordinate 27,250 of JBPCOQ010000228.1, read as the reverse complement.
ACCGGCCGGACGCCATGCACCACGATTACGTGCGCTATGGGGGCGATGTCGCTCCCGATAGCTATTGTTTTTGCGACTACTGCTTGCGCGATCTTCCGCGGTGGGCGCTGCTGAGCTACAACTCGCGTGCGGACGAGCGTTATCGCGTCAATTCTTCGCAGGAGCGGATCGAGGCGAACTGGTGGAGCGATCCGACCATGCTGCCCGCCGGCTGGAAAGACGAGGACCGGCGCGAGAAGGCAGATTTCTTGTTGAACGGACGAACAATCCCCGGAGGGCCGCCGGACCTGCGCTACTTTTTCTATGAATACCGAGCCACGCGCATCGAGAACTGGGTGCGTGAGGCCTACCAGCGAATCAAGCAGGTTGATCCGCATATCGAGATGAGCGCCTCGGTCTTCAAGAACCCGATCCAATCGGGGCGCTTCATCGGCCAGAAGTGGAGCGAGTGGACGGACTGGATGGATACATTCATGCCTATGACGTATCGCAGCCACTTTGCGGGCTCTTTTGAGAGTTACCTCGACCATCTGACCGAGACGACGGCGCGGCAGCTCGAGTGGATCGGCCGGCGCAAGCCGCTATACGCCGGCGTCGCCACCACGTATTTATATCGCGAGGAGTACAAGCCGCTCGACGAGATCGCGACTGCTGTGCGCGAATTGCAGGCCGGGTCGCCCCACCGTGCGGAATTGGTTGCTGCCATCGAAGAAAGTGCGCGCGAAATCGAGCAGCGGCTCCGGCCTATCGCTCCCGCCCGCGCCGCCGTACTGGCGCAGGCCGTTCGGGATCTGAAGTCGTCGCCGGGCGACGCGGGCCGCGTCGAGGCGGTCTCAAAGTTCCAAACCGGGTTGCGGAACGATTTCCCACCGGGTTACTTGCCGCCGTCGAAACTATCGCGCGCCATCGAGGCCGCACAACGGGCGAATCCCGACGGTGTCGTGATCTTTGCGTATGGCACGTTGAAACGGGAGAAGCTGATGCCGGCGCTCGAGCGGGCATTTGGCGGCAAATGAGACCGGTCCGGCTAGCCGCCGTCATGTTTGCCGCGGCGCTTGTTTGCTGGGCTAGCGAGGGCAAATCCCGGTCGCTGAAGCCGTACACACTGACCGACAATTTCCAGGCGAACAATCTCGGGCAGTGGGCGAGTTATCCACCGGTTCAGGATGTAGGCTACGATCCGTCCCTCGCACCGGCAGGCGAACGCGGTCTCATGCGTGTAGTCAGCCCACCCGTGGCGGGACCGCTGCGGTTCGGATTCATCAAGCGGCTCAATGCGACCAGCGGAGGCAGGGTGTCGCTTCGCTTCGAGTACCGCTTCAGCCCTGCGCGCGCCGGCGTCAACCTGGAAATTGGGCTGGCATGTGCGAGCGGCCGCCGGTTCGTACAACAGACCGCGGCGAATGGACAAGGCATGTGGTCCGTTGCGCAACTGCAGTTCGCGGTGCCTGAGGGCGACGGGCTCGAAGCCGCGTACATCGTTGCATCCACGCCTGACGCCGATCCCGACGTCGCGTACCGGCTACTGATCGATCATGTCAAGCTCCAAGCGGCGCGGCACGTGCAGTTCGAACTTCACGATCCTAGTGCCCTTTTGATCGACCCGTGGCCGGCTCTCATCGCCGCTTCGGCGTACCGTCCTGGCCAGCGTATTCCGATCAGAGCTACCGCACCAATCTCGCTGGAATCCGCATCCTGCGTGCTCCGCGATCCAGAGGGGAACAAACGCGCCGGAGCGCCTCTCAAACGCAGTGGCGGTTTCTGGACCGGGTCGCTGAATGCACCCTCCGGCCCGGAGGCGACGGGCATCTGGAGCCTGGACCTGCGGGGTGCGACGGTTGACGGCCGTGCTCTTGAAACGAGCGTTCGCCTGCTTGTGTCACCTGCTGCCTCCGCGCACCCGCGTCTGTACTTCGATCCGGCGGACCGCCAAGAACTTCGGTCGCGTGCACGGTTACCGCAAGCCGCCGGATTGTGGGCGCAGCTCGAGCAGATGGCGAAAACATCGCGTGATACGGGCGATCTCGGGGACGGGGGACGAATCACGGCCCTGCTTGATCGCCGCTTCCTTTTGCCGACGCTTCCGGCATACTTCGACTTCGCCACGCGCGCGAGCAACCGCATCGCGTACAACGCTCTGATCGGATATGTGGACGGCGTCACGGACGCGCGCGCCGCCGCGAAGCGAGCCATGCTCGAAGTGGCGCAATGGCCGACCTGGACACCTCCATGGTTCGAGGCCCACGGGCAGCACACTTATTATCCGGCCGGCATGCTCGCCGCCGATATGGCGCTGGGCTACGATCTCCTGTACGACGACTTTACTCCAGACGAGCGAGCTATGCTCCGGCGCGCGCTCATCGAGCGAGCCGTTGCTCCGGTCTGGCGCGAATATGTGCTGGACAATCGCGTTATGGCGAATACCAGCAATTGGATCGCGCATACAGTAGGCGGTGCGCTGATCGCGCTGGCGGCCATCTACGGCGACGAGCACGATCCGCGGTTGATCGCGTACGCCGGCGGGTTGCTGCGCAAGCTTGAAGATCACATGGCAGCTTCGTATCTCGGCGATGGCAGCTATGGCGAAGGAATCAGCTACCAGGAGTTCGACCTGTTTACCCTTACGCAGGCGCTGACGGCTGCGCATCGTGTGTTCGGCGTGAACGAATGGACCCGCACAAACGTCACAAAGTCGCTCGGCTATCAGATCAATGTGCTCGCACAGCCGGCCGCCGAGACGCAGGACATGGGCGACAGCCATCCGCCGTCGGGCTATAGTATTGCCGGCTTAGTCCGACATTCCAACGATTCGGTCATGCGCTGGTATTACGACCAGTTCGCGCACAAAAGCATCAACGACTTTTTGTTTTTTCCGGGCGCGGCTCCGCAGCACAGTCCGGACGGGCTGGCGTCCCGCCTTTTCCCCGTGAGGGGGAACGCCGTGTTCCGCACCGGCTGGGGTCCCGACGACTGGATTCTGCTGTTCCGCGCCGGTCCGAATTTCAACCACAATCACGCAGACCAAGGCTCATTCCTGCTGCGCGCATTCGGCGAAAACCTCGCCGTTGATTCCGGTTATGCGGATTACTACAAAGATCCTTACTACGCGACGTATTTTTCGCAAGCCGCCGGTCACAATACGGTGCTCGTGGACGGCGACCCAGCTTCTCAGTCCGTCGCCGATACGCGCCAATTCGCGGCGCTGGATGCCCATCCGCGCATTACAGAGGCGATCACCAGTGACTTCTACGATTCAGTGACGAGCGAGTTAGAATCCGTGTACGGCGGCCGGTTAAGGCGCTTCACGCGCCGCATCGTCTTCGTAAAGCCGCGATATGTCGTCGTGCGCGATGAACTGGCCGCCGCGGGGGGGCCGGCATCTTATGAGTGGCTGCTGCACGTCAGCGATCGGAATGGACTACGTACGGACGAATCTGGCGCGTTGTATCGCGGCGAAAAGGCGGCATTTTCACTGCGCGTGCTCTCGCCATCGCAGCCGGCTCTGACGGTTGCCACCGGACACCTGCCCTATTCGACCTTCAACCCATTCGCGCCTAAGACGGTCCCACTCGAACCGGGGATTCTGGACGTGCGCTCGCAGCCATCCATGCGAACGGAGTTTCTGATCGCGATCGCGGCGGCCCGGTCGGGCGAAGCCGCGCGCTCAGTCACGGGAGCCATGCGGCCATCCGCTGGCGAGAATTGCACGGCCCTGAAGACTCCGGATGAGACGATCGCATTTCGCACGGCGGAGGCCGGAGTAGCGCGCTGCGATGCCGTGAGCGCCGATGCGGCGGCTTGGATGATCGCTATCGATCACGGCAACGTCCGCCGACTGGCTGGGGAGCGAGCGCGGCGCATTGAAACGGGCGGGCGCCTGCTGCTCGCGAGCGATGCTCCCGTGAATTTCAGCGCTCAATGGCTGGACAATGCAATAGACCTGTGGACGAACTCGTCCACAGGTGCCCGCATGCGGATTTTCACGCCGTGGATTGCGCGCGGTGCACACATGACGGAAGTGGCCGTCGCCGCAGGTGAACACTTTGCGCACATCCCCCGGAGCGCGCCATGAATCGCAGAATGTTCCTGAGCGGGGCCGCGCTGGCGCAAGCGCTGCCGGCGCAGGTACCGCAACCAAAGAGCGAGTTCGATTACGTGGATTGGAGTTGGGAGCGGTGGCGCGAGATCACGCGCGAGTCTCGGCCCAACGTCGAATCCGATCAAACCGGTAAAGCGGAACTGGTCCCGCTCCTCCGTGAAGGCGCCAACCGGGTCACAACAGCGCGGGAATGGAACGCCCACCGGGACGAAATCCGGCGAGTGTTCGACGTGTTCCTGGGCGAACCGCCATCCCAGCGTCCCTCGCTAGATGCTCAGATCGTCGAAGAATCGGAACAACCGGCCTACATCCGGACCAAGCTGACCTACGTCACCGAGCCGGGCGAGCGAGTGCCCGCCTATCTTTTACGCCCGAAGAGGGGCACCGGGTTAAAGTTTGCGTCCGTGCTGTGCCCGCACCAGACAACCCAGGCGGGCATGCGGGAATCGGCTGGGTTGGCTGGTGCTCCACAGCAGAGTCTCGCCGTGCGCTTGGCGGAACGCGGTTACGTGACATTCACATGGGATGCGCTCGGTTTCGGCGAACGGCACAATCCCGCTACGGGTCATTACGGCGAGGCGATCCCCTTTTACCGCCGCCGGCCGCGCTGGTCGCTGCTCGGCAAAATGATCTGGGACCTGAGCCGCGGCCTGGATTACCTCGAATCGCTGGACTACGTCGATGCGAGGCGGATCGGCTGCGCGGGACACTCGCACGGCGGACTCACGACGTTGTTCGGAATGATGCTCGATTCCCGCATCCAGGCAGGTGTCTCAAGCTGCGGCTTCGATACGTTCCGCATAGATGGCAACACCTGGCGATGGTCGCGCGCGACGGCATTGCTGCCACGCCTCGGATTTTATATCAGCAGCCCATATCTCAGCATGGATTTCTACCGCGCGGTTCCAGACAGCGAGGTGATCCGGACGCCGTTCGATCTGCACCAAGTGCTGGCGTTCATCGCGCCGAGGCCCGTCTTTTTCTCGGCTTCGGACCGGGATTTTGTGTTCCCGAATGGTGGGTGGAGCACGCGCCAGGCAATCGGGCGGGCCGAACCCGCCTATTCGCTCCTGGGCGGCGAGGGTCGTCTGGCGGCGCGATATTTTAAGGGCGGACACGACTTTCCGTTGGAAGCCCAGGAGCAGGCGTTCGCATGGCTCGACCGATACTTAAGGCCGCGAGCCGAATGAAGTGCATACTCGCCATCGACGGAGGCGGTACGCGCACGCAGTGCCTGGCATACACCCACGACTGCGGCTCTATCGGCCGATCCGAGTCAGGGCCATCAAACCACCTGCTTGTTGACCGGGAGACCGTGCGCCGCTCAATCGATCAGGCCACCAGCGCCGCTTTGTTTGCCGCAGGCGTCCAGCGGCACGAGACGTTTGTTTCCGCCGGACTTGCTGGAATCGACTTCGATGGACGCGGCGCGGCTGAGATGCAGGCGCTTTTGTCGAGTTTGGGATTACCTGCGACGCTCCTGAACGGCGACATGGTCGTCGCGCACGCGGGAGCGTTAGCCGGAGCTCCGGGCGTGCTCGCGCTCGCTGGAACAGGCTCAGTAGTGCTGGCCGTCGACCAGTGCGGGCGGCGCGCAAAGGTCGGTGGCTGGGGTCCAATTTATGGCGACGAGGGCAGTGCACTGAGTGTGGGCCAGCGCGCGTTGCGGGCCGCCGCGCAGGCTGTGGACGGACGAGGCCCGGCGACATCGTTGGTTGAGGGCATCGTGGATGCGTGGCATCTTTCGGATTTTCGGGATACAATCGAGCGGGTCTACTTGGAACACACCGAGCCCCGCGAGATCGCTGCACTTGCCCCGATCGTTGCGCAGGCAGCCGAGCTCGGAGACGATGTGGCGCGGTCCATTCTGCGGCTGTGCGGACAAGAGATCGCCAAAGGCGTATTAGCCGCTATACGCGGTATCGAGTTCGAGCGCTTTCCGATCGCCGTATCGTGGAATGGATCGCTGCTCAATTGCTGCGAGCCGGTTCGGCGTGAACTGGCCGCCGCACTCGCTTCGGCGCTACCCGCAACTGTGCTCGTGGCTCCGCGATTCTCCGCGGTCGAAGGCGCGTTACTGTTGGGCGCGAAGGCGCTCGGATGGGAGATTCCGTGTACCTTGAGAAGTACCTGAACGAATTGCGAGCGGTCCTGGATGCGATCGAGCGCGAGCAGGCCGGCAATATCCGGCGCGCGGCAGAACTGGTTTCGCGCGCCATAGCGAGTGGTGGGATCGTTCACGTGTTCGGCAGCGGCCATTCCCACCTGATCGCGGAAGAGGCTTTCTACCGGGCAGGAGGGCTCGCTGCCGTCAATCCGATTCTTGACGAGCGGCTCATTTTTTTGCGGGGCGTCCTCGAGAGCACGCGCGCCGAACGCGAGTCCGGACTCGCTGCGGCGCTGTTGTCCCGCCAAACAGTACAGGCCGAGGACGTTGCCGTAATCGTGTCCAACTCAGGAATTAATGCCGCTCCGGTGGAAATGGCGCTGGAAATGAAAACACGCAACGTGCCTGTGATTGCGATCACCAACGTGCGGCAATCGGCTGCCACTCCCACGCGCCACCCGTCCGGCCGACTATTCGAAATTGCCGAGGTTGTAATCGACAACTGTGTTCCGTCGGGGGATGCCGTCATCGAGATCGCCGGGACAGCCCACAAGGCCGGACCGGCATCCACTATCGCCGGCGCCACCATCATGAACGCGATCATGATCGAAGCGGCTGCTACCCTGGCCGTGTCGGGAAGCGAACCGCCATTGTTCCCCAGCGCAAATGTTCAGGGAACTACGGAGGAAACACTCGCGGGAATACTCCGGCCTTACCGATCGCGGATTCGTTACATTGATGTTGCATGAAGCGCCTGCTTGAAGTCATTGTGTGCTCGGTCGAGGATGCCATAGCCGCGGAAGACGGCGGAGCGGGGCGGCTTGAAATTGTCCGGGAACTCGAGCGAGGCGGACTTACTCCACCGTTGGACCTGGTACGCCGCATCCTGGAACGCGTCTCCATTCCGGTGCGCGCTATGGTCCGTGAGTCGGACAGCTTCGAGGTGGAAAATTCCGTGGAGCTCAACCGGTTGTGCGCAGCGGCCCGGCAGATCGCGACGCTGCCAGTGGATGGGATCGTGGTCGGTTTCGCGAAAGGGGGCTCGCTCGACTTGGAAACGACCTCCGAGGTGATCCGAGGCGCCCCTGGCTTGAGAGCCACGTTCCACCACGCCTTTGATGCCGTCGACAATCCGCTAGATTCGTTGAGGCGACTGAAGTCACTGCCTCAAATCGATCGCGTGCTGACGTCAGCGACGCGCGGGCAATGGGCGGACTTAGTCAGCGCAGCGGCCCCCGAGATTACAATTCTAGCCGGCGGTGGCATGACGGAGGATCGAATCCTCGAATTGATGTGCCGGGCGCCAGTAGCTGAATTTCACGCTGGCCGGGCGGCGCGCGAACCTGAAACGACAGATGCCGGGGTGAGTGCAGCGCGTGTGCGTGCCTTGGTGAACGCCATTACAAGTCTGCACAAACACTCACGTGATCAACCCGATGATCAGCTCGGGTTAGATCCCGGGATTCTCTCTGCCAGAAATGCACGGTTACCACCCTCGTGAAGAAAGAGCCCCAACAATGCGGTCCATAGCCATCACGACGTGACATATACTGCCTGGCGGCTTGCCGCCAGGATTGATATTCCCGGCGGCACTTTCGGGTAGCTTGCGCGGGTCACCGCTTGCAGGAAGATGCCGAAAGCGGCGATCCAGAGCCCGCGGCCAGAGTCTTGTGTGTGGCGAGCCAACCCCGGCTCTGTCTGTTCCGGGTTTGCCGCGTTCTTTCCTTTCCATGTTCGTTCCTTTCTGTATCACTCCGGCGCCCGGCGAAAAAAGACCCCTCATGCCTCGCACAGTGCCGCCAGCGCATCCACGCGTGTTGCTTGACATGCCGACAGATAGCATGCGAGCAGTGCAATGGCCGACAACATCAGTGCCGCAGCGCCCACACTGACTGGATCGCTGGCGCTTACGCCGAACAGAATTCCCACCCAGCAGTCGCCCGGCCATTAGCGCCGGAAGAATCCAATCAGCTCGCCGGTCCCACCAGGGACAGACTTACGTCTAAGAACCGGCCGTCAACGGTTCTCACAGTCACAGACGAAACAACAGGAAGACGAAGAGAATTAAGGCGAGCGCCACGATCCACCCGAACGCGAAACCGAGCAGATCAATTCTGTATGCGCGAAATATTTTCACCCCGCACGCCCCGCGCCGTAAATGGAAGGCGTTCACGACAATGAGTTGCCGGCCCGCTTCCGCCAGTCGCTTCTGGTCCGGTTCCCGTTCCTCGGGCATGCCCTCGCTCCACAGGTCGCTAGGCGTGCGCAGATTCCGGTAGAAGGCATCCGTCGCGCCACGGGGCTCGGCAGCAGTGAGAAGGCTTACGACCACCGCCGCAACAATTCCCGAGAGCAGAGCTAGCAAGAATATGTTCGGTTCCCATGCATCCAAACGGCGACTTGTGTAATAATAACCGATGAAGTTAACTGTAAGTGCAACCACAATGCTGGATGCCGCTCCCCAGCGGTTAGCGCGCTTCCAAAAAATTCCAAGCAATATACTAATGCCGACAAAAGTAGCCGCGGTCTCGGTTAACAGAAATGAGTACAGCACGCGCTTGATCGCAAACACGGCGTAGCACACCGCTAACAACGTGATTGCCACACCACTGACGCGACCGACCCAAAGATAATGCCGGTCAGACTCGGACGGCGCGAAGTATTTCCGATAAATGTCTTTGGTGAACAGCGCCCCACTATCCACCATGAACGCGGAACTTGCCGCCATATTCGCCGCCAGGAAGCTTGCGATCAGAAGACCCACCCCTCCCGAAAACAAAAAGTGCCGGCAGGCAAAGCCAAAGGCTTCCTCCGGATCGGCAAGCTTCGTAACTCCAAAGCTGCCGCGCGCGACTACCGTCGCGACAATCAGGCCCACAATCGCCCACCCCACTGTACAGAACCGTTTTATGTAGGTGCCGCACAGGTGTCCGATCCGGCAGGTCAATTCATCCTTCCCCGTTCCGACGGATGAGATCAATTGCGGCTGGGCCACAATTCCGATCAGACCGTTCAAGGTGAGTACGACGATAAACCAAGGGCCGATGCCCTGGGGAGTCATGAGCGAAAATCTGTGAAGGTCGGCTCCCGCCTTCATGTCGTGTATGCCGCCCACCAGTCCCCAGCCCGCCGGTATGAGCATGAAAGACAGCGCGATAATCAGTACGCCTTGCAACAAATCCGTCCAGGCTGTGGCCACCAAACCACCGATGAAGCTGTAGATCACAAAAACGATTGTCATTGCGATCACAATGCCATTTACCGGCAGGTTGCCGCCGATGGCCTGATCAATGACCTTAGCGGCGCCCTTTAGCATGCTTGCCATGTTGATCGTAAAGAAGCAGAGGGCAAAGACCGTATACATGGTCCCCATGGATGGTCCATAGCGATCCGTAACTACTTCGGCGATAGTGGTTCGTCGAAAGCGACGGAACAGTGGTGCAAGCAGCCAGTAAAAAGGCGTAGCAAAAAGATTTTTCCATTGATACCAGATGCCGGAAAGGCCCATGCTATACACCACCCCGGCCAATGAAACAGGCATTTCCGCGTGCGTGCCAGTGCCAAAACTCTGGGCAATCATGAGCCATCTACCGAAGCGCCGGCTACCTAGGAAATAGTTCGATGTGTTCTTGATTCGCGCCGATGCGATCACTCCAATCACACTCACGATAACCAGGTAGGCAATCAATACGAACCAGTCGATGGGCGCAATCTTGATTTCGAACATGGGTCAGCGTACTCTGAAGCGCTCGAGAGCGGATTCCAACAGGGTGGTTCCCGCACCTGGTTGCTCGGGCGGAAGGAACTCTCCATCCCGCGCTGTGGCCGGTTCTTCGAAACAGTCTCGCAGCCACGGTATGTACTCCAATTGATGGCAGGCTCGATGGGCCAGTGAGAGATGCAGATGCACCTGCATCATGTCGCCGACATGCGCCACTACCGGGAGACCATGGGCCAAGGCTAAGTCGGCGACGCGCGTCCACTCGGTGATACCCCCCAGACGAACGGCGTCCGGTTGCGCGTATGCAACCGCCCTCGCTTTGAAGAAGCTATTGAAATGATCGTAGCAATAGATTTGCTCGCCAAGTGCAATGGGAATACCGATCGACTGAGCAAGCGTTGCGTGGCCTTCCACATCGTCGTACCAAAGAGGTTCTTCCAACCAGCCGATCTCATAATCCCTAACGCGTTCAGCGAAGTCCATGGCTACCGGTAAGGTCCAGCGTCCATTAGCATCGACCATAAGCCTGACTGATGAACCAACGGCGTTTCGCACCTTCTCGACACGGCGCACATCGCGTAGTATGTCGGGGCTTCCGACTTTGATCTTGATGCCACCGAACCCCTCCCGCTCTACTACACGCCTGGAGTCGGCCACTAAATCCTCATCGGACCAGTTCAACCAGCCGCCGTCGGTGTTGTAGGCTTCAATTCTCTTTCCTTCAGCGCCGCCCAACAACTTCCATAGCGGCATCCGCTCCGACTTGGCCTTAAGGTCCCACAGCGCGATATCTACGGCACTTAATGCCAGAGTCGTTATCCCGCTCCGGCCCACCCATTGCGCGGGAGGGAAGTGATAAAGCCTCTGCCACAGCAAGACGACGTCCTCAGGGTTTGCTCCCAACAACAACGGGGCATAGGTTCCAGCGATACAATCTACGATCAAACGGTCCGTTGGCAGGTGAGCATGTGTGCCCGTGTATCCATATCCGCTCAGCCCCGCGTCGGTGCGCAGAATCACGCCGGGAGCACCCCAATGCGTAAGCTGGTGGGTGCTATCGCGGATTTTCCCCTTCGTCACCGGGACGTGGAGAATGAATACTTCTACTTCAGTTATTTTCAATGGCTTTGTCCGCGAGTTGGGAAGAGAGAAGTGAAGCCGAACTCGTATCCAGGTACAAGTAGGATTTAGGATGCACGCGCGCCAGAGACGCGGGACAAGCTGTGGAAACTGGACCTTCCAGAGCACATTTCACGGCTCTCGCCTTGCGCATATCCGGAACGCAACAGATCCAGGTTTCCGCCAGCATAAGAGCGGGACAAGTGAGAGTCAGTGCGTCGAGTGGAACGCTCTCAATGTCGGGAAAGTGGCCCTCTCCGACTTGCTGCCGGCGACAGGCTTCATCGAGTCGAACGATCTTGACGAGCAGAGGGTCGGAGAAATCCGCGACATGCGGATCATTGAACGCGATGTGGCCATTTTCACCGAATCCGACAAAGCTGAGATCTATCGGCGCTTCCGTCAGGAGTTTTGAATAGCGCTCCATTTCAGCCTGAAGGTCGGGCGCATCGCCTGCCATGTAATGGACCTTTCCGGGCCGGACTTTGTCTACCAGATACTGGACCACCCACCGCCGGAAGCTGGCGGGATGCTCCGCTCCAATTCCCACATACTCGTCCAGATGAAATACCTCAACGGCGCTCCAGGTGATGTCAGTGGCTTGTGTGAGCGACTCGATCGGGCGCAATTGAGAATTTCCGGTACCCACGACGACGCGGGCGCCGCCCCGGAGTCTGATTGCTTCCCGTGTTATGGCCGCGGCATCGCCAGCCGCGGCGGCGCCCAGCGCTTGATCATCGGGAAAAATCCGGACAGTAAGTTCATCGATCTGGAACTTGGTTATTTGTTGTTTTGGCGTCATTGCTTCTCAGTCAGTTGATAAAGTTCACAGGAGTGGCCATTGCCCTTAAATCCGCGAGATCGAACCGGCGGTACAGGTCCAGGCAAAACAACTCCGGCGCGTCCTGATAACGAACCGGTTTGGAGAACACTTCACTCCAGGAGTGCAGGCCATCGCGAATACTCACGCTTGAATAAGTGCCTGGATCGAGGACGGAGGCTATGATAGCCACTGATTGAGATCGCATTCCGGTCGCTTCTAGATTCCCGGAACCTCGGCCCGACTTGGCCCTCAGCCAACTGGTGATTGCACTCAACTGGCCTACCTCAATTCCCAGAGAACGGCTGCCCTCTGTCGCGAGCATCCGATCGTACATAGGGAAGTAGTATGGCGGCGGCGCGGCATCACCGATGAGAATCACGTCCACGGCGAGCACCTGCTCTCCTCGATTAACTCGATTTGAAATGCTTGCGCTCGAAGTCTTTTTTCCGGAGTCGTTCAACACAATCGTCCAGGGCACTCGATCGGAAGCTGTGACCGATCTCAGCAGGGCTCCGCTAGCGCTCAGCCCATTGTCAAAATCAAAACGGTAACCAATACTCTTAAGTCCGGAGCCCCACGTGTTTGCGACCGGCCACGCCGAATCCACTGCAACGGGCTTATAACGTAACGTACTTTCCAAGACCTCCCGGCTATGGTGAATCCATGTTTCCCGCCCGCGCGCATCCAAAGGAACCGGCTCACGTTTAACGTTGTCGGCGAATTGGCGCGCCAAGCTCAGTATGGTTAGGTTGTTTTCAGGGAGCCCAACCGTCAGTTGCTCCTCGCTGAGAATATCCTGTTCCGTCGGCGACTCATTGTTTAATAGCGGCAGCTTGAAGTATTTATCGAAAAAAGCGTATGAGTGCAGCCGATTGTCGAGTTGATAGTTGTGATCGCCCGGATCGGTGTTCTCATACCAATAAAAGTCGTCCTGAGCATTGTAGAGCTTGAAGAACGGCAGTACCGAATCATAGAGGAACGGCTTCATGCGAGGCGCTCGAAAGCAGCAGGTATCGTTTTCGTTATAGATCAGCATGGTTGGCCGCGGCGCGCGCAAAGCGGTCAAATGCATGTAGTCGAAATCGAAGTTCAGATCTGTTGCAGTCTGTTCATTGTCCCCGATCGTTTCCACGCCGCCTATCGAGAGTATCGAGCGATAACCGGCATCCGGCAGCGCCGCCAAAATACGCTCGTCGAGCGATCCCAGAACGATGCTCTGCCAACCCCCACCGGAGAGACCGGTGATGCCAATACGGCGGCGGTCCACGTCCAAGCGATCCCAGAGGTAATCCAATCCTCTTCGCATGGCCAGATAGAAGAGTCCTAGTCCGTTGGCTCCGGCGAAGTCCAGATATGAATTATTCCAGTGAACATTCCCGGGTACCGCGAGTTCTCCCATCCCGATCCATTCCAGATTGAGTGCCAGCACGCCATGGCGAGCCTGATTGATACACCGCTTCTGTATATACTCCATGGCCTTTCCCTCAGGCTCATGCCCGTTCACGTCCAAAATAGCTGGTAATTTGCCGTGCGCCGCCTCGGGCTCATACAGCAATGCCGTGGCTTGAAAACCCGGCACAATTTCATAGAGAAACTTATGCAGGCGATAGCCTTTTCCGGCGGGTATTTCACCCAGATCGTGGAAAACAGGCAGTGAATCGATCCATTCCTTGGGCCAACCGTGGAAGGCTGTTTCGAGAGTGCGCCGGCGTAGCTTTTTTGATTCGGCTGTCCATTGCTCTGGGCGCGCGGGGACCACTAACTTCGGGACTTGCCTGACGACATAGCGACGAATCTGCCAAGCCGTGACGTCGGCGTTCTGAAGCGGCTGCCGTAGCACTTCGCTGATGGACGCGGCCGTAGTCTGCGAGAAAGCCGATGGGATCGGCAGAAGGAGCGAGAACCACAGCGGCGCTCCGCAGAGTGGCCTCATCGCGGTTCCATCCGGAGAACGACCAACGCGTAGGCCTTGATCTCCGGAACGACTAACGAGACCATGCCGCGGCTTGAAGATGCCGCGAGAGGACGGGATTCGTCATCCGGACTTTTAAGAACCGCATCTCGCAACCGCAACTCTTGCGGAATTCGAACCCGCACGTGGACATTCTTGACCGGTTGTTCAAACTTGAAATTAACAAGATGCAGCAGACGGGTACGCGAGCTCTCCTGGTCGGCTAATTCGGCGGTCACCCACACCGGAGCGTCAACTTCGGCGGAAAGCGTGTCATCCGCCGCCCAGCGTACAGCGGCTACGAGCGCGTCATAGTTCTTCGGTAATTTCCAAACCGCATTTCGGACAGAGTAACTCATTTGCGCCGGGGGCGGCGCAATCTGCGCTTCGATGCGCGGTATGTAAACCACGCGTCCTTTGCCGAATTGTCGCTTCATCGGTGCATTGGGGCTACCCGCACCAGGCGGCTCCGCTACACCCAATACATCTGCGAGGCCGAATGACCCGCGCCGCGTTCTCCAGCCAGTGAGCGATGACGTATTGCCGGTGGCAACCAAGCCACCCCCATTTGTGACGAATGCGCGGATCAGCCCAATCTGTTGATCGGTCAGGGCGTCCTGATCGGCGAGAATGAGTACCTTGTACTTGTCCAGATTTTGGAGCTGCCGGTCAAAGATCATGCCAAACGGAATTTTGGATTGTATTAGTGTCTGCTCGAACAGGACCGTATTGAAGTTACTCTGCGCGGGATTGAACTGAGTGGAGGCAAACGACCGCAGGATTGCAGCATCGGCGACCTCCGTCGTGTGGGTTAGCTCTTTGATATTGGCGCGAAAGAAATTCACATACTGGCGCGTCACGGAGGGTGGATCTCCCGCGCTTCCGCCAGCCACAACGCCGAGGTTGGCATCGTCGTAGGCGAGTGATTCCGCGAGACGAAGTACCTGAGGAGCGTTTCTGTAAGCGTCATATCGAGCCAGATTCTGCCAGTGGAAGAGCGGCCGGCCCATAGCACGAGCGGCCTTATAACTCCGGATCTGCGAGACCAATCGACCGTCGGACGTCCATTCGGGCAGATTCGGCTCCTCCGTCCAGATGCCATGCACCGGCACAAACAGTTGTTGGGGATCTACTCCGTACATGTACCCCACATTGCTCTCCAAATTCATCGTTGGATTTCCGATCACCGCCACATTAGGATTCAAATCGTGAATGTAACCGGCGAACTCGGTGAAGTCCCGCGCCAGACTCCAAGCGCGAAACTCCGCCCATTCCTGCATCATCGGGTTGTTCAGCTCGGTGAGCCGTACCGGCGCTTCATGTAACCCATATGGCGGAGGGATCACGCCCGCGAAGGTCGAAAATCCGAACCGTAATCTTGCTTGAAGCGGATCGCTATAGCGCTTCGCAATAAATTCGCGAAACTGGGTCCGGCAGTAGGAGCACCGGCACGAGTTCGGTTCAGGCCACCACTGCATCTGGTCGAAGTGGATCGCATCCAGTTTGACGTCCTGTATTCCAACTCGGACCACTTTGCGGATGAACGCGCGATAACGAGGGTTGTTGCGGCACGCCATGTACCTAAAGGTCTGCTCGTTGGTGTAATAAATCGGTTCTCCAAATTCATTCCGCTGCCGCCAGTTTTTGGCATCCGGCTCATCGGTAAAGAGCGTCTCGTACATCAGCGATGCTCCGACGTAACCAGCCACATGGATCCCGTATTTGTGCGCTAGAGATGTAAACTCGCGGGCAAACGCTATGTCCTGGCTCTCCGCCTTCATACCTGCGCCTTTGTGGAAGTTGACGATCGAGAAATTCACACCGATCTCGTGAAACTTCCGGATGGCGTCGGCGCTGCGCTGAGCTTTCCATTGCTCAACCGCATTAACCGGCTCGCCTCCGCTCCGCAGAATAAAGGTGAGCGCTTCCATATCGGAAGAGGCCACAATGCCCTCATGAATCCACGCTGGGCCATCTGCGGGGCTGTCCGGTGGAACGGCGCGCGCGTCTCTATATCCACAAAACGCAAGAACAATGACTACGAAAAACCCGGCACCGATCACATGTCCGTGGACCCTCTTCATGGCCCAGGATGACACGATGAGCGGCACGCAACAGCCCTCAGAACTGGAACACCCCTCCGATAATGACCAATCGAGGGTTGTTCACCTGGCTCGAAACAGTTCCGAACGCCGCACTGGTGACCGTCACGTTAGGCGGTGCGAACTCGACGGTGTTGAGGGCGTTATATGCCTGCAGCATGAGCCGTAGAGACATTTTTTCCCGAATGGGTATGTTCTTGGCGAGCGATATGTCTAGATTACGCAAGGCCTGACCGCGGATTTGATTATTGTAAGTGGAAAGCGATGGCAGAGTAAAGGATGGCAGGGGAGCAAAGGCGCCTGTGTCAAACCATTTTGTTGGGGAGGGATCGACGCTCTGAAGAGGCCGGATGACAATCGCATTCGACCAGGGTCCAGCCAATTGCCCGCTTTCAATGGTGACAGTAGGATCCAGCTCCCAGTTGCCCAGAACAAAAAGGAGCGGTTTGGGTAATGAGGATCCAAACGCCTGGCCTTTGCCTACCGGAACCTGCCAGATTGTATTTAGAGTAAACCGATGCGGACGGTCAATCTGTGCGATGCTGCGCTCTATCGATTGGTATTGGCTGCGAAATCGCATCGCATCGACCTGTTTGCTGAAAGTGTACGAGGCGATGATGGACAATCCCTTACTGAATCGCCGGCTGCCGCTGACTTGCAGGGCATTGTACCAACTCTTACCCAGGGGAGAATAGCCGTTCGTGACGGAGGTGAACTCCGGATAAGGCAGAAGAAGCTGGCTGCGCGACACGGTGGCTCCGCTCAGTGGACCAGCCGAAATCAGACCCACAAAGGGATTCGGAACCTGCTGGCTTAATTGGTCGGCAAGCGGAAAATATTGCGGCGACAATTGGTTCAGCGGATGGTCCACCGTGATGTTTTGAACACGGCTGCCAACGTAGGCCACTTCGATAATGCTATTTCCGAACAACTGGCGCTGTAAGCTGAGCTGGAATTGACGCGAGAGCGCCCGTTTGCTGTTCACGTCCGCGGCGCTGATACCTTGGCCAAGCAGCGTGGCGAGACCGAGCGAAGATCCGACTGGGAGCACGATGCCGGTCGGAAACGGATTGGTCAAACTGTTCACGGGCAATCCGTTCAGAGACGTTTGCATCACGGTTGAGGAGCTGAATCCCGCCTGGGAGACGGGCGGCGTCAACTGCGAGACGGTGGAAACACGCGCATCGGTAAAGGGCATATAGAACCAACCCATGCCGGCTCGCAACACAGTCTTGGGCGTGATCTGGTAAGCGCCGCCGATACGCGGCGCGAAATTATTCTGTACCGGTTGGAATTGATAGCGGGAGTTACCGTTCACCCCGGCAAAGACGAGACCTCCGGTGACATTGAGGCTGGCGAGTTGCGGAATGGGGTTCCTGGCGTAAGCCGCCTGCGCCTGCTGCGCGATCGGATTCGCAGAGGTAAGGTCAAGACCCCGGTTTATCCGGTTGTATCGCTCCGTATAGGGCGTCTGATAGTCGTAGCGCACACCCAGATTGAATGTGAGCCGGTTGGTCGCCCGCCAGTTGTCCTGGATATAGACGGCGTTATACAAACTTTGGACCGCGTCGTTCGCGTTGTAGTTAATCGACCCTGAACTCGGCGTGCCGAGCAACAACGTCGCAATACCGAAACCGGCCGTGGCGCTTGGGACGGACGCATTCGGGCCTTGCGTACCGTCGCGGTTAAAAGCAAAGATGCCCGCTTGTCCGGTCGCGTTGTTGATAAATGCGCGGGCCGACTTGAACTCATAGCCGGCGTCGAAGCTGTGGCGTCCGACGATTTTCGTAAGCGAGGTCCGCACATTGGGATTGACGAAGGAATATAGCTGATAGGGATAGCCGAGGGCCGTCATATCGGAACTGGTGATATTGGGGAATATATCGCCGTGAACTTCCGACAAGAAGGTGGACGAGAAACCCAGCCCTTGGAGTTGCGCTCCCGCAACCAATGGGTTCAACACTTGTTTATAGGCCTGAACTCCAGCGCGAACATTCAATATCATGGTCGGGCTGAAGACATGGATGTAACCCAAGGTGAACAGCTTGCTCCAACTCTTGTTGTCATATCCCGTAACGCCGGATGCCAGTGGTCCCGGGTACTTCAAATCCAGATTCAACCATCCGAAAGCGGCGGAGAGGCTATTCTTCTCGTTGAAACGGTGGTCGATTCGGGGATGGAAGCCGTTGTCGGTGTGAGGATATCCGTAGTTGTAAGAATAATTGTTGACAGTTCCCGGAAGATTCGGGAGAGGGACAAACTTGTTCAGCAAGTTCTGGGCAACCGGGTTGATGAGATTGGGAGGAATGACATTACCCTGGAAGGGTTCGCGGACCAGGACATTGTTTGCATCGAAATGCGCCGAAAATGGATTGTAGATTTGAATGAGCTGTCCGTTGGCGGCAAACGTTTGACTGAAGTCCCCGGTCCGCTGCAGTGCGGTCGGGACCGAAGCGAGATTCGTGGTTCCCACGCGATCGCGCTCCGTGTCGTAATCGAAAAACCAGAAAGTACGGTTCCTGCCATCGTAGAGATGAGGAATATAAACCGGGCCGCCGAGAGTGAAACCGGGCTGGGTTCTGCGATTTTCAGTTCTGGCCCGTCCAATCCGGTTAGAGAAGAAATCGTTCGCATT
Organism: Bryobacteraceae bacterium; assembly: GCA_051000095.1. Classification (GTDB taxonomy): domain Bacteria; phylum Acidobacteriota; class Terriglobia; order Bryobacterales; family Bryobacteraceae; genus JBBSHP01. The sequence continues at coordinate 8,693 of JBPCOQ010000228.1, read as the reverse complement.
AAAGCCTTCTTCGGTATGGTAGAACCACGCGTTGCCATGAAGGCCATTGGTTCCCGATTTCGTTTCGAATGCGACCACGCCCCCGGCTGTCTGCCCATACTCGGCGCTTAGAGCAAACGTTTGAACCCGGACCTCCTGGATAGCGTAGGTGGGCGGCGTAAAACCCATCGCTCCTGTCCCATACTGGTCCGCCACCCCGTCCAGCAGTATCAGGCTGCCGGCCGCGGGCGTCCCGTTGAAAGAGATATCGGTTGGAACGAAAGTGGCGGAGGGCGATGCAAAGCTATCGGTGACAAACGTCGGATTCGCTCCCGGTACCAACCGAGTCACCATTTGAGGATTGCGGCCGAACAGCGGCGCGTCGGCAACCGTTTGCGACGCAATGACGTGGGACGCGCTGGCCGAATCCGTATTGACCAATGGGGTCGCTTCTTTCACCTCAACGGACTGCTGCAGCGAAGCGAGTGTCATAGTGATGTCGATGCGCTGCCGCTGTTGGAGTTGCAGTTCGATACCCGGACGGCTGTACGATGCAAAACCAGCGGCATTGGCCGAAATATCGTAAGTTCCGAAATTGACCACTGGAAACTCATACGAACCGGATCCATTCGTTTCTGTGGTGAGCGTAACGCCGGTAGCAACATTCTTGGCCGTTACCGTGACTCCGGCCAGCGCCCCACCCTGGGCGTCCGTTACGATACCGAGAATGATCCCTCCGGTGACCTGTGCTTCGGCCACTCCCGAAATCAAGGTTCCAAGCAGGCCGGAAAGGACAGCCAGCGTCGTGAGTCTGAGGTATTTAGGTGAAATCATCGAGACCTCCAAAACGATTCCCTTGCAGCAGCGATCTTGCCTTACCGATTAACGATAATCGTAAATCGAACACTTGTCAATGGATTTTTCGGCTTGGGCTCAACTTGAGCAGCCCGTCAATTCAGCAATATTGCTGTACTCCCGGCTCCATCAGGATGCGCCATGGCCGTCAACCGATCGAGATCGAAATACTTGAATAAATCCAGACAGAATAATTCAGGCTGATCCTGGTAACGAATCGGCTTGTCGAAAACTTCGCGCCACGAGCTTAAACCGTTCCGGATTGTAATTTGGGAAAACATCGAGGGATCCATCGCGGCGGCGGCCAGGGTCACAGCTTGAGTACGGATTCCGTTAACCTCGATCCGGCCTGCGCGGTGACCGGAAGCTGTTCGAAGCCAATCCACGATTCCAATCAATTGAGCAGCCTGCATGCCGAGCGAACGATCCCCCAGCAGCGCGAGCATTCTATCGTACACGGGGTAATAGTATTTTGGTGTCCCAGCGTCACCGAAAAACAGCAGATCGGCTGCCATCACCTGTTCGCCTCGATTCACGCGATCGGAAATCGCCGCGCCCGACTCTTTCTTGCCGCGATCGTCCAGCACTACGGTCCACGGCGCACTATCCGGCGCTACAACCGATTTGAGCCAGGTAGCATCCGCGCTGAGCTTATTACCGAAATCAAAACGGTATCCGATGGTCTTCAGGCCGCCGCCCCAGGAATTCGCCACCGGCCAGGGAGGAAACTCCAAACTGACGGCGTGATATCGCACGATTTCCCTCAATCGATCACGCTCCTGCGCAGCCCAGACTTTGAGCGAGGCCGCCTCAGTCGGAATGGGGGATCGCGTGACCTGGCTGACGAATTTCCGCGCCAGCGTCAGCAGGTTGAGGTTGTCTTTAGGAAGGCCAACGTTCAGTTCTTCACGGCTCTTGATGTCGGCATCCGCCGGGCTCTCTTTCGAAACGGGTGGAAGACCGAATGACCTTGCGAAGAACAGGTAGGACTGCATACGGTTATCCAGTTGATAGTTGTGGTCTCCGGGATCCGTATTCGCATACCATCGAAATTTTTCGCCGGCACCGTACAGAGCGAAGAATGGCCGCACGGCATCGTAAAGAAACTGCTTCATGCGCGGTGCCCGGAAACAGCAGTTATCGTCCTCGTTGAAGATCAGCAAGGTCGGCCGAGGCGCACGCATAGCGGTCAGATGCGTGTAGTCTAGAAAAGAATTGAAGTCGGTGGCGGACTGCTCGTTATCGCCCACCAATTCCACTCCTCCCAATGACATCGATGCTAGATACCCAGCGTCGGGCACGGCCGCGGTCACCCTCTCGTCGATTGCACCGAGCACGATACTCTGCCATCCTCCGCCGGACAGGCCGGTGACGCCGATGCGCGCACGGTCAACCTGAGGAAGCTGCCACAAGTAATCGAGCCCGCGGCGCATCTCAAGGTAAAAAAGGCCCAAGCCGTTAGCTCCAGCCATATCCAGGTAGGCTTCATTCCAGTGCACATTCTCCGGAGCCGCCAGTTCGCCCATACCGATCCATTCCAGGTTTAAGGCGAGAATACCCTGGCGTGCCTGATTGATGCAGCGCTTCTGGATGTACTCCATAGCTTTGCCTTCCTGCTCGTGTCCATTGACATTGAGAATGGCAGGCACTTTTCCGTTTAAAGTATGCGGTTCGTAGAGTAGCGCGACGGCTTGAAATCCCGGCAGGATCTCAAACCGAAGCTTGCGGAGTCGATAACCTTTACCGGACGGCAGATATCCCAAGTCTTCGAATTTCGGCGCGGAGTCGATCCATTCTTTGGGCCAGCCGTGAAATGCCACCTCCAGCGCGCGACTCCGCAGGTCGCTCGATTGCCTGGTCCACTCCGCGGCGCTACTTGGGAGCACAAGTCTGGGAACTTTCCCGGCCACGTAGCGCCGGATCTGCCATGCGGTAACTTCCGAATTCTGCAGCGGCTGCTGCATCGTGCGGGCAACGGATTCGGCCGTCGTCTGCGGATAGGCGGCGGAGGCCACAAGCAGAGCCATGACCACGATTCCCGGTGTCCTCATTAAGCCAATCCCAATAAGCGGAGAGCGTTGGTTTCGAGAATACGCCGTTGAAGCGTTTCGGGAATGTTAGCCTGCCGAAACAGATTTAACCGGTATTCAATCTGGTCCGCAAAGCCGAATCCGAAATCGGAACCCCACAAAATGCGATCGGGATCGGCGCGACCGCAGAGTAGCTCCATGGCACGAACGTGCGGTCCGCATAAGCAGATCCAGACGTTTTCAAGCCGCGTCGCCAACAAGGCGCTGCGCCAATTCCACAGCAGACCGGCATGCGCAAGGACGAATCGCGTACGTGGAAACCGGCGCGCCAATCCGGCGATCTGCTCGGAAAGCGAGTAACACGGGGTGCCATCATGGAAGAATACCGGGACTTCAGCCTCGCCCGCCAAGCCACAGATCCTGCCCAGGGTGGCGTCGGCGGTGCTCAGTCCTTGAACCCAAGGATGAAATTTCAGCCCTTTCAGTTGTAGCTCCTCGATGCAGCGTCTGGCTTCGGCGAAACCTTTGTCGCCCAACTGCGGCCAGCAACTGCCCACCGGGATTAGTCTTTCGGGGAATAGCCTCGACATTTTCGCCAGGTTTTCGTTCTCGCGCTCGCACAAGTCCATTCGGCTGAAATTTGCGTGTCCCATAAAGACGGCCTTATCGACATGGTGAGAATCGAGAACCGCTAGCCATTTAGAAGGATCTCCGTCGTCTCTGGTGTCCCATACCGTTCCCCAATGCGTGTGACAGTCGATAATCACAGAGCGGCTCGCTTGCCGAATATCCGGGCCAGATTAGCGCCGGAACTCTCCGCAAAAACATCCGCGGTAAGGAACTTGCGCATCTGGCGCCACTCGAACTCAAGTTTATTCAGGGGTGCCCAGGACCCTATAATCCCTTTGTGTTTTCCGGCCGTGGCCATGTAGCGCGCAAAATGAAATGGTCGCGCCAGAGAGGATTCCAGATAGATGTTGGGAGCGGCAACGGCTGCATCGGCTACATCATTCCAGAAATCGGTCGCTCCGCAATGTCCCATGATCAAGTCGAGTGACGGGAACAGTTCGGCAAGATCGACGATTTGCCAGGGCGTCGAATTTCCCGGTGGGCCGGTGTGCACATACACCGGAATCCGCTCGGCGGCCGCGATATCCAGAAGCGGGAACACTAACTCGTCGTTAGCGGTAAATCCTTGCACTAGCGGATGCAGCACCAGCATGCGAGCCCCCTCGCCTAGGGCGCGCTGGAATTCTTCGATTGCCTGATCCCCGTACCATGGATTAACCGAGCACGCAGGGATGAATCGGTCTCGGTATGCGCCCGCGGAGCGCAGGACATTCTGGTTACCTTCGTGGTTGAAGACAGCAAGAAATCGGTCGGGAGGAACGATTACGGCCCGTTCCACCCCGGCGGCATCCATCGCTTCGAGCAGCGCGGCTTCCGTGAGATCGAACTCGCGGTCCACACCCAGCGTGCAATATCCGTCGATGGTCACAACACAATCTCCCAGAGAAAGCTACTCCGGTAAGGATTGTCGTTCTCGCAGGCGTAGATGGTCCCGTCCGGCGTGACGGCGACGTCGTGTATTTGCCAGCAGTGTGTGTCGCCGTCCACAACAGGACCGAGCAGGTCATAGTTGCCCGCCTTGGGGTCAAATCGTATGACCTCGCAGTTTCCGTTCATCCCGGTGACTCCGTAGGCGGCGCCATCTGGCCCGATTTTCATGGACGACAGCCGGCTGGAACGATCGTCAATCGGGGTGCCCAGGTACTCGGCGCTTCCCGTATTGGTGTCAATGCGATATATGGATGCATTGCCGCCGGTGGCGAACAGGTCGCCGGTCTGAAAGTTAAACAGGCCATCCAGCCGCACGTATTCACACGGGGATCCCGGCTTGGGGAGACCGGTTTTGTAGTAAACCATCGAACCGCTAACCGGGTCATACTTACATAGCCGCTTGCTGTCCGGCCCAGGATCGTTCTGCCAGGCCCGCGTCACGCTCCACGCCGACCAAGCGCATCCCTGGTCATCCAGTTCGATGTTCTGTCCTTGCGTGAACTCAAACCCCGAGCTGATCGGTCCCAAATCTTGCGCCTTACCGGTGTTCAGGTCGTAGGAGAACATTCTTTCCGGCGTAAAGGTGATGCCATAGAGGAGATCCCGGAGCTCATCCAGACAAATCATCTGTATGTAGTGGTGAGGCATCGGCACAGCGATCTTCGCGAGTGTTCCATCGGTTGGGTCATAACGAACGATAGCCCCGCCGGGCGCCTCCCAATAACGGTCGATGTCATGCAGGAGGGCCGTGGCGGCGTACAGACAGCCGTCTTTACGGCGTCGCAACAGGGAGCGATGGAACTTCGCATCGAAGGACGCGCCAAGCTTTTTGTATCCGCAGTTCTGAAAGGAGCGCGAGCCGCGATTGAAGGCCCAGAATATATCGCCATCCAAGCACGTGAGACCGCAGTAAAGCGTGTCTTTTTCCTCCAGGTAAAGGCAGCAGTCAAAGCTGATCCAGTCCTCACGCCAAGCGGGATCGCGCCGAAGGTCGTCGTAGTTCCAGCGGTTTTCCACCTCGCTGTGCCAGTTTTGGAATTCGCGATCTTTGATCTTGAGCGCAGTCACTTTCATCTGAGTCGATCCCTTTACTCCTTCCGGAGATGCAGAAGAACCAGGCCATAAACGTTCAAATGCGGAACTGTAAATGAGACGATACCCTGCTGCGTTTGCGCTTCGAGCGTTTTGGGGCCTTCCAGGTCCGGATCGAGCAGTTGCGCGTCACGTAATCGGAATCCGTCGGGAACGCGCACGCGAACGGGAATATTGGCTACCGGCTCATCCACTTTGAAATTCACCAGGTGCAGCAAGCGTGTGCCCGAACTCGCCTGTTCCGTCAGCTCACTGGTCACCCAGAGAGGCGCGTCCACAGTAGCCGAGAAATTGTCATGGGCGGCCCAACGGACTGCCGATATCAGTTCGGCGTAGTTCTTCGGCAGCTTCCAGAGCGCGTTTCGAACATAATAATTCATCTGTGGCGGAGGCGCGGGAACGGCGGCATCGATCCTGGGAATATACACCACCCGCCCTTTCCCGAATTGGCGCTGTACGGGCGGGCCCGGCGCTTTTTCCGAGGGCGGCAAATCGAACCCAAACAGATCCGAGAGTCCCAGCTTTTCCCGGCGCGTTCTCCAATCCGTTAACAGGGAGGAGTTGCCGGTGGCCACCAGCCCACCGCCATTCTCAACAAACTTCCGGATATACCCGAGTTCCTCGTCGCTAAGCGCATCCTGATCGGCCAGCACCAACACCTTGTACCTGGCCAGATCCGATAGCTGGCGATTGAAGATAATCGCAAATGGAAGCTTAGACTGAATGAGCGATTGCTCGAACAGCACCGTGTTGAAATTGCTTTGGGACGGATTGAATTCGTTTGAAGCGAACGATCGTAAGATAGCGACGTCAGCAATCTCCTTTGTATGAACGAGTGATTTTAGGTTCGACTGGAAGAACTTGACATAGCGGCGCACAACAGCCGGAGGGTCATCTCCTCCGGCGTCACCTCCGGCCAGTACGCCCAGATTGGCATCGTCATACGCAAGTGATTCAGCTAGCCGAAGCGCAGGAGACGTAGAATTGTACGCGGCATAGCCGGTGAGATCCTGCCAGTGGAAGAGTGGTCGTTCCATAGTACGCGCGGCCTTGTAACTTCGAATCTGGGATACCAGCCTGCCATCTTGCGTATATTCGGGAAGATTCGGCTCCTCCGTCCAAACGCCATCAACAGTACCAAATAGCTGCTGCGGATCGACGCCGTACATAAATCCAACGCTGCTGTCCAGATTCATGGTTGGATTCGCAATTACGGCAGCGCTTGGGTTCAGCCCATGGATGTAACCGGCGAACTCCGTAAAATCACGCGCCAGGCTCCAGGCGCGAAACAACGCCCACTCCTGCATCATAGGGTTGTGCAGTTCAGCTAAACGGACGGGTGGTTCGTGTATTCCGTACGGCGGCGGGATCACGCCTCCAAAGTCTGTAAACCCGAAGCGCAGCCTGGCGCGTTTCGTGTCGGAGTAGCGTTCGCTAAGAAATTGCCGGAATTGGGTTTGACAAAAGGAGCACCGGCAAGAGTGAGGCTCGGGCCACCACTGCATCTGGTCGAAATGGATGACGTCGAGCTTGACGTCCTGAATACCCATTTGCACAACCTTCCGGATGAAGGCGCGGTACCCCGGATTGTTGCGGCACGCCATGTAGCGAAAAGTCTGATCGTTGGTGTAGTAGATCGGATTTCCAAATTCGTCCACCTGCCGCCAGTTTCGCGCTTCAGGCACTTCTTGAAACAGCGTTTCGTACATCATCGTGGCCCCCACATATCCGGCGACCTTGATTCCGTGCTGGTGGGCGAGTCTGGTGAATTCGCGGGCCGCGGCGATGTCCTCGGATTCCGCACGAATGCCCGCGCCCTTGTAAAAGTTTATGATCGCGAAGTTGACTCCCGCGTCTTGGAGCTTTTTGACGGCCGCCTCGCTGCGGTATGCATGCCACTGTTCGGTGGCGTCCTGCGCCCCGCCGCCCCGGCGAAGTACGAACGTAAGCGCCTCCATGTCGGACGACGCGACGATACCCTCCCGTAGCCATTGGGGTCCCCGGACCGCGCCTTCCGCCGCTTTCGCGGGTCTATATGCAAAAAAGATTGAGCAACAGCAGAGTACCAGACCTACGCCGGCGGCGAGCCGGCATTTCCCTTCCGGCCGCCGCGCCAGACGGAAGCAGCCGGCGGGTTCAGGAATCGCTGAGCGTCTCGCGCTCGTCAGAGTCGAAAGTTGTGTTTTCTTCTGCGAATTCAATATCATCGAGCCAGGTCTTGTCCATTGAAGCCGCCATTAAATTTTTGGCGGCTTGAAAATCGTGTCCCTTGATAAGCGCTAAAATCCTGCCGTGCTGCCCGGCTTGTTCTTCCATCCGCGAACGCGAAGCATGGATCTGCTGATTCATAACGAATCCGAACGCGAATAGCTTCACCACTATCTTTTCGAGAGTGGCTGCGAGCGTGCGGTTCTCCGTGGCGGCCCACAGTGCGCGGTGAAATTCCAAGTCCATGCTTTCGAATCGGATACGATCTTCAGCGGCTGCGGCGCGTCGCATTCCTTCTGAAGCTTTTTCCGCATTCGCCAGATCCGGAGTAGGGATCGCCGCGAGAAGATCGATTGCTACCTGCTCCAGAGGAACTCGAACGGCATAAATTTCATCAATGTCCCGATGAGTCAGACGGGTCACAAAGGTCTTCCTGGGTGGCACGCGTTGCACAAACCCCAGATGTTCAAGATCCACCAGAGCTTCACGAACCGTAGTCTGGCTCACGTTGAGATCGATAGCCAGCTTATGCTCGATGATGCGGACACCTGCTTTGAGGGCACCTCGCATAATGGATGACCGGATCTCATCGACAACTGAGTCCTTCGCCGATCTCCGGGAGATAGCTGTAACGCCGAGTCCCGAAGGAGCTTCGACGACGAGATCAGGAGTCCGTTGGCTCATGTACGTCAGTCTATCAACCGGTAACGATGATCGCTGCACGACGAAAGACAATAATAAGTTATCGATAAACTTCTGTCAACGACAGTCGCAGTGCAGGCAGGAACTTCGCACGACGGCTTGATTCTCGGAACCCGCATTGCGATCCGCCAGGACGTAGTCGGCATAGCGGGCCGAAACCGTCGCAGTGATAGCAGAAACGGTCCAATGCGGTTCGAGGATCTGCCAGGAAGCATCCCGGTGCGAAACAGGGACAAGTGAGAGCGGCCGCTGGCCACAATGCGAGCG
>JBPCOQ010000130.1:0-5198 GCA_051000095.1 Bryobacteraceae bacterium | reverse complement strand
GCATCATTTGGTAGCGGATGCGCCCTGGAGCGACGAAGCGGTCCTAGGAAACGTGCGGGACCATGTTCTCACAGCTATGCAGCGGAACGGACCGGTGGCGGCCTGGATCGTAGATGATACCGGCTTCGTGAAGAAAGGGACGCATTCGGTCGGGGTGGCCCGGCAGTATTGTGGACAAGTAGGTAAGCAAGAAAACTGCCGGGTGGCGGTGAGTTTGTCGGTTGCCACCCATCACGCCAGTCTTCCCATCGCGTGGCGTTTATACCTGCCGGAGAGTTGGGCCAGCGACCGGGAACGGCGCAAGGCCGCTGGTATTCCCGAGGAGATCACTTTTCAAACCAAGCCGACGATTGCGCTCGCACAGATTCGTCAGGCGGTAGAACAAGGAGTAGCGCTTGCGCCGGTCTTAGCGGATTCCGCTTATGGCAATGAGACTCGGTTTCGGGAAGGGATCACCGAACTGGAATTGCGGTATGTGGTCGGTGTTCACGAGAACATAACTGTGTGGCCGCCCGGTGAAGCTCCGCAGCCCAAAAAACGGAGGAAGGGCAAGGGGCGTCCGCCCACACGGTTGCACCGGGATGCCGAGCATCAGCCGATATCCGTAAAAGAACTGGCCCTTTCGTTGCCGGACCAGGCCTGGAAAACCGTTACCTGGCGGGAAGGAACCAAACACAAACTGAAATCGCGCTTTGCGGCCGTTCGGGTGCGACAGTTGAATCTCGCAATGGCGTCCGGCACCGCCTGAATGATGCGAGCGATCGTTTCCTGCGAGTTCCCGCCGCCAAACGGCAGGCGCCCGGTAGCGGCTTCATAGAGCACTACGCCCAGGCTGAAGATATCGGAACGGTGATCCACATCGCGCCCCAGCGCCTGCTCGGGGCTCATGTACTGCACCGTGCCGAGAACCACGCCGGCCTGCGTTAACAGCCTGGTTTCGGCACTCTGTGCTTTGGCCCGTTCCAGCTTGGCCAAACCAAAGTCCAGCACCTTCACGCGCCCACGAGCGGTCATCATCAGGTTCGCTGGCTTAATGTCCCGGTGAACGATGCCCTTCGCGTGAGCGGCATCGAGCGCATCCGCCACATCCATTCCGATCCGGAGGATTTCGGCGAAGGCCAGCGGCCCCTGAGCCAGTTTTGCGCTCAGCGGCTCGCCTTCGACATACTCCATTGCAATAAACCAGGTCCCGCCGGTCTGCCCGATTTCGTGGATGTAAGCCACGTTCGGGTGATTCAACGAGGACGCGGCCTTCGCTTCCTGGATGAAACGGTTGAGACGGCCGGGTTCTTCGGCAACATTGGCGGACAGAATCTTCAGCGCGATTTCGCGGTCGAGCTTGGTGTCGATGGCGAGGTAGACCGCGCCCATCCCGCCCTCTCCCAGCGCGCGCTCGATCCGGTAATGCGCTATCTGCTCAGGCATTCAGATGCTCCTCACAAGGCAGAATTAATTCCGCCAGAAAGCATGCACCCTTGATTTCGGTATCCAGCCGCGCCCGGTTTTCGTAGCGAGCGCGAAGCCGGCTGCGAACATTCGAAAGTCCCAGCCCATGCTTGCGGGCCGCGGGCGAATCCGCGTCAAACTCATTCTCAACGCTCAAGCGCAGTAGCCCGTCATCACAGTGCGCTCCTAGTCGAATCGCTCCCCCCTCCACCAGGCTGGCGATGCCATGTTTAATCGCATTCTCCACCAGCGGCTGCAGCACGAGCGGCGGCACGGGACAATTCTGGCAAAGGGGATCGATATCCTGCTCGACGCGGAGCCGCGTTCCAAACCGTACCTTCTCGACGTCCAAATAGGTGGTGGCCAGCACCAACTCTTCCCCAAACGATATCGTCTCTTTGTCTCCCAGGCTCAATGTGCTCCGCAGGAAGTCCGAGAGGCGGATACACATCTCTCTGGCACGCAGTCCGTCCACGGTTGTCAGGGCGCTAATTGAGTTAAGACTGTTGAACAGAAAATGTGGATTGATCTGCGCCTTGAGCGCCTTCAACTCGGCTTCCCGCGCGAACACCCGCGCCTGCTGCGCCCGGCTCTCCGCCTCCTGCGAGGTCTGGAACGACAGCAGGACATAATGAAACGCCACCGCCAGAAGATACAACAACACTCCGATGCCGCACAGCATCGGAAGCTCGCGGCTGATTTTTGAATCAATGCCAGGACGCCACCGGCTCATCGCGAGAGCAATTCCTTTTGCCACGACAATCCAGAACAACCCGGCGGCGAACGCGGCCGCCGAGAGGTTCAGGATTAGCTTGGAAATGCCGGAAGTTCCTATAGGCAGCACCTTGCAGAGATACCAGGGGGACAGGTTCACGAAGGCAAAAACAGCCGAGAGAGGCACGACGAAGATCACCGCCTCCGTCCAGGATAGATTTCCCGATACTCCGAGCAGAATCTTCAGCATTCCCACGATCGGGACCCACGCCAGCAAATACAGCGCGATTCGGGTCTTGGTCGCGAGAATCGGATGCATAACTGGCGTCTACGGGCTAGTTGCGGACCGAAGCCCCACCGAAGATCGCGTAGCCGGTCACCACCAGCTCAGGAGCGGGCGTGCCTTCCACCGTTTTGGGCGGTATCGTCTTATCCTCGAATCCTCCAAAAATGCCTACGCCCTTCATGAGCACCTTCCAGTTGTCCGGGACAAAGATTTCCACTCCGCCGAACATCGCATTGATGTCCACCGTTGCCTTGCCGCCGGCCATGGCGGCGTTCCGGAGATCGATCTCGAACCCGCCGCAAAATGCAAGGACGTCGCAGCCCCGGAATTCCGTGGAATCGATACGCCGGCGCCCTCCACTAAAGATGCCGACCAGGCTCGCGTCGGAGCTGCTGGCGCCTCCAACGCCACTGAGCGCGCGCCGGCGGTCCAGCGCAGCCCACAGCATCGACACGCCAAAACCGATCACCGCTAACGGCCAAATCAGATTGAAGTTAAGCTGAACGATATCCAGGTTGTCGAGAAGGAACAGCAGTCCCGATATTGCGATCAAAGCGCCCCAGATCTTGCCGGCGGTCCCGCATCCTTCGAGCAGGCGCGACAGGCCGAACGCGATCATCAGAAGCGGCCAAAAACGCCAGAGATCGTGGACGTGCAGGATGCCGACATTCTCGAGCAGCAGGAGCAGGCCCACCGAGACAATGATTCCGCCCAGAACGATGCCACTCGCCCCTGAGCGGTGCCCTCGCCGGCTCATCCGCGCTTCCATCCGTTCCCGTCTGCGGTCCCAACGATCGGCATCCATGGCTGAAGACTATCAGGAGGAGAGCAGCAGCTCCAGAACAAATCGGCGGGCAGCGATCCCGCGCCGGTGAATGCCGAGCGCGAAAACCGGAAACAACCCTGTGTGGGTAGCGTCGAACGTGGCGAAGGAGCACACATGGCTAGCGCAAGCACTAAGGACTATATATCGGCACTGAACGACTTGATCGAAACGTGCAAGGACGGCGAAGAGGGTTACCGAAAAGCCGCGGAGAGCGTCAAACGGAGCGACCTCCAGAGCCTTTTTAACGAATATTCGAGGCAAAGGAGCCAGTTCGCGAGTGAGCTGCAGATGGAAGTCTCCCGGATCGGCGGCGAGCCCGAGAAATCGGGCAGCGTTTCCGGAGCTGTACATCGCGGCTGGATCGATGTCAAATCCGCGGTGACGGGTAAAGACGATCACGCTGTCCTCGAAGAAGCGGAACGCGGCGAGGACAATGCCAAGAAAAACTACCAGGATGCCCTGGGCAAAGACTTGCCCATCGACCTGCGCTCGATGGTGGAGCGGCAGTACAGCCAGGTTCAGCAATCTCACAATCGTATTCGATCGCTGCGCGACAACACGGAGGAGAAAGCCACATATAAGTCCAGCAGCACGATGTTGTAGCTGCGAATAGAGGCCGGAGGTGTCCGGCCTCGCTAAACCCATTGCGCTCGGGGAAGGGATTCATCGGCAAGGAGGTGGCGACCCATATGTATGCGCCAACGGGCGCCTAGGGGCACGAGGCCAAATTGCTCGTAATCGGCAACGGATGTCTACCATGCGGTTGATCGCCTGGGCTCCGCACGCCAAGTTTTATTTCCAGTTGGGGATTCGACATCGGCGCTCGAATTGGTCTGGTACCTTGGGGGGAAGAAGTGGCAGCCCCCGCCGTCATCACACACCGTGAGCTATTTCGGAGGTATGAACGACCTCCAGACCCCGTTTTGCGTCCACCGACAAGCATCCCTGTGAGCACTTGGCACAAACGTGTTGTAGCGGTCTCTGTCCAGATCGCCGGTTGATACTAGGTGAGCCAATTTCCGTCCGCCATGATCTCGACGTTACCTTGTTTCAAATCTGCTGTTATCCAGTCACCATTCCGAGACCAGCTGCTGCCGCATATATACACGAATTTTGGCGTGTCTTCGCAAGAGTAGTCAAAAACGCAGGTTTTGGAATGATACCATCCACCACTATTACACGGTGTATAATAGTGCGTTGCGATTCGATCATTCCGTGATCGCGATACAGAGGATCTATTTCATCTGAGGTGCACTCGACGATGGATCAACATTGCCCGCGTTGCGCTTCGACGCTTGAGGTTATTGAATCGGGCGAGCACGCTTACTGATCTGCGCACGCCACCGGGCAACTACCTCAAGGTATTGAAAGGTTCTCGTGCGGGTCAGTACAGCATTCGTGTAAACGATCAATATAGAATCCGCTTTCGATGGGAAAATAATGATGCGTTTGATGTGGAACTGACCGATTATCACTGAGGAGGATCCAATGCCCCAACGCAAGATCAAGCTCGCCCCTGTACATCCAGGTGAAATTCTCCACGAAGACTTCATGGCGCCGCTCGCCCTCTCAATCAACGCTCTGGCTCGGGCGCTGCATGTGCCCGCTAATCATGTTTCGGGTATCGTGAATGAAAAGCGCGGTATCAGCGCCAGGATGGCCCTTCGGCTGGCTCGCTATTTCGGAACTTCGCCGGAGCTTTGGCTAGGCTCGCAACAGGATTTTGAATTGGATGTGGCGCGAGAGACGGCAGCCGCTCAGATCGCAAAGGAAGTCACAACACGCCGCGACCGCGGACCGTGGGACATGCTTTAGCGGGAGCGACGGGGGCCGTCACAAGTATGGGAAACTTGGATAAGCATCGGTGAATGAGCGAAAGTAGTAGGGTCGCGACTCGGCAGTCCAGGCCGCGTTCAAATTTGGTGC
>JBPCOQ010000065.1:0-10733 GCA_051000095.1 Bryobacteraceae bacterium | reverse complement strand
GTCGAGCTGCCGGTGGAGGCTCACTCCCGCCGCGCGGGACGTTCGAAGATATCCGGGTCACTGGCCGGAAGCGTTCGCGCCGGCGCCATCATACTTCTTACGGTTGGCAAACTGTATTTTCGGCGGTTCTACTGATGACTGAGCTTCGCGCGCGATGGTTTTCGGCTGCGGCCCTGCTCAGCGGCGCTTGGCTGATGGCTGAATTCGCGCAGCTTGATAAACCGGCGAATGTTGTCCCGTTTCTTCTGGCTGCGGTTCTTATGTCGCTAGGCTTTCTTCTGGCGCTGCGGCTGCCCGGGATTTCGTTGGAATGGTTTTGGGCTATCGCTCTCGGGACGAGACTTTGCATGGTTTGGGCAAGCCCTGGGACGGATATCTACCGATACATTTGGGAAGGCATGCTTCAGAACCATGGATTCAGTCCGTACTGTGTAGCCCCCTCAGCCCCGGCGTTGATGGCTCTGCGCAATGAGCTGTGGCCGCTGATCAAGTTCCCGGATGTTACGGCCATGTATCCGCCGCTCGCCGAGTTGGGCTTTCGTGTCTTGGCGGCGTCATCGGTAAGCGTGATGTTATTCAAAGCGGCATTTCTCGCCGCCGACGTTCTGATCTGCGCCTGGATGGCGCGCCGGTTCGGTTTTCACAAGGCGATCGTTTACGCATGGAATCCGCTGGTAATTTATTCGTTCGCCGGCGGGGGGCACTACGACAGTTGGTTCGTATTTGCTTTGGTGGGCGCGTGGCTCCTTTGGGAGACCGCGGAGCCGTCCTCCAATTCCCGGTGGGGTTCAATCACTCTGCTTGGCGTGGGTATGGCCCTGAAATGGGTTTGCTTCCCGATGTTGGGCTGGTTGCTTTGGCGCATATTTCGTCGCGACGGGTGGCGGAAAGCGGCGCTTGCCTCAGCTACCGCGCTACTGCCTTTAGCCGCTTCGTGGACAATCGTGGCGCATGGCAACTGGAGCTGTTCTCTTTATCCCGCGGGATTTTCCGCTGATGCCCGTAGCGCCGAGCTTCTTCCGGCCGTCATCGGCCCCTTTCTGTCCACCGGGCATGCCGAGAAACACAACGAGATCTATCTGGTCTTGTTTCTGCTATTCAGTCTTTTTATTGTCCTGAGGGGGCGTTCTTTCGCCGGCACATTGCAATCCGTTTTAATCGTTGCCCTGATCACCACGCCCATGTTTCACGCGTGGTACACCACGTGGCTGATACCGTTGGCGGTAAGTACGCGCTCCCGGAGCGTCCTCGCATTCAGCATCTCTTCGTTCACATATTTTTGGTTGCATTACACCGCGGGCCAGCCTGGCGGTATTTGGAAGCAGTCCGCATTGGAGAAGGCGCTTCTCTGGGCGCCCTTGCTAGCCGGGCTTCTCTGGGACATCCGCAATCGGGGGCCTGAAAGGAGCGAAGTTTGACCCGGCGCAGACTCCTGCGGGTTATCGCCAGTTGTGAGGCCCAGGCGGCGTTTAGTCCAGCCCTGCACGCGACTTCCAGGCGTTTTTTTCAGCGTGGCGTCAATTTCACTTCAGAGGGGCCGCGCGGATACAGCGCGGAAGTTGCCAAGCCGATGCTCCAAGAACTGGCCAAGTACGGTGTGGACGCGATTGCCTTGGTCCCCTATGCTTTCTCTCCCAAGGACGTTCCAGAGGTGCGTTTCGGCGGGGGTTGGGAGTCAGACGTGGGAATCGAGCAGGTGGCTGGAGTCGCACACCAACTCGGTATGAAAGTACTGCTGAAACCGCAGGTTTGGGTACGGTCCGGATCCCCCGGCTCGATCGGATTCACCAGCTCTGCCGCCTTGATTCAGTGGTTTCAGCAGTATCGGATGTATGTGGAACATCAAGCCGGGTTGGCTACCAAAATCCATGCCGATTTATTCTGTGTCGGCGTCGAGTTCAGTCAGCTCACCCGCTACGAGGAGCAGTGGCGCCGGCTCATCTCACGCGTCCGTGGAATCTATCGCGGCCCGCTCGTCTACGGCGCCACGCAAGGACCGGAATTCGAGTCGATTCAATTCTGGGACGCGCTCGACTATATCGGTCTGAACGATTACTACGCGTTGCCTGACGATCTGAATACAGATGCGGTGATTGAGTGTGTGAAGGCCGTTCAGGCGCGTTTTCGCAAACCGGTCATACTGCCCGAGGTAGGATTTTGCTCCTATGAAAATCCACAAAGAGAGCCCTGGGACGAATCTCCCCGCCGGTTGTCTCCGTCAGACCAGGCACGGTGCTACGAAGCGGTATTCCGGGCCTTCTATAGACAGCCTTGGTTCTCGGGAATGTATTGGTGGAAGATTGGAACCAACGGCTATGGGGGTGTTCAAGACGGATCTCACACTCCGTGGCGTAAGCCTGCCATGGAAGTGGTGCGGAAATGGTATCACGCCGGTTCACGATGATCAGATCGCTGGTAACAAAGCTCGCAATTCTAGGTTTCGCATCCACGTTGACGGCCGTATTCATCATCAACCTGTGCGCGATCGTGTTCCAATGCGGTTGCGCATCTCTG
Source organism: Bryobacteraceae bacterium (assembly GCA_051000095.1). Taxonomy (GTDB): domain Bacteria; phylum Acidobacteriota; class Terriglobia; order Bryobacterales; family Bryobacteraceae; genus JBBSHP01. The sequence continues at coordinate 8,219 of JBPCOQ010000065.1, read as the reverse complement.
TGGAATGGGGCCGCCGCGCACTGCAATATCCACATGACGGCCGGACGGCACTGTCCCTGGTGTACAAACGGCAGCTTTGGGTACAAACTAGCTCTGGGAGTAATTATCGCTGCCCAACTTGCCGTCAGCTTTTGGCCACACTCGATGCGGACTCGCACGAGACTTGCCGCGGCGCTTCTTGCGTTTCCCGCGCTCGGTGTTGTCATAGCGGTCTTTTATGGAATAGCCGCTGGCTATTGGCTATAAGATCCCTGTTAAACTTCAGCGGGATCCTGAAAAAGATCCACACAAGGCAAGAATGCCTGTGCCACTGGCAAAGCCATTCTTGCCTGTTTTTATGGACGCGGGATCGCGCACCAAAGGCGATGAAAAGCAGTGAGTGGAGTAGGCGGTTTCGCCTGCTCGGCAGGCCAACGGCCTGCTCCACTCTACCTCGCACCACGGGAGGGTTTTCGAGAGTGTGTTCCGAAGGATCTCTGGCCTTTCTCAGCCTTCTCTTAGAGTAGATCGACGAGCGCCGATTCCTGCGGATCGCGCCGCGTGACGATCTCCACCTTCAGAACTCCGGGCGGCCAGACCTCGGCGCAGATATCGCACCCTACGCAGGAAGAGCGCGGGTGAAACTGGTGTTCGCCTGTGCGGGCGCCAGATCGCCCTGAAGCTTGGCCGAATACCAGATCTGCTCTACAAACGGCTCTCGACCCTTGGGCACGATTTCGGCACAATCCGCGGCTGCCCAGACAGAATGCAGAGAAGTATGGAAGCCGGGCGAAACTTGAATGCCACGCCCAACCGCCGGCGGCGTGGCTAATTGCGATACCGAGCATCTGGCATTTCAATTCTTTTCCCAACGACGTCCGTCCGGATCGGACGCGGCCACCGGGTCCGCCAATCACTCCGCGATCCCCTCTTCGAGCCGCAGGTCAACTCCTTGATTCCGCAGATGGCTGCTGACCAATTCACCTTCTTCGCGCCGTAACGCTAGATTAGAGGCCAATACCAGGGCTCCCGAACGAGAAAGTAACTTTCTTACGGTGGTCTACGAGGCACTCGACAAGTTCCACGCCAATCAAGCCGCCACCGACAACCACTGCTTCGTGGGTGGAAGGCCGTAAGCGCTTCGCACTGCCGAAGATCGTCGAGGGTCACATAAAATGGACCACGCCGCCGCTAATTCCGGTTAGTCCGCGCCAGACGATCGTACATTTTGCGTTCAAACGGCTCGAGATCCCGGAGATCCAGACGATCCATGCAGGAATACATTAGGGCGGTTCGATGATCGTGATTTGTGCGTTGGGCTCACGCGTTCGTAAAGTGAGGGCCGCGGTCACACCGGCCACTTCGTTGCCCACGATCACGAATCGCGCGGGATTGAACTTTACCGTCGTGATCCTTCCGCAACTGGTTTCGCGAATGTATCCGGCGCAAAATCATTGTTAAAGCGAACATTCTTGTAAAGCAGATCTGACGTCCTTCGTCCTTTATCGCCCTTTGGGTTCCTTTCGTAGTTCGTCCTGCGCATCGGCCACCAGAGGCCGTCAATCTTCCGGAAATTTCCGTATTCGCTGATGCTGTGGCTGGTATTCTCGGTGTTGCTCCAGTCCAAGCGCTCCATGAAATGAGTTTTCTGGTTGAAATAATATGTCCAAACGTGGCTGGGATTGTCCCCGGTTCCGGCTCTATAAGTCACTTTGACCTTATCGAATGTGCCGTTACTCAATTTGACCGATCCCAGGTATTCGTGAATCGTGCCGGGGTCCGCAAGCTTGAACGGAGCACAAAGCATATATTGCGTTCCAAAGGATGAATTGCGCGCCCCGCTCACCCGCTTCGCATCCGTTATCGGCTTGCCGTCTTCCATCACCCAACCGTTCGAGCCATCAAACCCCGTTACAATCCTCTTGCCATCGCGTAGGCTCTCCTGCCGGACCTTAACTTCCGGAGGTAATGTCAATTTATGAAACTGCACTTCGTGGGTTACCTTCCCATCCGTCTCGTAGCGAGTGCCGTCGCGCCGGTATTGTATGTTTCTTTTGGATTTCCAGTTGTCCCAGCCGCCGAGAGCTTCGATGCTGGCTATGATTAGTTTGCCGCCGCGGTCGGCCGATAGATGTTCGGGATAAGCTCCCTGTTTTGCTGCGAACGCGCCGGCGGTCAGGGACAGGGCCAAAGCCCCAGCCAAGTACGATTTCATCTTCCAGATGATACACGAATCCCGGACCGCCGGCGGTGAAGGGGCGTCCGGTGAACGACGCTGTTTGCAAAACAACCCGCATTGGAGTACAAATGGAATCAGCCTGGAGGCGCCGTGGATTCTACGACTCTGTGGACATATTCCCTGATCGCGGGCGTCGCGGTCATTCTAATAGTCGCCGTTCTGCTGATATTGATCATCGTGACGGCACGCAGCATCGACAAACACGCCAAAAACATTTGGATTGCCGGCAAGAACATCGCCGCCAACACGGTGTCAATCTGGATGCTTCAGGAGACCAATGCTGTTGCGGGTCAGATTCTGGGCGGAGCCGGGGAGATTGTGAAAGCGGCGCGTGCCATTGACGAAAAATTGGGCGCCGTGGCCCGGACGCTCGGATAACCCTATGGACGCGTATCACTGGCTGCTCTGGCTGACGATTCTGTACCTCGTCGTTCTCGTTGCCGCGCTTGCAGCGGGGTTGATCGCGATTGCGCGCGCGCTGATAATCACGAGGAAAAATCTGGCTAAGATCGAAGGCGGCCTGCTCCAGGTTGAGGTGCAGACCAAACCACTGGCAAATTCTCTCGAGACGATAAACACGGTACTCACTCAGACGGCGGGCGGACTCTCCGCGCTTCTCGAGCGTCTTAGCAGTGTCGATGCGAGCCTCGGCCGGCTGGCGGAGAAATTGGTAGCCCGGAGGTAGCGATGCAAATGGACAATCGGGTTCTGACTGCCTGGGCGATCTTCTTGGCGTTGGCGTACGTGCTCACGCTCGCCGTGCTGCCAATTCTATTCGGAGTGATTCGCGCGGCCAACCGCATCGCGCGGAACTCGGCCCGTACGCTTCCCGCCGCCGTTGGAATCCTCACGAACACCGAATCGATTGCGGGCCTGAAGACGACCGAGACCGTCGGCGGCGAAATTCTCAACACCGCGCAAGCGCTGGTGGGCGGTGCCGGCTCGATCGAAGGCCAACTCTCGAAGGCAGGGCTATAGTATGAATACACTCACACTGACGATTCTTACTGGCAGCGAACTAGTGGTGCTGCTCGTTGCGCTTGCCATCGCGCTCGTGCTGATACGCCATGCACTGGAAAGTATCGCGTGCACCCTTGACAAGATCGCGATGGGTGTCAGGGCGATTGATGTTGAAACTAGCGCGCTTACACCCCAATTGACGCAACTGAACGGCGGGCTGTCCGCGCTGTCCGGAGGGCTGAAGCAGGTGGCCCTGCATTTCGGGAGTGCCGATGGCAACCTGAAGGTAGTCGTCCGCGGGTTAGGGAGGAACAATGCCTGAAGTTGCGGAACTCAGCGAAGCAATATCAGAACGAATACCGCAGACCGGGCCCGAAGAACGCCCCGAGAAACACCCGCTCGGTCCACTGAAGGTGGTGCATGCCTTTTGGCTTGCGGGCATGAGCTGCGATGGCTGCTCCATCGCCGTTGTCGGCGCAATGGACCCTCCTATCGAAAACTTGCTGAGGGGCACGGTAGCAGGCCTACCGAAGGTCGAGCTGCACCATACCGTATTGTCGGTCGAATCCGGTGAGGAATTTGTTCACAGCTACGAGCTTGCCGAAAAAGGCGAGTTGGGCGTTCCCTACGTAGTCATCTACGAAGGTTCGATTGCCGATGAGCGGATCGCGGCCGCGACTGGTGGCTACTTTTCGGCCATGGGTGCGGAGAAGATGGGGAAGAATGCAAATGGCGACGAAATCAATCGTCCGATCCCCACGTCGGAATGGCTGAAGCGCCTCGCGCCGGGCGCGGCGGCTGTGATCGCGATCGGTACCTGCGCGACCTGGGGCGGGATTCCGGCCGCGGCGGGCAATCCCACTGGCTCCATGTCGCTTATGGACTTTCTTGGACGCGATTACCGGAGCGCGTTCGGTTTGCCTGTGATCAATATTCCAGGCTGCTCTCCCGTAGGCGACAACTTTACCGAAACTGTCGCTCTCGTCCTGCTGTTCCTTCAGGGCTTGGCGCCTCTGCCGGAGTTCGACGAGCTTGGCCGTCCGGCGTGGCTATTCAGCGAAACGGTGCACCAGCGATGCGTGCGCGCTGGTTTCTACGAAGAGGGCACGTTTGCGAAGGAGTACGGCGACCACGAATGCCTGGTGGAAGTAGGGTGCTGGGGTCCGGTGGTGCAGTGCAACATCACCTCGCGAGGCGCGATAAATCACATGGGCGGCTGCATGAATACCGGTGGAATTTGTATCGGCTGCACGATGCCGGGATTCCCGGACCGCTTCGCTCCGTTTTACGTGAAGCCGCCGGGCACCATCGTCTCAAGCAACATGTCGAGGACGTATGGCGCGGTGATTCGCCGCCTGCGCCGCATCACGCAGGAATTCAACAATCATGAAGTCCGTTGGAGCTGGCAAGGCGAGGTCCCGAGTGGATGGGGAGATCTTCCCAAGCCGGGATGGCTGCATCGCGGAGTTCACTATTTCTATGAGAAGTGGCAGCATCTCGGCACCCATGCGCCTGGGCGTAAGGGCGACGATTCGAAGTACCCGAGTGTCAAACGGCCAGACGCTTCAAAACCGGTTTATGGCGGGCGCGTGACTACCTTCCGCGAAGACAAGAACTGACGAGGATCGCTATTCATGTGCTTCCGTAATCTCCCGGTCGAATTCGACGCGCAGGGCAATGCCTTTTTGAAGGGCGGGATTCCCGATCCATACACCACCCAACAGGGGATCTCCGCGCCGGATGCAAGAAAGCCCCTCACCCATGAAAAGATCAAGGATCTGCTCGCGCGCAACGGGCACATCAAGAATGTAGACTTCGATCCGGTCACGCGCGTAGCGGGGGCTCTCGCATTCCACGCGGTGGCGGATTTAAAAGAGCGCAAGATTGTGGACGTGAACTCGATGGCCACCTTGTTCCGCGGCTACGAGATTATTATGATCGGACGCGATCCTCGCGATGCTATCTTTATTACCAGCCGCGCTTGCGGCGTGTGTGGCGGCGTGCATTCTACCTGTTCCGCGCTGGCCATGGAAATGGCTTTCGGGATCAAGCCGCCTCCGCTAGGCGTCGTAGTCCGCAACCTGATGTTGTCGATGGAATTTCTGTACGATCATCCTCTGCATCTCTTTCTTTTGGCCGGGCCGGATTACTCCGAGACCGTAGTGAAGAGCACGAATCCGGAGATTTGGGAGAAGGCTGAAAGGACCGAGGCGCCACGGGCGGAGGTGCACGGCTACCGTACCATGGGCGCGCTAATGACGGACATGAATCCGCTCAGCGGCAGGTTGTACGTGGAAGCATTGCAGATGACGCGCGTGGCGCGCGAGGCTTACGTAGTGCTGGGCGGCAAGTATCCGCACCCGGAGACGATCGTGCCGGGCGGCGTCAGTACCACCGTAAATCTAAGCACTTTCAACCTGTATTATTCGCGGCTTGCGCAGCTCTTTGATTATTCGAAGAAGATGGTAGCGATCTGGGACGATATCACCGAATTCTTCTACGAATGCGACCCGCTCTACCGGCAAGTGGGCGCTCGGACCCCCAGCATGATCGATCCCGGAATCTGGGACGATCCGGACGCTTACGACGCTACTTACAAAAACTGCAACGAGTGGGGCGAGAGGCGCTGGGCCACTCCGGGCGCGATCGTGGATGGAGAATTGAAGACCACTAAGCTGCGGAACATCAACCTGGGGCTGGAAGAGTTTATCGAGCACTCGTATTACGAAGGATGGGATGGCGGCCGGTTCAAAGAAGACGAGCTAGGCGCGCCGCTGAGTCCGTATCATCCGTGGAACAAGGCCACCAAGCCCAAGCCCACCGGTCAGAATTGGCGCGAGAAATACACGTGGTCGACCTCGCCTCGGTGGGATCGTATGGTCACCGAGGCAGGCGCTTATGCCCGCGTGTGGAACACGGCAGCTGCCAAGAAGATTCCCAAGAACTCGTTTTTAGAATCAACTGGGTCAAGCCTCAAGATCTTGGTTCCCAAAGGCGCATTACCGGAAACTGAAATGGAATGGAAAATCCCCTCCGGCTGGAACGCGTTTGAGCGCAATCGCGGACGGGCGTACGCCTTCGCGTACACTTGCATGGTTGCGATGAACGACTGGATGCGAGCCATGAATTTGCTCAAGCAGGGCGAAACCAAAGTCAGCACCAAGTTCGATATCCCGAAACGCGGCACACAGATCGGGGTCGGCTTCTGGGGCGCGGGCCGCGGCTGGTTAACGCACCACATGGTGGTGGAAAACGGCATGGTGGCGAATTACCAGATCGTCACGCCGTCCACCATCAATGCGTCGCCTCGCGATCCTTGGGGCAACACCGGAGCCTACGAACAGGCCGTACTGAATACGCCCATTCTCGAATCGTTCACGGCGCCGGACACATACAAGGGTATCGACATCCTGCGAACCATTCGCAGCTTCGATCCTTGTATGCCATGCACCACGCATATGTACGTGGAGGGTTCCGATCACGTCGTCACCCGCGAAGTAAATACGTGTGCGTGCGGAGTAGATTGATCGGTGTGCGAACTCTGGTCGGTGTTGTTGGCTATCGAAACCTAAGCGACCTCTCGATAGGTCCGAACCTGCTGCCCGCTCTGGTTGCGAGCGATTGGGAACCGGGGGTACAAGTCGAAGACCTAAGCTACGGGCCAATCGCCGTGGTGCAAAATCTGGAGGATCGACCTCCCTACGATCGCATGGTCTTTCTCTCCGCTGTGCAGCGCGACCGCGTACCGGGCGATTTCTACCGCTACGAATGGCGCGCGCCGCTGCCTTCCGGCGAGGAGATCCAAGCCCGCATTGGTGAGGCGGTTACTGGCGTGATCAGCATCGAAAATCTGTTGGTGATTGCGCAGTATTTTCGCGTCCTGGCGCCTGAGGTGATTCTGATCGAACTCGAGCCCATCGACTGCGAGAGTGGCGAACAGTGCAGCGAGATCGTTAGAGGCTTGATGCCGGGTATTCTGAAGACAGTGCGTGCGGAGGCCCATGGCAGAGCCTGTTCCCGAACAGCAGTCCGATCGGCAGAATAAGGCGTTCGAAAAGCTGGTCGCGCGCGCCGAGGAGCTAACCCATCACTTTGAGCAGCACCCGAATGCCGCCGTTCGCGAGGATGTTCTCGAACTCCTTCAAACAATCGATGAGATTCATCGAGACGCCATTCTAAGCCTTGTTGAGCTGATGGTTCGGAGCGGGAATCACGAGTTGATCCATGGGGCCGCCGAGCACGCCAAGGTGAGCGCGCTTTTTCAGCTTTATGAGGTCCTGCCACTGCCCGAGCTGGTGCGGTGGCAGGAAGCACTCGATTCGGTCCGGCCCATGCTCAAAGAACAGAACGCCGATGTCGAGCTGCTTCGGATCGCCGATGGCATGCCGTTCCTGAGGCTCAAAGGCGCATTCAGCGCGGAGGAATCAGGTCTGCGCCAACAGGTTCAGGAATCGATCTCCGCAATCTTCAGTTCGTATCAGAGCGTCAAATGGGAACCGCGTGAAAGGCCGCCCGCGCCGTCCCGCCTTGTGCAGGTGACTCAAATCAAGCCAGCCAAGCGCCAAGTTTGGGTGGACATTCCGGGCGGCGAGGACATGTCCGTCGACAGTCTGCGAAGTTTGACAGTCCGCAAAATGGAGGTCCTGGTTTGCCGGTCGGATTCAGGCTGGTATGCCTTTCCGAACGCCTGTCCAGGCACGGCATTGCCGCTGCACATGGGCCGAATCACGGGTGAAACGCTGTTCTGCCCCTGGCACACCTGCGCGTTTGATGTTCGGACCGGCAAACGAACGGCGGGGTCGGGCCAGGACCTGAAGCCACTCACGTTGCGAAGGAACGAAGGTCGAATCCAGCTTGGAATTTGGGAATAATGGAGAGACTTATTATGTGCCTCGTATGTGTTATGTGCCTCGTATGTGCCTCGCGATTCCAGGTAAAGTGACCGAGCTGCACGAAGCGAATGGACTCCGAATGGGCAGGATCGATTTCGGAGGAATCAGCCGTGAAGCTTGTCTCGAATACCTACCGGAAGCTGGTCTGG
>JBPCOQ010000206.1:0-4232 GCA_051000095.1 Bryobacteraceae bacterium | reverse complement strand
ATGACGCAGAACAAAAGCCGAACTCAAGGCAAACGCAATAAGAAGAATGAATGTGACGGCTTCCAGGCCACGATTGGGAACCAGCTCGCGCTGCCCGGAGGCATTGGTCCGCTTGGGGCGGTGTTGGCAGGAGTGTAAAAAACCGTGTTTAAAGGCCCAGTACTTGGTGAGATCCATCCAGCCGTTGTTCCGCGCACCTGCAGTTCCTGGACGAGTCCGGCAAAGTCGTTTACTCTGTTCGCTCCGAGGCATCGAAGTGACATGCGGAAACCGAACTCGCTGGCGTTTCGAAGACTAACACAGGCAAGAATGCCTGTGCCACCACCTGGCCCTGAGTCAATCCGCCATGATTCGCCGGCTTGACGTTCGAGAGGAATCCCCCATATACTCGACTCGCCGGGGGGGTAACTTCATGAATAGATATCGAGCCGCGGTACTCGCGCTCATCTCGAGTTTGGAGGTTGCCGCTTGGCCGCAGAATGCATCCACCGGTGCGTTGACCGGTACGGTCACAGATCCATCGGGAGCACTCGTGCAGAGCGCCAAGGTGACGGCCACGAAGCAGGCGACTGGCGCTCAGCGCACCGTGGATTCGCACGGTAATGGCACTTTTTTGATTCCGCTGTTAGAGCCAGGAGTCTACACGGTGAGCGTTTCGGCGAGCGGCTTCGAGGTATTGTTGGTGCAAGCCGTGACCGTGAACGTGGGAGAGACGGAGACGGTGCCACTCAAGCTCGAAATTGGAGCCACTAGCGAAACCGTAAGCGTCTCCAGCTCCGAGCTCCTGGTGAAGACCGAGTCGGCTGAGCTGGGGCGGGTCACTTCTACCCAGGAGATCGAGAATCTTCCGCTGGTTTCGCGTAATTACACGCAGATCATCGGACTGAATCCGGGAGTTTCAGCCGAGGTCACCAACGCCAGCGCGCTGGGGAGAGGGGCTGGTAGCCAGGGGACAGGCGCGAGCGGATTCGTCACGCAAGGTGGCGTCAGCAACGACAACAATTTTCATCTGAACGGCATTGAAGTGAACGATCTGCAGGGTAGCGGCGACTTTAGCGGCGGGATCCCCGTTCCCAATCCGGACTCGTTGCAGGAATTCAAAGTCGCCACCGGTCAGTACGATGCCTCATTCGGACGCAACGCGGGAGCGCAGGTGAATGTGATCACCAAAAGCGGCACCAACCAAATCCACGGCACATTGTTCGAGTTCCTGCGCAATAACGACCTGAACGCCAATGACTGGTTTCGCACCGGGCGGGTCAACCGCGAGGTATCCTGAAGCAGAATCAGTTTGGGGGAACGGTGGGCGGCCCCATTCTGAAGGATAAGCTGTTCTACTTCGGCTCCTATCAGGGAACTCGCCAGCGCAACGGCCTGAGCGGTAGTTGCTCCAGCACATTGGTATTGCCGCCGCTCACCGACGACCGGTCAGCCGCCGCTCTGGGCAAGCTGTTCGCCGGCAGGCGTGGTTACTTCAACGGGCAGCTTGGCAATGTTGGTCCGGCAATCCTTGCCGATGGCTCCAACATCGCTCCCGCGGCGCTGAAAATCCTGCAAACCAAGAATCCGGACGGTACCTATCTGGTCCCGAGCGCGCAGATTATTAATCCCGCGTTGCCCTTTAAGTCGCAGGGCACCACTCTGTTTAGCGTGGCGTGTCCTTACACGGAAAATCAATACCTGGCGAGTGCGGACTATCATCAGTCCGCCACGACGACCTGGTCATTGCGAGCGTTCATCGCGCCCAGCACGGCCACGCAGACGCTGACAGGTGGCGGGATTCCGGGATTCCCATACCTCAATCGCCAGAATTTCCAGAACTACTCGATCACCCACACGCACGTGTTTACACCGTCCCTGCTGAACCAGGCGGAAATCGGCTTCAACCGGGTGGTCGCCGGGTTCACGCAGACGTCGCCGTACAAGTTTTCCGACTTTGGCATCAACGCCCCGGCTTTTGATAATGCCGATCCGGTGATCGACATTGGCGCTCTCAATGGAGGCATCGGGATTGGCGGTAACGGCCAGTCCGTTAACTTCGCTCAAAACGTCTTTGTGGCACAGGACACGTTGTCGTGGACCCGCTGGAGGCATAACTTGCGCTTGGGCGGCGGCGTGACCCGGACACAGATTAACGAGCCCGGTTTGATCTATCTGGGCACGATCATCAGCCTCACGTTTGCGGACTTTCTACTCGGTCTGAATGCCGCCGACAATGGAACGGCCGCGGCTGGGCTTCCGGTCAGTAACATCTATGAAACTGTCGATCTCCCGGGAGACAAAGCCGCGCCTACCGTACCTTGGAGGCCAACCTGTTCGCGCAGGATGATTGGAAGATTACGCCCAGGCTGACCTTGAATCTCGGATTTCGATACGAACGGCTGGGCGACATTAGCGACGCGGGAGGGCGCAATACCGCGTTCGACATCGCGCGGGCAAATCGGAATCCGCCCGCGAGCGGTACCCTGGCCGGCTATACGGTACCGTCCAATTACACCGGCCAGCTACCGGACGGCGTTGTTCGGCTGGACAATTCCGTTGGCATCAAAGGCCTTGGGCAAAACACCTGGAATCCGCAGGCGGGGTTTGCCTGGCAATTGCCGCGAACCAACCGGGTGGTGCTGCGCGGCGGTTACGGCATTTTCCATAGCCGGTACACTGGCCAGCCTCTCATTCAGTCGTTATCCGCGCCGCCCTTCGCCGTGGCTCGCCTATTCATGACCACCACCAATGCCACTGCCACTCTGGCCAATCCATTTCCGGCGACGTTGCCCCAATTGCCGTCCTTCCCTCCGTACTCGCCAACTACCTCCAGTACTCCCTATCAGGGCTTCTCGCAGAATTTCCGGCCACCCACATTCTATCGGTACAGCATGGACGCGCAGATTCAGCTCGGTAAGGATTTCCTTTGGGATATCGGCTACGTTGGGTCGCAAGCTGTGGACCTTTCGCAGCAGTGGTATCCAAACCAGGCTCAACTGGCCGGCCCTTCAAACCCGATTCGCGGCGTAACGACAAACACGGTGAAGAACGTCCCGTTGCGGGTGCCGTACGAGGGCATCTCCATCCCCGGTCTGCTGTTGATCGATTCGCGGGGACAGTCGTGGTACAACGCGCTGGTCACCAGCTTGAGCAAGCGCTTCAGCCATGGGCTCCTCTTCCAGGCTTCCTATACCTACGCGCGCGATTTGACTACCGAACCCGGTGTCGCGTCAAATTCCAACGGCGCGGCCATTGCCTACGGCGATCAATACAATCCGAGCCAGCACTATGGTCCCGATGCTTTCGTGCGGGAACACCGTCTGATTGTGAGCTATGTGTACGAGCTCCCACACCTCAGTAATCCGCAGTCGTTCGCCGGACGGTTGGTAGATGGCTGGACCGTGTCGGGTGTTGTCACCGCGCAATCGGGCCAGCGGTTGTTCGCCACTTACACGAACGCTTCGAATGTGTACGGGATTTCGCGTGACCGGCCCAATTTTGTATCCGGCTGCAACGTTGCCCTGAGCGGCTCCGTCCAAAGCCGCTTGGCCGGGTACTTCAATACCTCCTGCTATGCCAAACCCACCATTGTGGGCGACGACAACATTGCCACAACATTTGGTAACGCGCCAATCGGCAATATTATCGGCCCGCGCGAAGTCAATGTCGATCTGTCCATCGGCAAGCGAATCGCGATTCCATGGCCCAACGACGCGGCGCGGCTGGAGTTGCGGGCCGAGGCGTTCAACGCGTTTAATCACCCGGAATTCTCGAATCCGGGAACTACGTTTGGAGGCGGTACCTTCGGTCAGATCCTGTTTACGGCAGTGACCCCGCGGATCATGCAGTTCGCGTTGAAGTATAGATTCTGATCGATCATGCGATGTGCTTTCGGAACGGCATGGCTTTCGTCTTCCTTCTGGCCCGTGCCGGCGTGGCGGATGAGCTTGCACGACTTAACCAACACACAGGCCGCTAAAGACGCCAAGACCTTTGTGCCACTAAATCTTCGTTTCTTTGCGCGGCGCGACGATTTCGCCACTGTAGCGCAGAGAGTCTTGCTGTCTACGTCCAGCCGCGGTTGCAGGCGACCCAAATACCGGGTCGCCCGGCAGGCGGCAAAGCCCGACCGCCTGCCCCACAGTTTGCGGCGAAGGCGCGCTGTGTTACTCCCGCATGACAGAGATGCAGCGGAATGCCGAAGGCCGCGATGTCCTGAATGAAACTACCGCCCGAGGTCCGCGTGGGCG
>JBPCOQ010000177.1:0-38283 GCA_051000095.1 Bryobacteraceae bacterium | reverse complement strand
ATTGAACCATGACCTTTTTGCAATTCTCAAAATCGGCGAAGTGGATAACCGCCTCACGTAGTGTTTTGAAGCCTTCCATACTTCAATCATGCACTCTTTTCGTTGGTATGTCAAGTATATAATTACCTTATATTGAGTCCTGGAACTTCATTGTGGAGAGAATGCTGCCCCGGAACTTTGTCGTCAGCGCGGGGTATGTAGGCACTCACTCCATTCGCCCCTTGATCTTCACCGATATCAATGCCGGAGTCCCTGGATTGGGTACAGCCGGGCGGCCCTACTTCGCGAGATTCGGGCGATCGATAGGGACCACGCTTTTGAAACCCGGCTTCGATGCCAATTACAATTCGCTGCAAGCGACGCTCAACCGGCGATTTTCCAATGGACTATTCGTAAAAGCTAGTTACACGTTCTCTCGCGCCATCAATTTCACCGATAACAGCCCTGGTAGCTTGACATTCAATACGCCCAGCCAGTTGTCCCGGAATCGGGCGCTGGCCGGATATGATCGTACGCACAATTTGCAGGTCTCCGGTATCTACGAACTACCCTTTGGTCCCAGGAAGAAGTGGTTGAAGAATGGCAATATCGTCTCCAGGCTGGCGAGAAACTGGCAGCTCAACGGGACGTTTTCGGCTTACACCGGGACGCCGTTTACGGTTACGAGTTCCTCCGCGTCTTTGAACGCGCCTGGAAACACGCAGACGGCGGATCAGGTGAAGCCCGAAGTAGAGACATTAGGCCAAATCGGTCCGGGACAGCGATGGTTTGACACCACGGCTTTTCGTCCGGTCACAGAAATTCGGTTCGGGACGAGCGGACGAAACATCCTGCGCGGCCCCGGCATCGTCAACGTGAACGGAAGCCTGTTCCGAAAGATGTCACTGACCGAGCGCTTCTCGTTGCAGCTTCGAGCGGAAGTCTATAACGTGAGCAATACTCCTCACTTCGATAATCCCGCGAGTGACGCCTCGAACCCCGTCAGCTTCGCCTCAATCACCTCAGCCAGGGAGGATCAGCGTTATATCCAGTTCGCGCTTCGACTGACCTTCTGAGTAGCACGGGCTTTCTAGCCTGTGTGGACCTTAAACCATGAACCCCGATCGTTTCATACCACCTTTCACTTGCTGTATCCTGGCACTCCGGCTCCTCGTGGCGCAAGACGCGAGCCTGGTGGAACCCAAAGAGGTGCGACGCTCGCCGGTGATCCGGTCCGTGTCCCTTGCGACACCGCCACTCATGCCCTTTCCCTCTTCCGGCGATCTGTGGTTCACGACCTGGGCCGACGACGATAATCTCTACGGCACATGGGGCGATGGCGGCGGAGCGACCGCGGACCGAACCTGGAGCGTGAGAACCGACTGCGGCGTCGTCAAGTATTCCGGTGACCCGCCGAACCTCATTCCGGCGATCCTGCTGCGCGACGCGCCAACCCAATTTGAGCCGAGGGTCGATGACAAACCTTCGAGCGTATTGTTCATCGACGGGCGGCTCTACGGGCAGTTCCATTCCCCGCTCGGTGACGCGAGAATCGGCTATTTGGCGTATTCCGACGACTACGGTCAACATTGGACGCGGGTCGGCTACTACTTGCCGGGCGTGCCGAAACCACCGGGCGCGTCGCCCTGGACCAAGGATGCGGAACCGGTATTCCCGATAAAGCCGCCGCCACCTGCCCCTTGGGTTAAGGACATGACCAAAGAGGTGGATTCGCCCTTCCGATGCCTGTTCTTCATCAACATGGGCCGAAATTACGAACTCAATTCCGATGGCTACGTCTATGGCCTGGGAATTGGGAAAGAGTGGAATTGGAGTGGAAAGGTGTACCTCGCGCGCGTCGAAAAGACGCGAATTTTGAGGTATGACGCGTGGCAATACTTCGCGGGGACGGAGGCCGATGGAAAACCGCGCTGGTCCCGCGCTCACAGCGACGCCGCGCCCGTGCCGGGGCTCTTTACCGCGGATCAAGGATCGGCGATCTTTCATCCGGGGGTAAAGCGGTATCTGTTCCTGAACAAGCATCACCTGTTCGATGCTCCCGAGCCGTGGGGGCCATGGACGCTAGCGGGTGAATTTCCAAGAGAACCGCCGGAATGGCAAAAGGGATATCAGCCCGGCATCCTGGCCAAGGGCTTGGGCCCCAATTCATTCTGGTTCACCATGTCTGGACAGGCGCTACCGCCGAACATGACTTATTCGTTCCACATTGGACAGATGATTATGCACCTGAACTCGTCGCCCCAGTAGGCGTTTCTACTCGAACCACGACTCAAAGGATCGCTCCAACTCCCGCCAGTTCCATTCGAGCCGCTGCCTGCAGTTCACCGGCTCATCACCGGGAAACACATCGACCCGCGCGAAATCCTTCGGTGGCTCAAAAATACTCTTATCCAGCGGCTGATCGGAGAGTTCGAGGACCTCTCGCGTGGTTGTATAACTGCGTGTTGAGTAACCGGTGGGCACCGGAGGCGTGTTGGTCTCTTTCTCCTGGAGTGCAAACCCCAATTCTGCCCTTGTCCCGTGGGCGACGATAGTATCGCGGCATTCCCGCCCACCACCCCTCCGAAGCTGGTACCGCACCGTGCGCTCAGCCCGTGGGAGATACCAGCCATCTCTCTCGATGATCGAATTGCCGGAACAGGCGCCAGGCTCCGCGACGGTCCGCTCGCGCGTGATGACGTGGCGTGCCATGTGGCCAAACATCAGGCGGCTCTCGCCCGTTTCGATCGTTTCGAAATAGGTGTGAACGGTTTTCCCAGACTGCGCAACGCCCGGCGCGCGCCGCAGCCACATAGCAAGAGTCAGAATCGGCTCAACGCGCTGCGGCTCGATGTATTTCTTGGCTCTTAGATCGAGCGCATAATACGAATGCTGATCGCCGTTGGCAATATTTGCGATCAAGCGTTGCGCATTGGAAGGCAGAGGCACTTCGCTTTCCCATCGCCAATTATTTCCCTGGACATAGTTCGTCGTCACAACGGCATGTCCAGCGCTCGCGTCTCTGATCACGGTCTTGCGATCGGCTCGTGCTGGAGCGAGAATCGCAAGGCTAAACAGCAACCTGATCGCTGCCAACTTCCAATGCATGATTCCAGCGTATCGGATTTCAGGCCCGCATTGCTTCCATTTTGGAGGAACCTGCGGCCATTGAACGGTGTCTGAACACAATGAACCTTCGGGCTCCGAAATCACAGGTGTTGCCGACGGGCATCTTCGTGCTGTGTGGAGTTGCATCGGCGCAAGACGCATTTCTCGCGCGCTGGCAGGCGTTGCGTTCGCGCGAGCCCGAAGGCGTCAGCTTCCTGATTTCCGCGGCAAAGACCGATTTCTATGCAGGCGAACTGGTTCCTCTTCAGCTCTCCTTCGTTCCGCGCGGAAACCCCTTTGGGAGGCCTTGGAATACTTTCATTCCTGGTGGAAGGGCCGCAAAGAACAACTCAATGAGCCAATTGGACAGGAGAGTTTACAGCTCGAGCGCTGGCGCAATCGATTGCGGAGCCTCCGCAGTAGCCGCCCGTGCATGAAACTGTGGGGCAGGCGGTCGGGGTTTGCCGCCTGCCGGGCGACCCGGTGTTTGGGTCGCCTGTAACCGCGCTGGCGCAGACAGACCGCTCGCTCCGCAATAATGCTGCTCACTAAAAGCACTTCCATGCCCCCTCCTTGTGTCTATTCTGTGTGGCACTTTCCGCCATGGCGGCCGTGCGGCCTCGGCGCTTACGGCCGCGGACGCCAGATGAATTCTCGGCTGAACCGGCTACGGGCTGGGTTGACCCGTTCCAGCCGCCTGAAGAACAACTCCGGCGCGACGGTGAATTCGGGCGGACTTGCTCTGAATATTTTGCCGCGCGAGGATGGCCAAAACATCCGGCAATTTGCTTCCGCCCGCGCAACGCTCGAAGCCGGCAGGCCACCAAGCTACCGGAGCTGATTTCGTCCACGGCCAAAGAGAACGCACAAGCTGACGCGGTACGTACTTTGCGCTATCTAGCGTGCAGGAGAGCAACACCGGCCGCGCGCTTTCGCGGGACGACTGGGTCGCGCTCGATGAAGCCGTCAATAAGAGCGCCTTCAACCTTGCCGCCGGCAAAACGCCGGAAGCGAGAGCCGGCCCGTACTTTTACTTATTCGAAACCAGCTCGAAGTCGTTCCGGTGTACTCCGGAAATGCTCGTCTGCTCGTCGCATCGCTGTCGTCCACTTCGCCGTATCAGGTTGGCGCCCTCCTCTCAAACGATTGGAGCGAAATCAGGAGCGCCGGTCCACCGCTGATTTCGTTTCTGAAACAGGCGGTCTCCCGGCCGTGGCCGCAAATGAATCCGAGTAGTTCTGGCGTGGCGCTTCTTCGTTTGGCCGAACTCGATCCCAACTCGGGCAACGAATGGCAAGCAACGCGCTGCTTTCCGGTGAGACCTCAATTGGCGATGCGCAGTTGCTCGAAGTTACGATGTCCGATTCGCCGGCCCCGGTACAAAGGACGAGTTGTGGCGCGCCTACGATGCCCAGACCCGGATCGAGGCGTAATTCCGAATGCGCGACGCCGCTGCTGGCCTATTTTCTTCCGCGTGGATCCAATGTCTGCCGCACGGACTGGAACGCCGGCTCATGAGCCGCGGACTGGAGCGGCAGTTGATCGAGGACACCCAGAGTTCAGATCCGAATCTTCGCCGGGCGGCCTTCCAAACGCTCAGCATGGCGGACTTGCCCGCTACACTCTCTGGTTCAGGAGGAGCGCCTGAACTCAGTCGCGCATCTCACGTTCTTCGGAGCTGACAGAAACGCCGCCGATTTCCAGCGGAACGTTGCACCCACGGGATATTGGGCCAACTTCTCGTCGAGATCCGCTAAGCTGTCGACCTCGCACTCGATACATGGCATGAATCTGCCGCGATAGTTTGAAGGCGGGCTTGGTACCCTGCTACCGAAAAGCGCGCAACTGACCGATTGGCGGATTCAACCCTATCGTGGTAGGCGAGGCAGATGCGGGCGGCAGCGTGCCATCCGGATGGCGAATCAGGCCATATTGGGAATTTTGATAATCTTCTTCTGGATTGCGTATTGGACTAGCTGCGCTTTGTTGTGGATGTCGAGCTTACGCATCAAATTAAACTTGTGCGCTTCTACTGTCTTGACGCTGAGATTGAGGTCGCAGGCAATCTCTTTGACGGAGTTGCCTTCGGCCAGTATCTTGAGCACTTCACGCTCTCGATTGGTGAGCGTAGCAAAACGGGGAAGGCGGTTGGCGGACTTGATCCGGGAGCGGAAGTCGTCGACGAGCTGGGCCAACATGCGGGGGCTTAAATAGCTGCCGCCGCGGCAGATGTCGCGCACCGCGGCGACCAATTGCTGGGAAGGACTGTCCTTGAGAACGTAGCCGCTGGCGCCGACTTCCATGCCTTCCACCAGGTAATCCTCGTCATCGTACATGGTCAGGAACAAGACCTTGGTCTCCGGCCGATTCTTCTTGATCTGCCGGGTGGCTTCAAAGCTGCTAAGACCGGGCATCCCGATATCCATGAGGACGACATCCGGGCGCACCTCGGCAGCCTTCTCGATGGCTTCGCCGCCGTTGGACGCCTCTCCGACTACCTCCATATCCTGCTCGGCGGAGATCAAAGTTCGAATACCCTGGCGGAACAAGGTGTGGTCGTCCGCCAACATGATGCGAGTCTTAGCCATAAATTAACCTGACTTCGTTCCTTTTCTACCGGTTTTTGGAGATTGGTAAAGAGATCGCAATACGAGTACCGCGACCCTTCTTTTTAGCTGGCTTTGCAACAGCGGAAGATTTCTGCCCCGGGGAACTTTGGAGATCGAAACTCCCACCGAGTAAAGCCACCCGTTCGCGCATGCCGGAGAGCCCGAACGAATCCCGCCTCGCTAGTGCTTCGTCCACATTGAACCCAACGCCGTTGTCTTCCACTTTCAGCCTCACTACTCCATCGGCGGAGCTGACAGAAATGTTTACAGCGGTGGCGCCAGAGTGCTTGGCGATATTGTTGAAGCACTCCTGCACCAGCCGGTAAACGATGATCTCGTTGCTCTGCGGCAAGCGGGCCAGTTTGCCAAGCTGCAGCTTTACCTGCGCGGCATGGAGCCCGCGAAACCGGTTGACAAGCTGGCGAAGAGCGGCGCCCAACCCGAGTTGCTCCAGAACGGCCGGGCTCAATGCCGCAATCAGCCGCCGCATTTCGAGGATAGTGCGTTCGGTGAGATCCCGGGTGTCACGCAGCTTGGCGATCCACTCGACGCGATCGGGCGGCAGAGACAGCTCGAGCAATTCCATCTGAAGGCGGATACAGAGGAGCGACTGCCCTGCCTCATCATGTAGCTCGCGGCTGATCCGGCGGCGCTCCATTTCCTCGACGTGCAGCATGTGCTCGGCAAGGTGGCGTATGCGCTCCTCACTGGCCGCGAGGTCATCCATAAGCCGCGCCTTCTCCGCGGCCAGCAGACATCGCTCGGCGGCGGCGGACAGCAACTCCTGTTCTCGCGGCAGCCATTCATACGGCTTCGAGAATCCGAACTGCATGACGCCTGCTACTCGGCCGTTCGCCGCGAGAGGCACGGACCAGCACGATCGGAAGCGGCTTTTCCAGCTTGCATCCAAAAGATAACGAGCGGTCCCGTTGCGAGGATCGATCTGACGGGGACGGTCCAGCAGACTGCCGTTTCCGCGCCGATTGGGAATCTCGCGCGCGGGCGGCTCGCCATCCGCTATATTCGGGAAGTTTGCTCTTAGAAACCAAGAGTTGCGGTCATTCTCCAATAGATATAACTGCCCGGCATCGGCATGGCACGCCTGCACCAGAGTTTGGAGAAACCGGCCGAGCAGCTCGTCCAGGTTGTGGGATTCGAGCTCGGCGCGGAACAACTCGTAAAACGCCCGCGTTTCCGCCTCACGCACCTGATAGTAGGCGTTGTTCAGGGTGAGAATCACGCAGAAGTGCAACTGCTCGCGAACCCACTTGAAATTCGCGGAATCGGATGGAAGCAGCTTCTCCAGCGTGGGCGCGAGCAGGCGGTCGTACTCGAGCAGAGCTTCCACGATGCTGCTGGGAGATAGATTGAGCTTGGCGAGGCGGCGGCCGTTATACTCCACCTGTTCGATGAACCGGACCGGCGGCAAACCTTTGGCGAGGACCCGGGCGGCGGCTCCAGGCGTGAGCGCGACGAGGGCGGCACGAACCTGCGGAGTGAAGCCCAGACGCTCGAGCCTGGCCACAAACCGGCGCTCGAGCGAATCCGCGTAGGGCAGCAGAAGTACCGACATGCGCTGGAGATGAGCGCGGAGCTGGTCGCTTAATACGTCTGCCGCATCCGCCAGGCCAGGAGAAATCTCGGAGATTTGCACGCCAGTCAATCTATCGGCGTCTAGGGCGAATGCTTTAGTAGGGTTTTCCAAACGCCCAGCGTAAGCTTAACGAATTTCAATAGTTTACTTGTATCGCAACGCCCTGATTACGCTTCTAAAGAAGGGGAGGAATGGGACCGATCTACCCGTTAGCGGCATGAGTGCGACCTTCGTGTTCTACGATCCGAGTGGCCGGCGTTGGGTGCGTTTCCGCCGGGCTTTCGGGATTACCGGGATCGTGCTGGCCGTTCTGCTGGTTCTGTTCGTGCTCAGCCTGATCAGCAACCCTCAGTTGCCGGCGCTGGGATTACCCTCCATCCAGCACCTCGCCAATTTCAGCGAAGTATCCATCATCACTGGCGGCGAGAAGGCAGCCAAAGCGATTCCGTATCGTTTTCGCAAACAGGTGAAGTACGTCCGGAATGGCGGCAACCCCGTGATTCACCCCAAATTGGCGGCGAAAGCTCGCGAAGATCAGCCCATTGTTTTTGGTTTCTACGTCAATTGGGACGAGGCCAGTAAGGTATCGTTGCGGCTGAATCTCGGCCACCTCACTCATCTGGTACCAGAGTGGTTAACTCTCAAAGACGGCAGCGGCGATTTGAATGACGAGACCGACGAACAGGTGGTCCAGATCGCCCGGGACGCCAAGTTGCCGATTCTGGTCGAAGTCAACAATTACCGGAACGGCTGGCAGGCCGGCGACCTGCACCAGGCTCTCAACAGTACCCACAGCCGGGAAAATCTGATCGACAACATCTACAGCAATATTATCGAGCACAAGTTCTCAGGCGTGAATATCGATTTCGAGCAACTTCCCGAGCGCGACAAGGAAAAGATGGTTTCTTTTATGTCTGAGTTGCGTGCCAAGCTCTCGCCCGCTGGGTTGTTGTTGACTCAGGACGTCCCGACCGATGATGACGCAACCTACGATCTCAAACGTCTGGGGCAGATTAACGATTACATCGTCCCAATGGTCTATGACGAGCATTATCAATCGAGCGCTCCCGGCCCGGTCGCGTCGGAAGACTGGTTCAGCACTCAGTTGGATACGCTCACAAAGCAAGTGCCGCCATCGAAAACCGTAATCGGCTTTGGCAACTACGGCTACGACTGGATCATCGGTTCCCGCAAAGGAGGCGTCGAGGTTAGCTACGCGGACGTCGTCGCGGCCGCCGAGGCCAACCAGGTCAAGCCGTCCTGGGACGCGAATGCGAAGAATCCCGTGCTCCGTTACGCGAATGGTCCGGACCAGCATGAGATCTGGTTCCTGGATGGTGTCACCGCGCTCAATCACGTTCGAGATGTCTCGGATGAGGGCTTCCGAGGAGTCGCTCTCTGGCGCTTAGGCGCGGAGGATCCGGGCATGTGGACCGTGTTTGCAACCCATGCCTGGCCCGATGAGAACTTCAAACCTGCCGGACTGTTCCCGCTAACGGCGCAAAAATCCGTTCAGCATTACGGCGAGGGCGAGGTGCTTCGAATTACCGACTGGCCGCACGAGGGCAGCCGTAACGTCTGGAAGGGCACGGACGACAATTTCAACGAGCAATACCAGAAGCTGCCGTCTTATTACGTCGTGGAACACACCGGCGGCGCGCCCCGAAAACTCGTTTCGATCACCTTCGACGACGGACCTTCCGAGTACACTGACCGGATTCTGGATGTTCTGAAAGAGAAGAAAGTGGCCGCGACGTTCTTCGTGATCGGCCAAAACGCGGAGGAATTCCCATCGGCCCTCAAGCGCGAGTATGCCGAAGGACACGTGATTGGAAACCACACCTATTCGCATCCGAATATCGCCAAGGAGTCGGACGAGAGCACAAAGTACGAGCTGAGCATGACACTGCGGCTGATTGAGCATGACACCGGCCATAGCACCATCCTTTTCCGCCCTCCCTACAACGCCGACAGCGAGCCGCAGACGCCCAGCGAAATTGTGCCAATCGATCGCGCTCAGGAACGAGGTTATATCACGATTGGCGAGAAGATCGATCCCCGTGATTGGGAACAGGGGACGACTCCCAAGAAGATTCTGGACGAAGTTCTCGATCAAAAAGACGATGGGCACATGATCCTTTTGCATGATGGCGGCGGCGACCGTACACCCACTGTTACGGCTCTGCCGCGGATTATCGATACATTGCGGGCACAGGGATACCAGTTCGTTTCGCTCGAGCAACTGATGGGCAGAACGAGCGCTCAAATTATGCCCCTGCCGTCGCGAGATGAGAAACGCTGGGCCAGTATTGAAGGCGAGGCGCTGACCACGAAAGGTAATTTCAAGAAGGTCATCGGGCTGCTCTTCCTGGTCGCCATCTATTTGACCCTGCTGCGTTCGCTGGTATACGGCGTGCTGGCCGTTATCCAAAAACGGAAAGCTTCGAGGCGCCGCTTCGACCCGGACGTTCACCCAGGCGTTTCCGTGGTCATCGCAGCTTACAACGAAGAGAAAGTGATCCGCCGTACCGTGTCGGCGATCCTCGAAAATGGCTATCCCGACTTAGAAGTACTTGTAGTCGACGACGGGTCGAAGGACCGCACTCTTGACGTCCTACAGGAATCGTTCGGCGCAGACCCTCGCGTCCGCATCCTCACCCAGCCCAATCGGGGTAAGTCGGCGGCCCTCAATCACGCGATCCGGGAATCCAAGCACGGCTTGCTGGTCGCACTCGATGCCGACACCATTTTTCGCCGGGGCACGATCCAGAAGTTGACGCGGCACTTTTCAGACCCGCTGGTAGGGGCCGTGTCGGGCAACGCCCGGGTTGGGAATCGCAAGAAATGGCTCACCCGGTTTCAATCGATCGAGTACATTTGCGGATTCAACCTGGACCGCCGTGCGCTCGATCTGCTCAACGCGATCACCGTCGTGCCGGGCGCGGTCGGCGCCTGGCGCAAAGACCTGATCCTTTCGGCCGGAGGATTTGGCGACGATACGCTCGCCGAAGATACCGATCTGACTCTGGCGATCCGGCGGCAGGGTTTCGAGATCCGCTACGAAGAAGAAGCGATTGCTTACACGGAAGCCCCGGAAACCACCCGGGACTTGGCGAAACAGCGCTTCCGCTGGGCCTTCGGGACGCTACAGGCGGCCTGGAAGCATCGCGACGCCACGTTCAACTGGAACTACGGATATCTCGGAATGGTCGCATTGCCAAGCATCTGGATTTTCCAGGTGCTTCTGGCGGCGCTGTCGCCTTTTGCCGAAATCGCCATGTTCATCGCGCTGTTTGCCGGCAACTGGCGGATCGTTCTGCTGTACTATTTCGGCCTGTTTGTGCTCGAACTGCTGACGGCCGCGCTGGCGTACGGTTTAGAGCGGGCAAAACCCTGGGATATCGCCTTGCTGTTCTTCCAACGAATCTACTACCGCCAGTTGATGTACTACGTATTGGCGAAATCGATCCTCTACGCGATGAGGGGCCGCCTGGTAGGCTGGGGAAAACTCGAGCGGCGCGCCACCGTGCAGGCTTAACTGGGAAGCTCCTCGCCTCGGACTAGATCCTCTAGCGTTTCCCGCTTCCGAATCACGCGCCAATCGCGTCCTTGCACTACCACCTCCGCCGCTCTCGGCCGGCTGTTGTAATTCGAGGCCGCCACGAATCCATAGGCGCCTGCCGCGCAGATCGCCAGGCAGTCGCCCGGCATCACATTTGCGATCTCCCGGTCTCGCGCCAGAAAATCGCCAGTCTCGCAAACCGGCCCCACTACGTCCGCCACAATCGTCTCCGATTCATTCCTGCGAAGCGGCTCAATTTCATGGTGCGAATGATACAGCGCCGGGCGAATCAGGTCGTTCATCGCGGCGTCCACGATTACGAACTCTTTTTCGCCATTCTGCTTCCGGTAGAGCACCCGCGCCAGCAACACGCCTGCCTCGGCGACAATCGACCGGCCCGGCTCGATCATCAACTCCAGCTCCCGCCCTTTGGCCTTTTCGCATACGGACTGGACAAACTCCCGAATGCACGGCGATGCTTCGCCGGGTTGATAGGCCACCCCGAGGCCGCCGCCGAGATCCAGAGTGCGAATTGCAAATCCGTTGGCGCGCAAGCGGTCCACCAGCTCGAGCATTTTCTCCACAGCTTGCAGCAGAGGCCGGGTATCGGTGATCTGCGAGCCAATATGGCAGCTCACTGCATCGGGAACCAGGTGGGACATCTGTCTTGCACGCAAGTAGATGCCTTCCATCTCCGAGATATCGACGCCAAACTTGTGCTGGCGCAGACCGGTCGAGATATACGGATGCGTAGTCGCGTCAACATCAGGGTTGGCGCGCAGCGCTACTCTCGCATTCACTCCGCGCCCCGCCGCCAGGGCTTCGATTAGCGCCAGCTCCGCCTCGGATTCGCAGTTGAAGCTGTGAATGCCCTCCGCAAGCGCGTAATCCACTTCTTCCGCGGTCTTTCCCACGCCTGAAAAGATTACCTTTGCGGCATCTCCACCGGCTTTCAAAACCCGGAATAGCTCGCCACCAGAAACAATGTCGAAGCCCGCGCCAGCCTCGGCCAGCATCCTCAGGATCGCCAGGCTGGAATTGGCCTTTACCGCATAGCAAACCCGGTGCGGAAAATCTCCGAACGCCCGATCGTAGGCTTGGAAGCGATCCAGAATCCCCGTTGCTGAATAGACATAGCAGGGTGTCCCGGCGCGATGAGCAATCT
Organism: Bryobacteraceae bacterium; assembly: GCA_051000095.1. Lineage (GTDB taxonomy): Bacteria > Acidobacteriota > Terriglobia > Bryobacterales > Bryobacteraceae > JBBSHP01. The sequence continues at coordinate 26,266 of JBPCOQ010000177.1, read as the reverse complement.
CGGCCAGGGGTGTCCGCTCGCAATAAAGGTCGTCACCTTCATACGCGAATGGATTCGTCATCGCACCTTCATGACGATCAGAGTCTGGTCATCGAAGGCAGGCGCGTCGCCGGTGAACTCATCGAAGTCTTGTAGGATGGCATCGGCAATCGCCTCGGCATCCAGCTCGTAGCTCTTCTTCAGGACGCGCGCCAGGCGAGTCCGCCCGTACTCCTCTTCCTGGGAGTTGAACTGGTCCTGAATGCCATCCGAATACAGCAGAATCACGTCGCCAGGCTTGGTCTCAACCGTAATCTCCTGGTACTCGCGATCTTCCAACAAGCCGGCGGGTACGCCTTCGATCTTCGGCTTGATGATGTCGCCCGCATGGCAAATCATGGGCGGGATCGCCCCGGCGTTGGCCATCAGCAGCTTGCAAGTGGAGCTCTCCCATTCCATAATGGTGAGCGTCACATACTGCGCGTCCACCTTGCGCTCCAGCAGTACATCGTTGACTAACTTCAACAGCTCGCCCGGGCCGCGCCTCCGGTAGGCTAAGGTCCGCAGCAACCCACTCACCAGCGCCCCGTATAGAGCGGCGGCGGCGCCCTTCCCACTCACGTCGCCAAACGCGAAAACGGCGTATTCGCTCCCGTGCTGAAAAATGTCGTAGATGTCTCCGCTGATCTCGCGCGCCGGCCGCAAGCGGATCGCGACATCCAGACCTTCGATCTCGGGCGATTTGCGCGGCAACAATACCGATTGCAGCTTGCGCGCCGCTTTCAGATCCTGCTCCATGCGCTGCTCGCGGGAAGCGAGCTCCTCATACAGCCGCGCATTCTCGACGGAGCTCGCGATCTGCGGAGCAAGCAGGCCGAGCAGCCGCACATGATCTTCGGTGAAGAAGCCAACGCGCTCGCTCTCCAGATCGATCACGCCGACCACCCGGTCCTGCACGATCAGCGGAACCGCGACCTCGGACCGGATCTCGGGATGAGAAGCGATATAGCGGGGATCGATCAGGGTGTCTTCGACGCGTATGGTCTCGCGCGATTCGACCGATGCGCCCGTGATCCCCTTGCCGATCGGAATGTTATCGAGGACAACGCGCTGATCGTAGCGTTCGCTGAAGCGGTGGCGCAGAACGTGCTTCTCGGCATCCACCAGCAATACGCTAAACGCGTCGAAGGTGATCAGCGCATGAATCGTCGTCGCGATCTTCCGCAGCAGTTCGTTCAGCGCCAGAATCGAGCTGAACTCCTGCGACAAATGGGCCAGCGTGCGGAGTGTGCGGTTCTGCCGCTCCACTCGCCGGTACAGCCGCGCATTGTCGATCGAAACGGCAGCCCGGCTGGCGATCAACAGCAGCAGCGACCGGTCCTGCTCCTTGTAAGCATTGGCCCGCGTGGATTGGGCATCGATCACTCCGACCAACTTGCCTCGCGCGACCATCGGCACCGCCAGTTCGGTCCGCACCGCATCGATCGTGTTCAGATAACGTGGATCGCTGCGCACATCGCCGATCAGGATCGGTTGCCTGGTGGTCGCCGCAGCCCCGGTGATTCCTTCATCCAGCTTTATCACCAGATTGCGAATCACCTCCTCGCGGTGGCCGATGGAGTATCGGATTTTTAAACCGCGCTGCCGCTCAGTGTAGAGCAGGATCGCGAACACGTCGTACGGGATCACCTCTTTCACATAGATGGCGATGTTCGAAAGAATCCGGTCGAGATCGAGCGTTTCCGAGGTGGCGTCGGAAACATCCAGCAGGAAATCGAGCAACTCGGCGCGCTCCTGAAAACGGACGACGGATTTACGCGTGGTTGCCATGGCGCGCGGCTCAGTAGCCCGCCGTGTCGCTCGCCCGGACCGCTTTGACGATACTGACACTGGCGCTCGCGCCGATTCTGGTTGCGCCCGCGGCCGCCATCTTGATCACGTCATCCAAAGTCCGGATTCCGCCCGAAGCCTTGACGCCCATCTCCGGTCCCACCACCTCGCGCATCAACTGGATGTCGGCAACCGTAGCGCCGGACGGACCAAAACCGGTGGATGTTTTCACGAAATCCGCACCTGCCTGTTTAGCCAGCAGGCATGCCGTCCGCTTCTCTGGCTCGTCGAGCAGGGCGGTCTCGAGAATCACTTTCACGATCGCGCCAGCCCGGTGGCTGGCCTCTACAACTCCTTGGATATCCCGCTTGACCTCGGCGTGATCGCCGCTTCGTAAAGCGCCGATGTTCAGCACCATATCGATCTCTTGTGCTCCCGCTCGTAAGGCGGCTTCCGCTTCCGCCACTTTGATTTCGGTCAAAGTGGCGCCCAAAGGAAAACCGACCACAATACAGGTCTTCACGCCCGATCCGGCCAGCGCTTTCGCGACCACCCCGGTCCAATAAGGGTTCACGCATACGCTGGCGAATTGATGATCCAGCGCTTCCTGGCAGACCCGCAGAATATCGTCGCGAGTGGCTTCGGGGCGAAGCAGGGTGTGGTCGATCAAGTGGGCGATGGGTAACAGGCCGGGAGTGATTCCAGCATAGCACGGTAGCCCGTCCGCTTTGCTGGTAGAGTGGTACGGAGTAAACCATGAAAACCTTTATCTATTCGCTGTTGTTCGCGGCCATTTGCCTTGGCGATGACGGCAAGCTCACCATCTATATGGGTGGAAAGCAAATCGCGTCCGAGACGTACAGCATTCAGAAGGGGGATGGTAAAGTCCAGGTGGACGGCTCCGGCAAGGCGGAGATCGGGACCATGAAAGTGGACATCGAGCGATTCAACGTGGTCGCCGACGACAAGTATCAGCTTATCTCGGCCAGCGCGAAAGCCTCGCTGGGTCAGGTCAAAATAGCGGACGAAGCCACTTTCAGCGATGGGAAAGCCAAGAACGACATTACCAGCGGGCCGGAGCCGAAAGTGAAAGAGGACGACATCCACCCGGACGCGATTGTGATTAACTCCAACCTGCCTCTATTTCCGTGGAGCATGCTCGCTCTGCGGGCCAAACTCGATACCTCCGAACCGCAGGCGTTCTACGCCTACATCCTCGGGCAGAAGGAGGTTCCGCTGACGGTGGTATTCAAGGGTCGGGAAAGCGTGGAATTTGCCGGCAAGAAGGCGGAGTTGAACCACTTGAGCGCGAGCCTTTCGATTGCCGAGGGCCAGACGACGAAGCTGGAATTTTGGGTCAATGACGAGCGGAAGTTGATCAAGGTGATTGTGCCGTCGCAAGGAGCGGAGGCGTATCAGGACGGTTGGTCCCGGAAGGCGCCGGTGGAAGTGGAGGCGGAGAAGAAACAGCCTTAAGACGCGCGCCTACGGCGCACGGCAGTGACAAGATCACCTGCCCCACAGTTAGCTTGGGGTTGGTTGCATCTGGTTCCAGGAGCCATGCCTGGCGGTCTCGATAGTAGCGGATGACGGGCTCGTCTTCCCGGGCTTTCATCTCGCGGGCCCAGACGACGAAGCTGGAATTTTGGGTCAACAAGGTGGTTGCCATCGCAAGGAGCGGAGGCGTATCAGGACGGTTGGTCCCGGAAGGCGCCGGTGGAAGTAGGAGGCGGAGAAGAAACAGCCTTAAGACGCGCGCCTACGGCGCACGGCAGTGACAAGATCACCTGCTCCCAGTTAGCTTGGGGTGGGTTGCATCTGGTTCCAGGAGCCATGCTTGGCGGTCTCGATAGTAGCGGATGACGGGCTCGTCTTCCCAAGGTGATTGTGCCGTCGCAAGGAGCGGAGGCGTATCAGGACGGTTGGTCCCGGAAGGTGCCGGTGGAAGTAGGAGGCGGAGAAGAAACAGCCTTAAGGCGCAGACAGGTGGCAAGACCACCTGCCGCACAGTCCGGTTCCAGGAGCCAGGCCTGGCGGTCTCGATAGTAGCGGATGACGGGCTCGTCTTCCCGGGCGTTCATCTCGCGGGCCCAGACGATTCTTGACTTGTCGATGTCGGCGTGGTTGTAGACCCACTCGTCGTGAATCGAGTGCCCGGGCGCGTACCGGACAAACACCAGATGGTTTCCCGGATGGCTTTCCAGGGCTGCAATCACCTTGGCTCGCTGCACTGCGAACTCGGAAAGTTCGGGCTTCGAAAAAGCCAGCATTCCAACAAATTGGATCACAAAGACCAGGAGCAGGCAGTTCGCAGCCAGCACTTTCCAATGACGAATTGCCTCGACCCCGTACAGGAACAATACAAAGAACAACGATGTGACCGGCGCCGCGTAATGGGGTAGCGCGAATGTTTCGAGGAGCAGCCCAACAACCGAAATCGCGAACAGGATCAAACCCATCCGCGCCCGACGATTTCCCCAAAGGAACGGCCACGCTCCCAGCGGAATGAGCAGCGGCCAGTATCCCAGGAAGAACTCATAGGAGAGCCAGACCTTCATGATGATAGTGGTGACAGGACTACGGCGGGAGGCCCAGTAGACGCCCGAATCCCAATCCTGCAGGAGCTTGCGCATGATCTCGTGATGATAGACCGGAACGGGCCGTGGTCTCTGCCATAGAAACGGCGACGCCGTAGCGTACTGGCTTTCGTGGACCTGGTAGGGCAGCGTGAACGGGTTGCCCGTCACCTGGTCGTTGTAAAACCCTGTCCAAACCAGCGCCACCAAAAGGACAGCCGTGGCCGGAAGCACGGATCCCACGATTAAGGTTCTTCTCCGTAAGACCGCAACGCACAACCACGTAACCGGGGGTGCGCACAGCAGCAATCCCTCAAAGGGCCTGGAGAGCATGAGAATTACCGCTCCGAATGCGCACAACAGCGCGTCCCCGGTTCTCACTTCTCGCAACAGCCTCGGTAGCGCTCCCAGAACCAATGCCCCGCCAGTTGCCGCTACGGCGCCTCCCCAATAGGAGTTCATCCAGTAGCTGAAGATACCGAGCCGCATCACAACGAGCAACCCGCCGATCAAGGCCAAGCGCGGAGGCAGCCAGCCCTGCATCATCCAGCAGATCGCAGCGCACATGACACCCATGCTGAGCCACACGCCGATCCAGGGATGTCCGAGCAACTGCCCGAGAGCGAGCACCAACCCCTGGCCCGGCGGGTACTTTGAAGCATAGGTCGGCTGATGGATGATGTGAAACGACTCGAAGTGCACCCACAGCGGGTGTGTTGGATTTGTGAGCCGTCCGGAAGCGAACGTGTCCGCAGCCAGAAGATAGCTGAACTCATCCCCCACACACGGGCTTGGCACGGGCATCTTCGGTAGCAGCGACAGCCGCAAGGCGAGGCACAGCACACCTGTGAAAACGCAGGCTGCGAATCGGCGGACGGCCAGCCGGCCAAACGCTTTCCAGATGGTCTGTGCGAAACGCAACGCCTTATTGGAAGTATCGGCACTTGTAAGTGCAGGGTTTAGGATGGCTAAGTGGATCTCAAGCTGCTCTTCCAGCAGACCTTCTCGGAGTGGAACGATCACGATGCGCCCACCATGGGAGCGGCGCTCGCCTACTACACGGTGCTTTCGCTGGCCCCTCTGCTGGTGATAGCGGTCAGCATTGCCGGCATGGTGTACGGCGAGAAGGCGGCGAGCGGCGAGATCCTGTATCAGGTCAGAGGCCTGGTGGGCCCGGGCGGAGCGGAGGTGATTCAAAGCATTCTCGCAAATGCGAAATCGCCGGCCAAAGGCTTACTTGCAAGCGCCATCGGTATCCTGACTTTGTTGTTCGGCGCCTCGGGAGTTTTTAAGGCGTTGCGCGATTCGCTCAACCGGATTTGGGGCGTGAAAGCCGCAGGGCGTACAGGCGTACTGGCGACCATTCGCCACGAGTTTTCGACGTTCGGAATGGTGCTCGGGATCGGGTTCCTCCTCCTGGTTTCGCTGGTAATCAGCGCCGTGGTCGCGATGATTGGAAAATTCGTGCACGACCGTGCTCCGGCCGGGTTGATGCAGGGTTTCAATGTGGTCCTTTCGCTCATTGTCATTACGTTGCTCTTCGCTCTGATTTACCGCGTGGTGCCTTCGACCCGAATCCACTGGGGGGATGTGTGGGTGGGCGCATTTGTGACCGCGGTCTTATTCACGATGGGCAAATATCTGATCGGGTTGTATCTCGGGAAGGCCAGCGTTGGGTCGGCTTACGGGGCGGCCGGATCGCTGGTAGCGCTACTGGTGTGGGTCTACTACTCGGCCCAGATCTTTCTGTTTGGAGCTGAATTTACGCACGTTTATGCCAAGACGCAAGGCTCGCGGCGGCGTTAGCGGCTTGATTGAAAGAAAGCAGGCGACAGAGATCGCGTGCTCCACGGTTGGGCAAGTGCAAGGCTTGCGGTCTATTGGAGGGGCAGGGTGGCTTGGCCGTTCGGGCCGGGTTCCAGGTCGGCTTCCGGGATACAGCACGCTGCCGCCACCTGATCGCCTTCTTCCATACGAACCAGGCGCACGCCCTGGGTGGAGCGGCCGGCCTGCCGGATTTCACCCGATTCGATCCGGATGATCTTGCCGTCTTTGGTAATGATCATCAGATCCGTGTCTTCCTTCACCGACAGGATCGCGATCACCTTGCCCACGCGCGGCGTGGTCTTCATGTTGATCACACCCTTGCGGCCGCGCGAGGTCAGCCGGTAGTCCTTCAGCGGTGTCCGCTTGCCGTAGCCGTTTTCGGAAATCGAGAGGATCAGGCCTTGTTCGTCCACCACTTCCACGCCGACCAGGTAATCGCCCTCTTCGAGATCCATGGCCCGCACGCCGCGAGCGGCGCGGCCCATCGGGCGTACTTCGTCCTCATTGAAACGGCTGGCCATTCCTTCGTGCGAGCCGAGGAACATATAGTTCTTGCCGTTGGTCAAACGGGCTGCCAGCAACTCGTCGCCTTCGTCGATATTGATGGCGATAATGCCGCGCGCCATTGGATTGTCGAACTCCGTCAGCTCGCTTTTCTTGATCACGCCATGCTTGGTGACCATCACGATGTACTGGCCTCCGACGAATTCGCGGACTGCCAGGAAGGCCGTCGCGCTCTCGTCCGGCTGCAGGTTCACCAGGTTTGAGATGTGTTTGCCTTTGCCCGTGGTCCCTACGTCGGGAATCGTGTAGATCTTGACCCAATAAAGGCGGCCCTTGGTGGTAAACACGAGCAGGTACGAATGCGTGGATGCAATCACCATATGCTCCACCACATCTTCGGTGCGCGTGCCCATGCCGATGCGCCCCTTCCCGCCGCGTGTTTGCCGGCGGTACGTGTCGACGGCCGTGCGTTTCAGGTACCCGCCGTGCGTGACCGTTACGGCCACGTCCTCCATCTGGATCAAATCCTCCAGCAAAATCTCGCCGGTATCCTCGATCAACTGTGTGCGCCTGGCGTCGCCGAAGTCTTTTCGGACATCCTTCAGCTCTTTGACGATTACGGCGCGCAGTATCTGCTCAGACCCCAGGATTTCCAGGTACTCCGCAATCATGCGCTGGATTTCCGCCAGCTCATCGAGAATCTTCTGCTGCTCCATGCCAGTGAGGCGTTGAAGCTGCAGTTCGATAATGGCCTGCGCCTGCCTCTCGGTGAACTCAAAGCGGGCGATCAAGCCTTCGCGCGCTTCTTTGGGATTCTTAGCCGCGCGAATCAGCTCGATCACCACATCCAGGTTAGTGAGCGCTTTCTGGAATCCCAGCAGCAGATGCTCGCGTTCGCGCGCTTTGCGAAGAAGAAAGTCCGTGCGGCGGCGCACCACATCGACGCGATGCTCGATAAACCGCTTGATGATATCGACCAAGCCAAGCTCGCGAGGCTGCCCATTGACGATGGACAGCATGATAACGCCGAAGTTGGTCTGGAGCTGCGTCTGCTTATAGAGATTGTTCAGGATGATTTCGGCCTGCTCGCCCCGCTTCAACTCGAACACGATGCGCATTCCATCGCGATCGCTTTCATCGCGGATTTCGGAGATACCTTCGATCTTCTTTTCGTTGACCAAAGCCGCGGCAGTCTCGATCAGCCGGGCCTTGTTGACCTGATAGGGAATCTCGGTAACGATGATGGCTTCGCGATCCTTGCCGATCTTCTCGGTGGCCGCTTTGGCGCGCATCTTGAGGGTGCCGCGTCCCTTGGTGAGATAGTCCATGATGCCGGCGCGGCCAAGCAGATAGGCGCCGGTCGGGAAATCCGGACCCTGCACGATCTCCATGATCTTGACGAGCGGGGTGTTCGGATTTTGCACCAGCAAGATCGTGGCGTCGACAATCTCCGACAGATTATGGGGCGGTATATTGGTGGCCATTCCCACCGCGATTCCCGACGAGCCATTGATCAGCAGATTCGGAACCCGGGCCGGCAGAACCTCCGGCTCGTCTTTGGTGTCGTCGAAATTGCGCTTGAAATCGACAGTTTCCTTATCGATGTCTTCGATCAGCGCGGTATCGATGCGCGACAGCCGCGCTTCGGTGTACCGGTAGGCCGCGGGGGGATCGCCATCCACCGATCCGAAATTTCCCTGCCCGTCCACCAGCGGGTAACGCATCGAAAAATCCTGCGCCATGCGGACCAGGGCGTCATATACAGACGCATCGCCGTGCGGGTGATAGTTGCCGAGCACCTCGCCGACGATCTTGGCGCATTTGCGCGTGGGCCGGTTAAAATTCAGCCCCATCTCGTGCATCGCAAAGAGAATGCGGCGGTGCACCGGCTTCAATCCATCGCGAACGTCCGGCAGCGCGCGGCCGATAATGACGCTCATCGAATAGTCGAGATACGACCGGCGCATCTCGTCCTCGATGTTGATCGGGATCAGATTCCTGTTGCTGTCACCGAGCGGCATTTGCGGGCCGCCCAGGGGTGGAGGCGGACCTTGCGGGGTGTTCGGATCTTCCGGATTCGGCAAACGTTAACTCCTTGGAAACACAAGGCGGGGGCTTGTGCGTGTAAGTGATTTATTTTAGCATTTTTGGTGGGAGGAGTGATGGAAATCAGGTGCTTCGGGCGGCGGCTGGGGACCGCTCCCTGACGGCGGGGGACCGCTCCCTGACGGTCGCGGCTCGGTTTGGACGGCGGGTTGGATTGGGGCGGCTGGCGCGCTCAGGCGGCGCGCCAGCAGGTGACGAGATCACCTGCTCCACGGTCAGCGCGGCGCTGACCGCGTTACACAGAGCGCCGAGAATTTGCGGGCGCAGATGTTCGCATTCCCCGGCATCGACAGGAGCTTCGATCGAGATCGCGCAGGCCGCGAGCTGGGGCGCGAGCGCGGCCGGAGTGGTGAAGAGGATAGGGCGCTCGAGAAAAACGTGAAAGGGCTCGGGGTCGGAGGGGCGATCGCGCGCGGCGAAGGTTTCTCCCGTGGAGAGGCGGATTAGGTGGCGCAACATTCTAGAGGGGCGTTGTTCGATCCGATCGAGGGCCAGGATCCAGTTGTGCGCTGCGAGCGATTGCAAGTCGCGCGAAGAGCTGGGTACTGGGCAGAAGGACGTCGGGCCGGGATCGACGAGTGAGCGGAGCAGCTTTGCCACGGAAGACTTGCCTGGGCCTTGAACGACCAGGATGGGATAGGGTCCGGTGGGCGGCATGGCCGCGGTGAGCCACGACACGCAGCGGGTGAAATGTTCCGGGGTCAGGTGGAGCAGGGCCCGCAGTTTGTCGAGAGCGGCAGCGGGTTGTTCGGGATGCGGGAGCGGACGCGCGGAACGAGAGGAGCCCGGAACGGGCAGGCGGAAGTACGCGCTCAGGTTCTGCGTGACATGCCAGCCTGTGGCGGAGATTTCGACGACTTCGCCCTGGTCGTTGTAGAGATCCAGGATGACCTTGCCAGGCGCGGACGCGATTCGGCGCGCGATGGACACGCGAGGCACGCCGCCGAATTGCGTTTTGGCTTCGAGTAGCTGGATGACTTCGCGGACGGCGGAGGGCCGGGGCACGACGTGATGCTCGGAGTAAAACCGCTCGAGCAGCCAATTGTGAAATGCCTTGGAGTGGAGCGGGACGATCTGGTGCGCTTCGGTTTTGGAGAGGGATGCTGATGAAGCACTGGCCGAGTTCGGATTGCAGCGGAGCGGCAACACTGGCAGTGGTAATGAGGGCATCGATTTGCCAGGTGCGGGTGCGAGATGGATCGGGCATATTCGATTCAGGAATAGCAGGCGGAGCGCGGGGAGCGAACTGAGGGAAAGTGTAAGTGGTGGGAAGCAGGAGAGATTCAGGCGCAAAAAAGTTGGGAATGGGGATTTTGGCCAGGGATGAACCGGCCCTTTTTCGACGAGGACAGGCGAAACCGCCCCATGCCACTTACCTTGTGAGATCCGGCTTATTTCAGCAACTTGCGAATTTCCAGAGTGGAGCAGGCGGTTTCGCCTGCCCGTGTTTTTTTGGAGAACAGGCGAAACCGCCTATTCCACTCTGCCTTTCAGAGGGTGCGACTAAACGCCTCTTCGATGGGCGAAACCGCTCCATGCCACTTACTTTGTGAGATCCGGCTTATTTCAGCAACTTGCGAATTTCCAGAGTGGAGCAGGCGGTTTCGCCTGCCCGTGTTTTTGTGGAGAACAGGCGAAAGCGCCTATTCCACTCTGCTTCTACCAGATAAATCGTAGGCCAATCTGCAGCCTGCGAGCGTTGGTGCCATCCGGGAATCCCTGCGTCGCGGTTGGAGCGCCGTAGCTTGATTGAGCGGTAAGCGTGGGCACGTTGCCGCTCGCGAGCGAATACACGTATTCCCGCGTGTTCACGGACGTGAAGTAGGGATGATTGAAAACATTGAATGCATCGAAGGTGAACATCGTCTTAAATCGCTCCCCGATCGGGAATGACTTGGTTAGACGGACGTCGAATCTCGTAACCCTGCCGATCAGCAGGCTTGAGATCGGCTGGAAGGGCACCCGGCCGTTGGCGTAGCCGGCCAGCGTACTGTTGAAAGCCGGGGTAAACGGGGCGGGCGTCGGCGCCGAATTGATCTGCACAGTGGGCGTAGCGCCCGGCGACGACGTTAGAGTTCCCAGCGCGGAGAGTTCCCAGTTGTTCACAACATATCTTGCAAAGGGATTGGCGCTCCGCGTGAATGTTGGCGCCCAAAGCACACTGAAGACGGCCCGGTGCCGCACGTCCAGGGAAGCAGTGCCCTTCTCGTTGCGGTAATCGCCTGGGTAGTAACTCTGCGGCCCGCCGCTGGCAAAGATATTGGGCGTGCCCCCGCCGCCCTGGCCATCGTCGATAGCGTGCGACCAGGTATAGGAAAACGAGCCGGTCACGCCATGCGACAGCCGCTGAGTCAACTGGGTCGCCAAGCCGTTATACCAGCTATTCAACCCGGCGTCGATAACATTGACGCGGCTATACCTTGTATCCACCCTGTTCTGACGCACGTACACCGGTGTCGAATAACTTCCTACCGGGGCGCCATTGACATCGTTAATGCGATAAGTCACCAGCGGACCCGGAGCGCCGATGTTGATATCGTCCACCGAGGTGAGGTGCAAACCCCGGCTCCATATGTAGGAGACGGTCAAGGCCAGGTTCTTGGCCAACTGCCTCTCGACCGCGAAATCGGCTTGCTCGGTATAGGGCGCCCGGAAATCCCGGGATGCAATATTCAGGCTGACTGAACCCGCCGGAGGATTGTAGCTGGTAGAGTTGGTCGGCAGCACATTCGGGAATACCGGCCCGGCCGCCTTGTCACTAGGCGCGTTGGAATTAAGGGTGATCGACTTCTGGTACAGTCCGTTTCCCAGGATCAGCGAATTGATCAGGCCCCCCGGATAGCGCGCAAAGAATATGCCGTACCCGCCTCGAACCACGGTCTTGCTCTGGTCGTCGAGAGCGTAGGCGAATCCTACGCGCGGAGCAATCTCTTTATTGAACGTGGGAATGCGGCCCGTCGCCCGATAATCGGGATTGATCAGCGTTGGTTGCGGCAGATCGCTGTAATCGTAGCGCAGACCCAGATTCACGGTGAAACGGGGCGTAATCTTGTACTGATCCTGCACGAAAAACGCGTAATCCTTGATTGTCAAATTGACAACGGGATTTCCGATGGTCTGCGTGAAGGTGCTCCAGTCTTTGGCACCGGTCGTGTTCCCGGATAAATCCTGAGCAAAAGCGGTGAAGGTTGGGAACAGATACGTGCCGGTGCGATTGAACAGGAGGTTGGTGTAATCGCTGGTTCGCAGAATATCGAAGCCGAACTTAAATAGGTGCTTGCCTTTGGTCCACGTCAAACTATCCGCGAACTCGTAGCGATTCTCGAGAGGGTTGGTACGAGGATAATCCTGGGCCGTCCCGAGATTGCTCTGGCCCGTGATGTTGATGCCGAGGAAGCCTATGCCGGGAAGAGCAAGCGCATCGTTGAGATAATCGAACTGCTTGTCATTAAACCAGCCAAAGCGGAACTCATTGACGATGGTAGGCGCCGGAATCGCCGTCCAGGAGAATTTGCCATTTTTCGAGCGAACTGAGGAATTGGCGTTATTCCCAACGCCGTTGCCGTTATTCAGTACGGCTTGGGTCTGCAATCCGTTCGGGGAAACCCAACGCAGCGCGTTCAAGCTCACGCTGAAGGCGTGACGCTCGGTTGGCCGCCAGTCAATTTTGCCAAAGCCCAGATCCTGAGTTACCGAGCGGGGAAGCGTCTGAAATTCCCGGTCGAGAAAGTGCCGGGCGGTGTCGCACTGGGCGGCAGTTGCGGTGCAGGGCGCAATGAACTGTCCGCTGGTATTGAATAACGAACTGCCCGCCGCGCTAATGGAAGCAATCAGCGGAAAGTCGCGCCGGGTGCCTTCGTAATTGAAAAAGTAGAACAGCTTGTCCTTGATCAGCTTGCCGCCGGCGCTCGCGCCAAACTGGTCGCGCCGCTCCGTGGGATTGATGGGCGCAAAGAAATCCCGGGCATTGAAATCCTGATTGCGGAAGAACCAAAACGCCGTGCCGTGGAATTGATTGCTGCCGCTTCGGGTCACGGTATTGATCACGCCGCCCATGGCATGTCCAAACTCAGCGGAATAGTTATTGGATACAACCTCGAACTCTTGCACTGCATCCTGGCCGATTTGTGAGCTGATGCGGGTTCTGCCGGCGTTTTCGTTGTAGTATTGCTCGGTGGTATCGTTGCCGTCGGTCAGAAACGCGTTGCCGCCCGCGACACCACGGAACGAAATCAGGCCAAAGGTTCCATCCGGCACGACGGCCGGGGCTAACAGCACGAACGAGTCGACGCGTCTGCCGTTAATGGGCAGATTGAGAATCTGGTCGCTCCCGATCACTTGGGAGACGTCGGTCTTAGTGGAATCGACGATAGGCGCCGAAGCCACCACTTCCACCTGCGTGGTCGTCCCGGCAACCGCCAATATCACGTCCAGGTTTACTTCTTGCCCAACCTGAATTTGAATCTCCTTGCCTTCGTACCGCGCGAAGCCGGTAGCGCTCACGGTTACGGTATAGCCACTGGCAGGCACTAAGGACGGCGCCGTGAACAAGCCCGCGCCGGTACTCATCAAGCTCCGCCGGATACCTTTGGACTCATTGGCCACGATTACATCCGCTCCCGGAATAGCCGCGCCACTCGCGTCGCGAACCGTGCCCGAAATCGATCCTAGTCCAGCCACCGATTGCGCGGACAGAACAGCGCCGCCCCAAGCCGCCACAAGCACACATACCACTACTAGTTTTCGCATGATCTCCTCAGAATGCCCTTTCCTAGGAGCATAGCACTCAACAATTGCAAAAGCGTGACAGCTTGCGTTTTTTTGGCGGTGTGCCGCACCATCGCGGCAACTGTCATGCAATGGCTCGCCCGGATACGGGGCCGCGCCACGAACGACTGCCTGACGTACGCTGGGAGAGCAGCGTACGTGAACCGCGAAACATAGGCACTCGAGCGATTACAAGGTCATGATAGGGACTGGAATTTGTTATGATCGGTTGACGCTAAAAGGTCAGGTTTCCCAAGGGTTGAGGATCAGGGCGCCTAACCCGGCAAAATCTTTGACGTTTCGGGTTACCAACGTCAAATCATGCTCAAGGGCGGTAGCTGCGATCAGCCCGTCGATGTTGGAGAGCGGCGTTCCCTAGTCCAGCCCCACGGCGATAAGAACTCCCCAACGCTCGGCAATGGATCTTGTAACCGGGAGAAGGTGTTCTTCAAACCATTGATCGAGATCGCGCTCCAGCCATTCTTCCAGCTCCGTGCGGCGTCTTCCGGGGGCAAGGCGCTCAATCCCCTTTCGAATTTCTCCGAAGCTCAAAACGCTCGCCCAAAGTAAATCGGGGGATGTGGCTCTCAGCCACGCTCTGACTTGCGGGTTCGGCTCCCCTTTTCGCTTGAATTCCGACAGGACGTTGGTATCGAGCAGAAAACCCGTCACAGATCAACTGGCCGTGGATAATCTTTCTGCCTCTCTAAATTGAGTTCCGAACCGGCGAAGGGCGATTCCATGAGAAAGTCGGCAAGGTTCTTGCGCGGCTTTCGCGGGGGTACCGCGGCGGTAGGTTGCTCAACCCGGTGTTTTTCGCGCCAAGCGTAGACAGCCTCCTGAATCAGCTCGTCCACCGAATGGAAGTGGCCGCTTCTGATTTCTTCCTGCACCAGTCGCTCGGTTTCCGGTGTGAGTTCTACCTGCATGCTTTCAAGTTAGCCGCATTGAAAGCGGGACGCAAGTCAATCGCTGCAAACCAGCAAAACGCGCCATTGAGCGCTGGACCGCGCACCCCGCAAGCATGGACTTTCTTCGAACGTCTGAGCGCCTACCTTAACACGCCAACACGCCGCTGCCGTCCGTCCGCTACCAATTCCCGTATCCAAGGCCGGCCACTGGCAATCCAGCCCTTCCGCCCTGGACCGTCGCCGCCCGCCCCCCGCATCGAAGCGTAACAGTGCTAGCCCTAGCCGCCGGCGATGGCCCCTATGATCAAAAAGGGCTCCGCGCCTGAGGCGACCGCGCCGGGCAATGGGGCGTCCGGCAACTCGTGCGACAGATCCTGTTCACAGGCGAAGAACCGCAAAAACGGCCGGCGTTGTTGCGTGACGTGGTCGCGGATTGTACCGTGCAGCGGGGGATAACAGGCCTCCAGCGCGTCGAGAACCGAGCGCTGCGTAGCCTGACCCTTGACGTCGAGCGTCACTTCGCCGCTAACCTGCGCCAGCGTTCGCAGATGCCCTGGGAGTACGACTCGTATTCTGCTCATAGCATGCTCAAGCATGCTTATATCATGCTATCTCCGGCGTGGGCCCGCGCATACACCTGCCCGCCCGTGGCGTCGAAATACATGCCGCGGGAATCGAGCGAGTCAACCGCCATCGTGAGCGCCTCCCACTCCTGTCCGCCGGTGCGGCTGCGGTATACGCGTAGTGTTCCCTCGGGCGGAAGTGGTCAACCGCAACAGGGCGGCTTCCTCTACTCGGGCCCTTGTCACCGTCGTTTCAACGCTGATTCAATTGCCCGAACCAACCACTGGACTGCGATGCATATGGACGATTCGGCTCGACCGGCGAGTCTTTGCTTATCCCGCGCTCCTTCAAAACAGTCATCGCCCTACGCCGGATGACCGGAACGATGTTTGCCCCTCTTACCGATGATCTCTTACGGTTGTAGAGCACATGGATGGGTATCCCGGCACCGAATTCTTGTATGCCTCGCATAACGCAACCCGCAGCGATTCGCTCTTTTGAACTCTGAGCGGATTAGGCGCTGCTTGGGTGGCGATTGGTTTAGCCAAGCGCGGAGGAGCGGGAAGCGAGGCCACTCGCGTGGCCGGACGCAGTTGCAGCCGTTGCCGGGGAGCCGCGAGCCGGGCTGCCGCCGCGGCTTTGACCTGGTTTTGGAGAGCCTGGACCTGTGTAGCGCTTAGCTTCGACATGAGCGCGGCGATCCGCGTCTCCGGCTTCGCGATTTCCGGCTTATTGCTCCGGCGGATGGCCGCGATCAATGAACTGCGGGTTGCACCAAGTCTAAGCCGATCTGCTGGCGAAATGGTCCACTGCAAATGAAGCTCACCCTCCACTCCGAGCTGCGCCGAAGGATCCGGAAGGCTAAAATCGATCAGCACGCCTTGACCCTGCGCGATCGTGATCTGCGGGCTCGGCACGGATGTATTGCTTCCCGAATTCGCGAAGATGTAGAACTGGGTGTCTGGCCCCACCGTCACCGACGCCGCTCCGGGTAGCCAAGGAACCAGTACCTTCAAGTTAGTCACCGGCAAGTTATGATCATGACTGCTGCAAAACCCTTCATCGCCCCAGTTGCGGGCAAATATAGTCCACTGATCGTCCGCGAGATTAGAGTCGTCGCGGTTGACTGCAAACGCGTAGGCCGGGTGAAGTTCCGAACTACAGTCGGGATGTCCGCAATCGAGTCCCAGCAATCCAGTGATCACCGCCATCTTGCCTTTTACGGCCGTTTGCGCAGCCGCATTGTTGTCCTTCACGAGTTTATGGAATGCGCTCCACAGCGGCGACGTGAAATTGTCGATCGTCTCCTCGGAATCGAATTCGGACTCCATGCCATTGATCGTAAGATCCTGATGTGTCAAAACACCTTCGTCGTGGGGTGGAAACATCCTGTAGTTGTAGTCATCGTCCGTTCCGTTAGTCGATTTGTCTTCCCAATCGACGACGCCCTGGTAGGTCGCCGCAAACCAGTTCACGTGCGGTCCACACAAAGCGCCTGAATCGTTTGTGATGGGCCACGAGGTGCATGACGCAACCCCCGACGGGCACAACTCAGATGGGGCTGGGGGTATCAGGCCGTTCTGGTCGACCTGGTAGCGCCACCGCGGGTTTTTCGGGAAACCGTTCGGATCGCATTCGGTCCACACCAGATCGAGCGGCTTATTCCCGGTTGTTCCAGCGCACGTCACCGGCGTCGCCGGCGAGCGATCAATTGTTAAGGTAGCGAACGCATTGCCTACGCCCTTACATTGATTCTCGGTGCCGTCATCATGACCCCAATAACCGTTATCGCTATAATCATCGTCCAGATATCCCAATTTCAGGTACAAATCGGAATCGGCGATCCCGGTGGGAACCGTCAATGAGCGTCCTAGCACATCCGAGAACCGAACCAGGCCTGTCGTCGCGCCGGGGATTGAGATCGTCCCCCAATACATCCGGTTCGAGTTCGGTCCGCTCGGATTTACATACCGTTTCCATGTGGGGCCACTACCGCCGGTCTGCACGCACCCCCCGGCGGTCACCGACACCCGGTCGCCCGGGCGGAAATTGATTTGCCTGTAATCTGTCACGCGTTGTGTGACATTCGGTTCGTCAACGCGGCAAACAAGTTGATTTGGTCCATTCTGCGTACACCGGACCGCGATGTCCGCGTGTAGCGAGAAAACGAGAACCATTACTCCGATTGCCAAACAGATAGATACTGTTAAAACGCCAGCAACTCGCTGATAACGTGTCATGGTCTCCTCCCTTGGAACGATAATCCCGTGCCAGTATACTCCAAGCGGAAATTATTCACAATGCTCCGAATTGCTACGAATTGAGTCACATTGAAGGCATCTAAATGTCAGGGATTCGGCTGTCCGGCGGTCGGGCAGTCACAAAAATCTGATAGTCTTCTTTTATTTTGATTCATTAGGGTTACAGGTTTCGTCACGCCGATTCCGTTCACCCACTCTCTACAATGAAAGCACCCGGACGGCGCGTTGTTAACGGCCGTTCCGTCGGCTTGGGGTGTCGGCGAACCGGCGAGCCGGGTTTGACAGTTGAATCTGCGCATCTTGAACAAACGGCGCATCTGTCGGTTAAAAATGCGCCTACAGACGGCTGCAACGGTTTGAATTCAATAACATCCGGAATGGACAAAAAAACGAGAGAACGTGCAAAAGATGCGCAGATGCGCAGCAAAACACCTTGTCGACTTAGAACACGAAGCGGACGCCTACCTGCATGCGGCGGGCCTGGGTGCCGTCGGGGCTGAGGCCATCGGCGCTCGGGACATACAAAGACGCCGGCGTGGGCGTGAGGACGCCTTTGGCCTCGGTGAAGGCCTGGCTGCTGGTGAAACTGGTGGGCGACCAACTGTTGGAGAGGTTGAAACAATCAAAGGTGAGGCCCAGCCGATAGTGGTCACCGAAGGGGAAAATCTTTGTGAGGCGGGCATCCGCGCGGTATAGCGCGGGCAGGTAAAGGCTATTGATCGGCAGGAACGGGACGCGACTGCCCAAGCCGGAGCCATTGATCGTGAAGTTAGAGAACATGCCGGGAACTGGCGTATCGTTTACTTTGATAATCGGACTGCCATGCGGTTGGCCGCTCTGCAAGGTCGTGATGGAGGAAAGCTCCCAGTGGTTCACCACGTACTTGTAGAAGGCGCCATCGCGGTGAGTGATGGTGGGCGCCCAGATCCAGGAGAACACAAAGCGGTGGCGTTGGTCCAAGCTACCGCTTCCCTTGTCTGCCTTGTAGTTTCCATTGTACAGCCAGTAATTGGCATTACTCAGGAACAGGTTGTTCGTACTTTGGCCATAACTCTGGCCATCGTCGATTTCATGGGACCAGGTGTAGGCGGCGGCCGCCTGGAACCCATGCGAGAAGCGCTTGCGGACTTGTACGGCGAGACCGTTATAAGAGCTGGTGACGCCGTTATCATTCAAGTAGATACCGCTATAGCGGGGGTCCGGGCGAGCACCCGTGTAAACCGGCGTGGTGTAGCTTCCAGCCGGGCTGCCGTTGACATCGTCGATCGTGTAAGTGAAGGTGGTTGAACTTAGAGGAGGCAGGTTCAGATCGCGGACGCTGTAGAGTTGCACTCCGTGGCTTCCAATATAAGATACCGTGATGGCCAGATCTTTTCCAACCTGGCGTTCGACGGCGAAGGTGTATTGCTCCGAGTAGGGCGTCCGGATGTTGGGCGACAGAAACTGGATGTTAGAAGCAGAGACGCTGGCTCCCGTGGGGGCCGCGTTGAGAGGGTTCGGGAAAACCGGGCCGGCTGCTAACTGCGCCGGTTGCGTGTTATTGAGGATAATCGCGGTCTGGAAAACACCATTGTTTGTGAATAAGTTGTCTATGGTCCCGCCCTGGAAACGCGCATAGAACAGGCCAAAACCCGCGCGCAGGACGGTTTTATCATTCAGACGGTACGCGAGGCCGATGCGCGGCGCCAAGTTGGTGGGCGACGAGTTGATACGGCCGGTCTGGGGATAATCGTGGTTGAAAATCTTTGGTTGCGGTAACTGGGCGTATTCGTACCGCGCGCCGGCGTTCACGTTCAGCTTGGAAGTCGCGCGCCATTGGTCTTCCAGATAGAAGCCGTAATCATTGATACTGGCGTCGACGACGGGATTGCCAAAGGTTTGGGAGTATCTTTGCCAGTTCTTGGCGCCGGTGGTGTTTCCGGAGTAATCCAGCGCGAAGGCATTCACGGTCTGGTAAGTGTAATTGCCGAACGCATTGCTGATGGAGTAAGTGTAATCCCTGGTGGTGGCGATATCGGCGCCAAATTTAATGGTATGGGGGCCTTTGGTCCAGGTGGCGTTATCCGCGAACTGAAAACGGCGTTCGCTGGGCTGGATGCGGGGCAGATAACTGGCGGGGCCTAGAGTGGCGCCGTTGACGGAGACCTGGAGAAAGCCGAGACCCTGGCCGAGGGCGGAGTTATCGAAGGTGTCGGCTTGCCGGTCGGTGGCCCAGCCCCAGCGAAACTCATTCACGAAACTGGATGAGGGGACGCTGGTCCAGGTGAACCCGGCATTACGGACGCGCACGGAGTCATCGCCGTTACTGTTGATCCCACTCCCGAAGGTGGAAGAGACCGCGGTCTGGATGCCGCTGGGCGATACATGATGGAGGAAATTGAAACTGGCGCTAAACGTGTTGCGATCGGAAAAGTGATAATCGAGCTTTCCAAAGTAAAGGTCGCCGGACAACGTCCGCGGGATCAGGCCGTAGAAGCGCGGCAGGAGTGTATTGATGGCGGCGCACTGCGCGGGGGTTGCGGCCGGTTGGGCGCCGGCGCCGATGCCACAGCCAATGAAGGTCCGGGTAACGGGATTAACGGAAACCACGTTCAGGCTATCCACCATGGGGAAATTGCGCCGGGTGAAATCGACATTGAGAAAGTAGAAGAGCTTATCGTGCTGGATGGGTCCGCCGATCGAGGCGCCGGTCTGGTGGCGAACCTCGTGTGGATTGAATGCCGCAAACGGATCGCGCGCGTTGAGCGTGCGATTGCGGAAAAACCAATAGGCAGTGCCGTGAACCGCATTGGTCCCGCTCTTGGTGACGGTGTTGACAACACCGCCCATGGCGCGGCCATACTCGGCCGAGAAATTGGCGGAGAGCACCTGGAATTCCTGTACGGCGTCCTGGGAGAGCTGTGATGCAATTCGCGTGCGGCCCGCGTTTTCGTTGTAGAACTGATTGGTGGTATCGTTGCCGTCAATCAGAAACGAATTTTGACCGGCAACGCCCCGGAAGCTGAGCAGACCAAAGGTGCCGTCGGAATGGACGTCGGGGGTTAGGAGAACAAATGAATCGACACGGCGGCCGTTGATGGGAAGGTCCATAATTTCTCTGGTGCCGATCACCTGAGAGACGTCGGTCTTGGTGTCTTCGACAAGTGGCGCTGTGGCGTTCACCTCAATCTGGGTAGCCGTAGTAGCTACGCCCAGGCCGATCTGCAGGTCGAGATTTTGGCCGACTTGCAGCTCGATGTCCTTGGCTTCGTAGCCGGCGAAACCGGCTTTGGTTACTGTAACCGTGTAACCTGGCGCCGGAGTCAGGGCTGGTGCGGTGAAAACACCGCTGCTGTTGGTTTCGAGGGAGCGATGGACACCTTTGGAGGAGTTCGTGATCAGCACGGTCGCGCCGGGAACGGAAGCGCCCGAAGCGTCCCGGACCACGCCCGTTATCCCGCTTAAGCCAGCGGTAGCCTGGCCGAATAAACTAACGGCGAGCAGACCGGACAGTACAGCAATACGACCTACAGCGTTCATGTAACCTCTCCTCAAGCTTGCGAGCATTATACCTGAGAAGCAGTTACAGCATTGCGACGACGTCTCGATCGTTTCTCCCTGGCCCATGGCTAGACGGCGGCCGTGGCCGCCCAAGGCCACTTACTTAAGCGGAACCAAAACATTTTCAGTAACTTACGTCTTTGCGAAAATGTGCAGCAGGTCTCCGACCGGCTCGCGTCCCAGTGGCGAATCCCTAAAACACCGCCTTCGGCGAGCAGATCGGGGACCTGCTCCACGCTGGCAAACCGAACGTAATCCGCTGATAAATCGCGCCTTACCACAAAGTAAGTGGCATTGGGCGTGGCCGCCCGCGCTACTTCGCGCGAATTGCAATGGTACGTGTATCCGCCGGACTGCCCGCGATGCTCACGGCGACCGGCACGTCATCGCCGCTGACCCCACCCGGTACCTGGAAATTGATTTGATATTCACCTGGAAACCCAGGCGCAATGCCAGAAAATACGACCATTGCGGGGAGGCCACCGACTGTGACGACTGGTGTTTCGACGGTTTTGTAAATCACGCTTCCATCCACCGGAGGAATGTCCCCGGTTTTGAGAGTAGCGCCGTTCGGGTCGCCATTGGCAGTCGCCTTCCCGAGACCCGTGGTGTAGAGAACCAGGTAGTCGCCGGGAGCGGCTGGTTGCCCGCACAAGGTCAAAGGACTCAGGTTGGAGGCGGTACAGTTACCTGGTATTTTCAAGGCAGCGGCTAGAGCGTCGGGCACCGCCAGCCACGCCGTATTATTGAACTGCGCCAAAGCGTTGAACCGGCCCGTAGTGGACGGGTCGGCTATGAAGTATATCCCCGGCGAGCCCGCCGCCATGGTCAGCGCGTAGTTTGGTGAAGTGGCAGACGAGGTCTTGAGCGCCACTTGCACTGTTCCAGTGGCCGGTAATTCAAATGGCACCAGGAGATCGATTTGCGATGCGCCCACGGATGGGGGATTGGTGGTTGCCGCCGTAATGGACAAATGGAACAGTGGCGCAGGAGTGCCATTGAATGTCACCGATACGCCCTGGAACGTGGTGGATGGAAATCCCGTGGTCTGGCTGGTAGTGCCGAACCCATTTCCGAAAAGGCTGACGATCGAGCCGGCGGTGGTTGTTCCCGCCGAGCCAAAGGAGGCGTTGCTGACGATGGAGCTAATCCCAAATACCGGGAAAGTAATCGGACTCTTGGGATCGTAGGCGCCGGTTGTCTTGCCACCGATGGAGAGGACAATCGGCGCGGAACCTTGGACACCGGCTGGCACTTTGAAGGCCACTTGATACAAACCCGCCTGGTTCGGGGCTACACTCGTCGCAACGATGGAAGCAGGCTGACCACCTACCATAAGGGTGGGGGTTGCGACGGGAGTTGCTAGAACGGCCGGCGCGGGACCGGTCGGGGTGGCAGGGTTGGTCACTCCCAAGCCGGTCAGATACGCGATGACGGTATCACCAGGTTTCGCAGGTGCGGCTGAGGTTAACGGGACGCTGGCGGTCGTTGTGAACAATGCGGTGCCGCTGCCGGTGCCGTTCACAGTGAAGAACGCGGGCGCCACACTGCCAAGTGTAATGGCGAGCGGGGCGGATGCCGTGCCGGCTACGGTGACGATCAGGTTGGCTGGGCCGGGCGGCACCTCGAACGGAATCTGTGCGTTGATCTGATTCGGCGTTACGGTTGAGATGAAACCCGGCTTTCCTCCGACGGAAATCGACACGCCGGAGGTCGAGCTTCCGAAGTTAGTGCCGTAGATGGCGACCAACACTCCGGGGGAAAGGTTCGTGCTGAAATCGACGGAATTCAACACGGACGCAACCGTGGGAGCGTCGGCCCAGGCGGCGACTGAGGTAAGAGAGATGACTGCGAAGAGCCGATATAGCAAGTGAATCCTCCGATCCAGACGCGTTAATCGAGAGACAAATGCCTCACCGTTAGAAATCAGACTATACTGATGCCGGGGCATCTTGGCGGAACCAGGCGATATTACGGTGCTCCTGCGCAAGTGGGGGGCGGGCGATTCCTCCGCTTCGGAACCGCTGTTCGAGCTTATTTATCCACAACTTCGCCGCATCGCCGACGCGCTGTTTCGGGGCGAGCGGCCGGGCGGCGTTCTGCAACCCACCAGCCTTGTGAATGAGTTTTACCTGAAGCTGATCCTGCAACAGCGGCTGCATTTCGAAGATCGCGTCCATTTTTTCAGCCTTGCGGCGCGCCTGATGCGCCGCGTTCTAGTCGATCAAGCTCGCTTTGAAGGCCGCCAAAAACGGTCTCAGGCCATGGCTGTTCCGCTCCACGACGATCTCGCCTGGGTGAACGCGGCCAGTCCGGAAATGCTGGACCTGGACCGTATCTTGAATGAGTTGGAGCAGATTGACGAGCGGAAATGCCGGATGGTGGAGTTGCGCTTCTTCCTTGGATTTACGGCCGGCGAGACCGCGGAATTGCTCGCGACATCCAAGGCCACCGTGGACCGTGAGCTAAAATTCGCGCGAGGCTGGTTGTACGACCGGCTCCGGCCCCGTCAAAATTGAGGCGAATTCCGCGGATTCGACGCGAACCTGACAGATGCCTGAAATTCGCAAGGGAGAGCATACATGGAATCGGACGCGGCGCACTGGGTCCAACTGCAAGCCTTGTTCCACATAGCGGAGGCGGTCCCGGAACAGGATCGCGAGCGAATCCTCCGTGACCGATGCGCGGATTCCGATCTCCGCAATCGCGTTCTCGACCTGGTGCGGGCCGCTGAAAAAGAACAAGCGGCGGTATGCATCGTCACTGCTTCCTCAGATTATCAGCTTGGCAGTATCGGCCCGTATGTGGTGATAAAACGCCTCGGTTCCGGGGGAATGGGCACCGTTTACCTGGTTGAACGAAATGCTTCCGGAATCATCCAGCGGGCCGCCCTGAAGGTGCTCTCGCCACATGGCACGGGACCCTCGTTCCTCGAGCGCTTTCACCGCGAGCAGTGCATCCTTGCTTCTCTCGATCACCCGAACATCACGCGCCTGCTGGATGCCGGTGTTCACCAAGACGCCCAGCCTTACCTGGTGATGGAGTATGTAGAAGGCCAGCGCCTGGATGTCTGGTGCGACGACAGGGTACTGAGCGTCGATGAGCGGCTCCGGCTTTTTCTGAAGATCTGCGAAGCGGTGGACTACGCGCATCGCAATCTGGTGGTTCACCTGGATTTAAAGCCCTCGAACATCCTGGTTACCTTGGAAGGGACTCCCAAGGTTCTGGATTTCGGTACCTCCAAACTGATAGAGCTGGATGGACAGGTCACCGCCACAATGCCAGTGACCGCGAGCTACGCAAGCCCGGAGCAATTGCGTAGCGAGACCATCACTACCGCCAGCGACGTGTACTCCCTGGGCGTGATTCTATTCGAGCTGCTGGCCGGCCAACGTCCCAGTGGCGAAGCATCCCTGGCCGCCATGATCGAGCGGGCCGTGGAAGAGAAAGAGCCGGCCCGTCTGGATAGCGCCGTAACTAGCGCGGCCGCGGAAAAGCGCGGCATCACGGAGGGCCGTTTGCGTTCGCTGCTGGCGGGCGACCTCTCGACGATTGTCCGAGAATGCCTGAGTCCGCGACCGCTGGATCGCTATGCTTCCGTGTATGCTTTGAGCGACGACATCCAGCGGTATCTGGATGCCCGGCCGGTTCTGGCGCAACGTCAAACCACTTTTTACCATGCGCGCAAATTCGTGCGCCGGAACAGTGGCAAAGTGGCGGCTTCGCTGGTGATGCTGATCGCCTTGTGCGCCGCGCTCGGCTACGCCTGGTGGGGTCAACAACAGGCCGTGCGCGAAGGCCAGCGGGCGCTCCGCATGCAGGCTTTTCTATACCGGCTGTTCAAGATGGCCAACTCGAATTTCACCGGAAAACCGGCCGCGACGGTGCGCGAGTTTTTGCAATTGGGACTCCAGGTGCTCCCCACTTACATCAAAGACCCCGCGGATTTACGGCAAGCGCAATTGGCATTGGGCGAATCGATTTTCTGGAACGGCGATTTGACCGATGCCCGGCAGGTTTATGAACAGGTGGAGGCGAGCGCTAAATCCGCCGGCGACGCCGGAGCGGAAGCCGAGGCGCAGGTCTATCTGGGCGATATTGCGCGACAGGAAGGCGATTTCGACGCGGCTTTGTCGCGCACGGCGCAGGCCCTCGATCTTTCGCGCACGAGGGGAGTGCCTCCGCGCACGCGCGTACTGGGGGCCGGGAGTTATGCTTTGGTCCGGGAAAATCTGGGACGGCGCACGGAGGAAAACCTGCGATTGTGGGAGTTCGCGGTCAAGGAGTCGCGCGCCCATGGTCTGCCGCCGCACGAGATCGGAGAGATGACCGCTTACCTGGCGGCCGCTCTGGCGGCGCGAGGACGTTTGGACGAATCGGAAAAACAGTACCAGGAAGCGTTGCGACTGTATCGCCAGGATCCTTTGGCCCTATGCAATCAGGCGGATGTTCTCGAGGGGCTGGGCAATGTCCGGTTGTGGCAGGCCCGCGAAGCCGAGAGCATCCCGCTTTATCGCCAAGCCTATGAAGCCTCGCTGCGTTGCTCTGGCCCGGAAGACCGGGGTACGCTCGCGGCGGCCGCCTATTGGGCGGGGGCTTTGGCACGGGCCGGCCGCTGGCAGGAGGCTCTTCCGCCGCTCGAAAGTGCGCTGCCCGCGTGGAGGAGAGCCTACCCGGTCCACAGTCCCAGTCTCTACACGGAGTTGAGCTACTTGGGCCTGGCTTACTTCGAAGCCGGCCGGTATCAGGATGCGGAACGGCTCGCGGCGGAGGTGCTGGCCATGATGGATACTCTGCAAGGCAAGCTGCCGTCTACCGATCGCAGGTATGGCCTGGTCCGCTGGTTGATGGGCGCGGCGCTGGCGGGCCAGGGCCGTTACCGCGAAGCATTGCCGCATGCCGAGGCTGGCGATCGGATACTCGCCGGGAATCAGACCACTCCGCTCGGGGAAAAAGATGCCGCGAAAGCGCGAGCGCTTTTGAAGGACGTGCGATCCCGTGTGCATTGAGGAACCGTCGTGAGGTATTTTCTTCGCCGATAGCGCGTCTAGATCGACGGAGCGCCGCTCCTGGCAGGCGGTGCAGAAGTCTAATAAAATTGCCTCGTCCGAGGAATCTGTGGGTACATTTCCAGGAGAGCGTTCCCTGGATGCTGGCAAGGCCCCATAAACACGGGGTTCGGTGATGTTGAGAGCACCGTGAGACGCGTCTCTTTTTTGAAGCCAGTTTTGTTCTGCTGTTTCCGCCACCACCCGCGTCAAGCTGTTTTGCCCGTCTGACCTCATCGTCGTCGTCCGTTCTTCTTGTGTTGTTTGCTTCTGAAACGCCGCTGGCAGCAAGTTTGACGACTTTCACCCCGAGCGGAGCCAGCTTAGCTATTTTATCGGCGCGGTGAGGAAGT
>JBPCOQ010000233.1:0-9534 GCA_051000095.1 Bryobacteraceae bacterium | reverse complement strand
CTTGTTGATTTGAAATCTTAGAGACACGATCATACAAAAGGAGAACGCCACTTTTCCACTCTCATTAGTTTGCGGCGAAGGCGCGCTGTGTTACTAAATCTTCGTTTCTTTGCGCGGCGCGACGATTTCGCCACTGTAGCGCAGAGAGTCTTGCTGTCTACGTCCAGCCGCGGTTGCAGGCGACCCAAACACCGGGTCGTCCGGCAGGCGGCAAAGCCCGATCGCCTGCCCCACAGTTTGCGGCGAAGGCGCGCTGTGTTACTCCCGCATGACAGAGATGCAGCGGAATGCCGAAGGCCGCGATGTCCTGAATGAAACTACCGCCCGAGGTCCGCGTGGGCGAGCCCGTTACGCCCTTGCTTGCCGCCGCAGCCGCGGCCGCGAGGCCACCCGGTCCACCGCCTGCGATTACGATGTCGGCGTCAGGGATCATCTTTTAAGTGCAACACAGACACGAATGTCTGTGTTACTCCTGTCTTTAATGCCCCAATTCGACGTTGTGGGTGTCGGGCTAAACGCTACCGATACGCTGATCCTGCTTTCCCACTTTCCCGCATACGCCGGCAAGGTTGCTTTCGACGAGGAGATCCTGAGCCCGGGAGGCCAGGTTGCGAGCGCCATGGTAGCCTGCGCCCACCTCGGGCTGCGAGTCAAATACGTGGGAACCGTCGGCGATGACGAGCGTGGGCGGATCCAAATGGAAAGCCTGCGATTGAGCGGCATCGATCTCGAAGATGTGCAGATCCGCAAGAATTGTCCAAACCAATCCGCCTATATCCTGATCGACCGCAGCACCGGGGAGCGCACTGTGTTGTGGCGGCGGGATGACTGTCTGCGTCTGGATCCCGAGAGCATCCGGCCCGAACAGATCACCGGCGGGCGTCTTCTCCACATTGACGGCCACGATACAAACGCGGTGGCGCGCGCGGCTGAAATTGCACGCCAGCACAAGATTCCGGTTACAGTGGACGTCGATACCATCTATCACGGCTTCGATCGAGTACTACCGAACGTTGACTACCTGGTCGCCAGCTCCGAATTTCCGGTGCAATGGACCAACCAGCGCGATCCGTTCAAAGCTCTGGAAACGATTCAAAACGAATATCATATTCGGGTCGCGGCCATGACGCTGGGCGCTCACGGCGCGCTTGCTCGCGTGGACGGCCGATTCATCTATTCGCCCGCCTTTGTCGTGAATTGCGCCGATACAACCGGTGCCGGAGACGTGTTTCACGGGGCCTTCTGTTATTCTGTTCTCCAGAATATGCCGATGCGCGAAACACTGGAATTTTCAAATGCCATGGCAGCGTTAAACTGCACGGCACTGGGGGCGCGCGGGGGCATTTCGACAATCGCGGACGCCAAGGCGCTCATTGCGCGTGGAGAGCGCCGGCGAAATCGCGACTTTGAATTGCGAGCTTCATGATCCCGCTGCGTTCCTCCGAGCGGACTTACTCGCCAGCCACGGTTACGCTCGTACTCATTCTTGTTAACGTACTCGTGTTCCTGTTTGAAGTCACAATGCCCAATGAAGCGAGTTACGACAATCCAGGCGGCTTAAGCCTAAATCGCTTTATCCTGGCTTATGGAATTGTACCGGATCGCTTCCACTTCTCCTCATTAATTACATCCATGTTTATTCACGGCGGTTTTCTGCACATCGCCGGGAATATGTGGTTTTTGTGGATCTTTGGCAAGGGAATTGAAGACCTGCTCGGACACGCGCGTTTCCTGATGTTCTACCTGGCGTGCGGTATCATCGCCGGCCTGGCGCATATTCTGCTGAATCCGTACTCTCCCGTTCCCACGGTGGGAGCAAGCGGAGCGATCGCGGGAGTGATGGGCGCGTATTTAATTAAATTCCCACACGCACGCATCGTCACTCTGGTATGGTTCTTCTTTATAACGACGATTGACATTCCGGCGGCTTTCCTGCTTCTCTTTTGGTTTGCTATCCAGTTCTTCAGCGGCTTCGGGTCGATCGGATACTCGCAGGTGTCGAAAGGCGATGTGGCTTGGTTTGCGCACGTGGGCGGCTTCGTGGCCGGCATGTTACTGGTGATGTTGATACCCAACCGGCAGCGATTCCGCTGGAGCTAACAGGCGGTGAGAGCACTGGATGTATTGGCGATCGCTGCCCACCCCGATGATGTCGAGCAGACCTGCGGAGGAGCCCTGATCCGCACGGCCGGCATGGGTTACCGCACGGGAGTTCTCGATCTCACGGCCGGGGATATGGGCAGCCGCGGCACGCCCGAGATCCGGGTCAAAGAATCGGAGATCGCCGCGTCCCACATGCTGCTAGCCTGGCGCGGTAATATGCACTTGCCGGATGCGCGGCTCGAGAATACTTCAAGTGTACGCATGAGCCTGGCCGGCGAGATCCGCAACCTGCGTCCGCGCGTGGTGGTGCTGCCTTACTGGGAGGGTCGTCATCCCGACCATTACCGCGCCAGCGAAATCGGATACGAGGCCTGTTTCCTGGCTGGTCTTCGTAAACTTGATGACTCGACCGAGCCCCACCGCCCGGATAAGATCCTCTACTCGTCGTTGTACGCCAATGTCACGCCTTCCTTTGTCGTGGACATTTCGGCGGAATTCGAACGGCGCATGGCGGCTCTATTCAGCTATGAATCGCAATATGGCGAACAGCACGATGCTACTCAGCTCTTCCCCAGTCAAACCGAAATACGAGACCGCCTGGCAGGCATCGCTCGCTTCTATGGGAACCTGATCGGGGTAAAGTACGGCGAACCCTTTGTGGTCCGGGAAACACTCCGAATCGACGACATAACCACAATCGCTGTTCGAAGTCTGTGAATACTGGAAAAATTACCGGGTGAACCTTAGCGTTCCGGTACCCGATCATGATAAGCTTTCGGAATTCTTCATCTTCCGCGGTTTGGGCTTGTAAGTGCAGAGTTAGGCTCAAGGCGTATGCAAATTCCCGACTTGACCAACTTATTACAGCGATACACCAATGCTTCGGCCTCGAATCCGCCCCCGAACGTCACCCAGGATTTTCAGCAAGTGGCTCAGAATGCGCCGTCTACCCACTTGGCAAACGGATTGGCGGACGCGTTCCGTTCCGATCAGACTCCACCCTTTGGGCAGATGATCGGGAATTTGTTTGGAAACTCCAATGATCAGCAGCGCGCGGGTATCCTGAATCAACTGATCGGCGCGGCCGGACCGGGTTTGTTATCTTCCGGCTTGTTGGGAGGGCTATCCGGGATGCTTCGGAGCGGCGGATCACAACCCCAGGTTACGCCCGAGCAGGCGCGGCAGGTTTCGCCGGAAGCTGTGCAGCAGATCGCGGAGCATGCTCATCAGCAGAACCCGTCGATTATCGAACAAGCCAGTAACTTCTATGCGCAGCATCCCACCCTGGTACAGTCACTGGGAGCCGGTTCGCTCGCGTTAATCATGTCTCGAATGTCGCGATCCTAAAAGGGCCGCAATCTACAATCAGGAGGAGGAAGCGTATGTCATTTCTAGCTTGGATCGTTCTGGGTCTCATTGCCGGTTTCATCGGCAGCAAGATCGTGAATAAAAGTGGTGAAGGTATTTTCCTCGACATCATCCTCGGTATCGTCGGGGCGGTGGTCGGAGGATGGCTATTTTCGATGTTTGGCGCTCAGGGAGTCTCGGGCATCAATCTCTACAGCATTCTCGTCGCGGTAATCGGAGCGATACTGGTGCTGGTCATCTATCACGCGGTGATTCGACGGACGGCCTAGCCGTTTCAATCTTAGGTGCGGTCTCGAAAGAGGCCGCACCGAACTTCAAGTTTCCCACCTTTAGTACTCCTTTAGTTCCCCAACCCACCCCCGGCAGATTGACAAAACGATCTGTTCAGCTTATCCTTCTGGAACAAGGGGGTTGGTCCTAGGATGAAACATCTCCGTTTGATGTGTGCTCTGCTTTGCCTGGTGTTGGCGTTTTCACCAGCGGCGTATTCCCAAGCCGTAAGCGCTACTCTGGTCGGTACGGTAACGGACGCTTCCGGAGCGGCCATGGCGAACACGAAGATCACCGCTACCGAGGTAAATACCGGGATCAACCGCACCGCGCCGACAAACGAGAGCGGTAATTACACGTTCGCGGACCTGCCGCCTGGAACGTATACCGTTACCGCCGAACAGGCCGGATTTAAGCGCGCATCTCGGGCGGGTATAGATGTCATCGTGAACACCAGCGTTCGAATCGATCTGGTCCTGCAACCCGGTGAAGTTACTGAGACGGTCAACGTCACCGCGGAAGCCCCTGCCCTCCAAACCGAACGCGCGGATACGGGCCGGAAGATAGAGGCACAGGTGCTCGAAAACCTGACGCTGGGCGGCAATCGCAATTTCCAGAACCTAAGTATCCTTGTGCCGGGCGCCGCGAAAGTCGAATCGCAGCATTCGGCTTTCTTCAATCCACAGGTGAGTCTGGCGACCAGATTCAATGGCCAGTCCCGGCTTGGCAACAATCTGGAGCTGGAGGGGGTGGATGACAATGAGCGCACCGGATTGTTACAGGTGCTGATTCCACCGCTTGAAGCGATTCAAACCGTGGATATTTCAACTAGCGATTACGATGCGGAGATCGGCCGCGCCACGGGAGGCGCGATCAACGTGATCTTGAAATCCGGCAGTAACCAGATCCACGGCTCAGCCTACGAATTCAATCGCCTGAGCGCTCTATCCGCTCGTAATTTCTTCGATGCCGCGCGTGGGCACTTTACTTACAACTACTTCGGCGGCACGGTGGGTGGTCCAATTATCAAGAACCGCACATTCTTTTTCGGCGACTACCTGCGCATTGAAGATCACAGCTCGAACAACGATCGTCTTACGGTGCCCACGGCGGCTGAGCGAATCGGCAACCTGAGCGTAGCGACCCAGCCGATTTACGATCCGAACACCGGAAACCAAGCGACGGGAGCGGGCCGCTCGCAATTTATTGGTAATCAGATCCCCTTAGACCGCATCAATCCAGTCTCTGCAAAAATCCTCAGCATCATCCCCCTGCCTAACCTTCCTGGCCTGACGCAGAATTACTTCGTCAACAGCCCTTTCTACCGCAACACCGACCAGTTTGATGTGAAGGTGGATCATAACCAGAGCGATAAGGATCGTTTTTCGGTACGCTACAGCTTCTCGCGCCCGGTCTCTTTCGACGCTTCGGTTTACGGGATTTACGGGGGACCGCGCGGAACTGGCGGTAATGGTTTCGAAGGCACCGGAGTCCAAGGAACGCATAGCGGCGCCATCAACTACAACCGGATCTTTTCGCCGACCCTGATCACGGAGGCGCGATTCGGCGTGAACCGCTACCGCAACGACGCCCAGCAGGTTGGATACGGTATGAACACGGCGGACGCGCTGGGGATTCCCGGTATCAATGGAATTCCGTGGACCAGCGGGCCGCCGCAAATTGCGCTCGATACTTTCGGCGATCCCTTCATTGGATTCTCAGCGAGCCTTCCCTGGATTCGGGCGGAATCGAACGTACTATTTGTGAATACCTGGACGAAAACGAAGGGTAATCACACGTTTAAGTGGGGCATCGACCTGCGCCGGCTCCGCGATGACTTGCTGCAGACGCAGACATTCAATCCACGCGGCAGGATTCACTTTGGAGTCTCCCAGACGTCCGTTCCAGGAGCCTTAACCAGCTTCGGCAACTCTTTCGCCAGTTTTTTACTGGATGTGCCGTCGGATGAAGGCCGCGATTATCCCGTCGCATTCCCCGCCTACCGGGCTTGGCAGTTCTTTGCTTTCGCGCAGGATAAATGGGTGGTCACGCCCAAGCTGACGCTCGATCTGGGACTTCGCTGGGAGTTTTATCCTCCCGCCACTCCAGCCCACACCGCCGGCTTTTCCCAGTACAATCCGACAAACAACACGCTGGTGATCGCGGGAGTGGGCGGCAATCCATCCGATTTGGGTCTGGACAGGCACTACAAGGATTTCGGTCCGCGCTTGGGAGCCGCCTACCGGCTGAATGAAAAGACAGTGATCCGCACCGGCTTTGGAATCAGCTACGCTCCGTTCCCGGACAATACTTATGCGTACAACTACCCGGTGAAGCAGAACAACACCTTTAGCGGCAACTGCACCTTCTGCCCGGCTGTCCTGCCAAACGGGCAACCGGCCACGTTCCAGGCAGGCTTCCCGCCCTTCGCCGCCGCGGTGATTCCCTCGAACGGGATCGTCACCAACACCGATCCGAATTCGACTTATTTCGTGGTCAACCCGCACTTCCGGGAGCCGTATGTGGAATCGTGGAACTTCGCTATCCAGCGGACACTACCTTGGAACCTGGTGCTGGATGTCGCCTATGTCGGAAATCATGGAGTGGATCAGCCGGCCGTTTTTAATCTGAACGCTTCCACGACGCTTGGCGCGGATATCCAGGGCCAGCCGGAATTCGCGGCCTTCGGAAGGAAGGCCAGCACCGAGCTGCGCTACGTTGGATATAGCTCGGCGTATCACAGCCTGCAGAGCAAACTGGATCACCGCTTCTCGAGCGGCTTCTCACTGACCACCGCCTACACTTACAGCAAGGCCTTGGGCTATCAGTCTGAAGACTCCGGGCTGGAATTCTATATCAATCCGCGGCGCAACTGGCAGCGCCTCAATTTCGACCGCAAGCACTTCTTTGTGCAGAGCTACGTGTACGACCTGCCGTTTGGGAAGGGCAGGCACCACCTGGAATCCGGGCCGGGGGCGTGGGTTCTGGGCGGCTGGCAGGTAAGCGGCATCCTGACAATTTCGAGCGGCGCGCCTCTGGGCAACAATGGCGGAACGATAGCGTTTCCCGCTCCATCAGCCGGCTTGAAGGCGCCAGGGAATCAGAATACCGTGAATCACTTCGGTCCTCTCAAAATCCTGTATGGGGATGGCAAAGACAAGACCTGGTTTGACACCACGATTTGCAGCGCAACCGTGACTACAGGCTGCTTTTCGCAACCACCCGCCGGCCAGTTCGGCAACCTGGGTCCAAACTTTATCGACGGTCCGGGATACTGGGATTTGGGCGCAACCCTGTTCCGCAATTTTCAGCTTACGGAGCGATTCAAGCTGCAAATTCGGGGTGAGGGCTTCAGCATCGTCAACACGCCGCAATGGAATCAGCCCAACACGGATATTACGAACGCCAGTTTTGGACACATCACGACCGCTACCGGAAATCGATC
The DNA here is from genome assembly GCA_051000095.1 of Bryobacteraceae bacterium. Classification (GTDB taxonomy): domain Bacteria; phylum Acidobacteriota; class Terriglobia; order Bryobacterales; family Bryobacteraceae; genus JBBSHP01. The sequence goes on along the minus strand of JBPCOQ010000233.1, from coordinate 2,348 downwards.
GATTCAACTCGCTGCGAAACTGACGTTCTAAGCTTCCGGGGGATTCCGCCGATGAGAAGAGCGTGCTCACAGCGGCATTGCTCTTCTCCATCGTGGCCGTCGCGCAGGACCACGCCGCTGTGCGGAGCGGCTGTTCCGGTGAAGAGGCTATAGTCGCAACCCTGCCCGCGGGCACGCCAGTCGAGCTTCGGTTCGCGGTTTCGGATGGTTCCGACTGCTACAAGATCGCCGCCATCATAGACGGGAAACGCGTTGAGGGCTATGTGTCCGGAGCCTCCCTCAGCGGAACCGAGCAGTTCGAGCGTGAGCGCCGCAATGCTCCGCCTTCCTCGATTGAGATTCTTGCAACGCTGCCTCCACCCAAACGGCGCGCGCCCGATTCGGACCTTGCGAGCGGCGAAAGCCTCTATGGTATGCGCGTGGCCTTGCATTACCAGAGCGATACCCTACCGCAGGAGACGGCCCGAACCATGGTTTCGATTCTCGATGAGGAGTTTACTCGCATCTCGATGGCCCTGGGGTGCCCCACCGGTGAGCGTGTTACCGCAATTGTCCAAAGCAGGAAGGCATACCTGAAATCGACCGACGCCGTGGAATGGAGCGCTGGCCAATTTGACGGCCGGATTCGAGTATCGTTCCCGGGCGCCGACCGCCGCGTCCTGGCTCACGAACTGGTCCATGCGTGCTTGGCGAATATCTCGGCAAACTGGCCGGCGTGGCTCCAGGAAGGTATCGCCCAGAAACTCTCGGGCGATACGCTCTCGATAGCGGAGCGTGAGCAGATCAGGCGCATGGCCGCGTCCCACGCGCTCCCGCGCCTCGAGAACATGGGCCAGACCTGGTCCCGCATGAACGCCCAACACGCCCGTGCCGCGTATAGTCTAGCGCTGGCAGCCGCGGAACTGCTCTCCGCCGAATACGGAGACCTCCGCAATGTCCTGGCTAACCCGGACCGCCTGCCCCAAATCACCGTGGACCTGGACCGCCGGCTAGGGCTGTGAGGTTTTCATTCGCGTGCATTCGCGTCCATTCGCGGCTAATAGCTTTTCTCAAATTTGTTCCGCGAGTTGTAAACCGTGAACGATCCATCCGGCTGAGCCGTCAGCTTCAGATAGCTGCCCTCATCCCCGATCTCATCCACATTCGCGACGAAGCTGTCCCGCACGTTGTGCTCGCTGCCGCCTGCTACGGAATAGTGCAGTTGCCAGATATCTTCCAGGCCGGGCGAATCCTTCACGATCTGCCAGGCTGATGGATCGCCGCCCTTGCGTGCCCCGTTGTTCATGATTGCGACCCGTGGATGGAGAGCCTGCACCAAGGCTGGATCGCCCGATTGCGCGAGTCCATGATGTGAGGTCAGATAGACGTCCACGCGCCCGATCAGGTTATTGGGACAGACCAGCTCCAGCTCTTTGTTCCAGGTCAGATCGCCCAGGTCGACGAACCGGAACGAACCAAACGTCAACACCGTTCCAAGCGAGCGCGCATTTTCCGAGGCGTCAGTTTCCTTCTTCTGGACCGAAGCGCATAGGGGGTTGGGCTGCCCCGCGCCCGCCAGAGCGGATTGAATATGCTCGCCATCGGCTGTGACTACTTGAACCGTTGCCCCTTTGAGTGGAATGCTATCACCGGGCTTGGCCACCAAATGCTGGCCTCGCGCAATCACCTTCTCGTAATCGGCGTAATCTTCCTTGGTGACCTTCGAATCCTCCCTGTTCGGCCCGTGATCGACAAAGGTTCCAATCTTCATGCGGTCCGCTAATTGCTGCACTCCGCCGACGTGATCTCGATGATAGTGTGTGATCACAACATAATCGATCTGCTTGACCTTGGCGGCTTTCGCGGCTTTCGCAATCCGATCTGAATCGCGACCGTTAAAGCCGCGCCAGCCCGTATCGATCAACATCGACTGTCCCGACGGCGACACGATCAGAGTGGCTTGGCCCCCCTCGACATCGATAAAGAATATTTCGAGTGGTTTCGCCGCGAACAGCGCGGGCGGGAGGCAGAGGAGCGCAAGAACCGGCAATCGACGCATTTCGGAGAGTATTATCCCGCATTTCTTACTAGCCCAGAGCGGCGAGATGAGTGTTTCTCTGCCCGGCGGCCGGGCAAAGACGGAATTGAAACATTAGGGGTCTTCGTCTAAGTGCAACAATCGGGTAGGAGGGACCTCGCGGCCCCGTCCTCCCACACCACCCGTACGTACTTGGATGTATAGGGCGGTTTCTTCTAATGTCGTAACGAATCATACTTGAGAACCAGAGACACGAGTCCCATTGTTGCGAACCAGTCGGCCGACATCACCTGGTGGGAAGCGCGGGTAAGCGAGAGCCGCCACCAGCCTT
>JBPCOQ010000227.1:0-7802 GCA_051000095.1 Bryobacteraceae bacterium | reverse complement strand
TGCCCAATACCCGCGCCGCGGCCGAGACGTTCCAGTTTGTCTCTTCGAGCGCGCGTAGGATGTGATCGCGCTCGGCGGAGTTGCGCGTCTCGCGGAGGTTCGATTTTGGACCGGCGTCGCGGGCCAGCCGGACCTCGAGCGGTACTGAGTCGGCGGTCAGTCTGTCGCCGGGTGTAGTCGGGCAATTGGCAACCACGGTATAGCCGGCCACGGCGAGTTGGGATGGCAGAGCAATGTGGAGAGAGCCGCCGTCGAGGCTGCCGTCGAAGCCGAGGACGCGGCTGCCGCTACTGCCACCGCCATCGGCTCGGAGGACAGGCGATTTATGGATCGATTTCGTAACATGCCAAGAAACGTGTGGGCTTTGAGCCACCAAGTCATTGTGTGTTCGTTCGCTATGGCCGCGGAAATCTGCGACTCCAAACCCCAATGCTTCGAAGCGCCGGGTGATGTTACTTGGTCGACTTGCTGGCTTGCAACAATGCTACGGAGCGCTTCGGGTCAATCAAGTGGCGCCGACCATCCTCGGTCCCGGTTGCGCCCTTCTTGATCAGGTCGATTACTTGCGCCGGTGTCAGCGACGGACCGAGCGCGAATAGCTTGGCGGCAAGATTGGCGACGTTGGGCGAAGCCATGGAGGTGCCGGACAGCTTCATCTTGGAGCCGCCCGGAAAATAGCTCTCAACGTCAAATCCATTTGCATCCACCACAACGGTGTCGCCGTAGCTGGTGAACGAGGTCTCGTCCCCCGCCTGGTTCACAGCCCCGACTGTTACCAGGTTCGGTAGCCGCAGGGAAGCCGGCACACCTTGGACGAATCCTGCATTGCCATTGCTATTGCCCGCGGCACAGAAAAACAGGGTGTTTGGGGCATTCTTGATTGCACTCTCCACGGCGTCGTGCCAGATGCCAAATACCTCTACGGCGCGACGCTTACGTTCTGCTGGGTCAGCGCCCGCACCGGTATTGGAAAGCCACGTCTCGAATTCCTGGGGATCGACTATCCAGCTCATGTTTACAACCCGGACGTTGCGGGTGCGGAAATAATCGGATATTTTCTGGAAGTCCGCGGCTATGCGGCGCGCCCATTCCGGTGTGGGCTGGAACGGCAGGTACACGTCGTCATGGAAGCGCGCCACTACCAGACGAACGGCCGGATTACCACGCGCGACGATGCCGGCCACATGGGTTCCATGGACGTAATGGTCCAAGACCCGGTCCAGTTCCTCCTGCGCATGGAATTGGTCGGCACTCAGCGTGCCGGTTCGCTCTTGGAGAACTCTCGCCTCGGGCGAGTCGATCCCATTCTTCAAGTCGTCGAAGCCTTTCAGTTGCTCGCGAAAGCCCGGATAGCGTTGCGCCTGAGCCGGCGTGAGCGGGTAGATCCAGGATGTTGAGGGATTAGCGTTATCGTCATACGCCAATCCATGGTTGCCGCTGACGGTGGGACGCGGATCGCTAAATACCTGATCGCCGAATAAGGACAGATCGACGCCTGAATCCCAGATACCGATCAATACCGGTGTCAGCTTCTGGTCCGCGGTCAACGTCACCTCGCGAGCTTTCCAGATGTCGGGTTGCTGCAGGTTGTGGGCTACGATGTAGCGGCTGAGGATATCGCCGACAGCATCTTTCAGCGGAAAGTAGAATTGCAATCCGGCTCTCTCTGCGATCAGATCCCAGGCTTGCTCGTTGTCCAGCACGCCGGATTTTTGAACCGCTGGATCCAGTTGGGTCTTAATTTCACCTACGAGCATGGCTTTGGTGAAGGTTCTGGTCGAGGCAAGCCAGGATTTCATCAAATCTTGCGCCATATTCCACGGCAGCGGATCCACAGCTTGGCGAAAGCGCTTCCTGAATGCTTCTTCGAAAGCGGGGCCACTCGTGCTTTTTGAATCCACCGCGGCTTGAAGCATCGACCTTGGGAAAAGCGCGGCGGTGAGCTGATCAGCCGGCTTCTCCTGTACTTTGAGGAAAGAGGCGACTGTTTCCAGAGCAGCTTCGTTTTCACCCGTGATTTGTTGGAGGTCCAATTTTGCCTCCAACAACGTTCGCAGCGTCGCCTTATCTTCAATGTCGTAGTCCCGGAAGATGGATTCGAGATCGCCTTTCACCTTCATCGCGAAGGCGTTGAAGGTGGCTGCGTCGGCCTGCACGAGCTCTGAAGCCGAGCCGGTCACAGGATATGTGAATCGAGGCAGATCGGATTGCTTGCCGACTTTCTTTTTCCCGCTCGTCTGAGCATGCGCTGCCGGAGCAAGCAGGACCAGAAGGAATGCGGCGGCGGAGAGCCTCCTCCTCCGGTTGGTGGAGAATACTGCAAGAATGAGAACAGCGCCTGCAACCATGCTGAAGGTGCCTGGCTCTGGCACAACCACCTGCTGGAACCCTTTCGCAACCAACGCATCAGTCGCTGTCGTCGGATGAAAATCATCCCAGAACACATACTGGCCGGGATTGGGACATACCGTCGTTCCATTAAAGCAGGGGTCCGTTACGTTGGTAAAACCGTAAGATGACGGGCTGGCAACTATGGAGCGCAACAGTGATGCAGTGTCGTAGTAAAGTACTCCGCGCGGAAGACTGGACTGCAGCGCGCTGTTGAAAGCGTCGGTCAGAGCGGAGGCTTGCGCCGCGGCCGCCGGACCCAAGCTCTTAAAGTATGGGGTCAGCCCGAGATCGGGCATGCCGGGCACCAGAATGTGCCGAGCGCCCAGACTCTCCAGTGTTGTCATAATGCCCACCAGATCGCCGACCGCACGAGAGATCACTGCTTGCGGAGTTGTGTCCAGCGGCGAGGGCGCGAGAAAATCGTTGGGGCCGCCCCAAACCACAAACAGACCTCCAGCTAAGCTAGGGGTCAGCAACCCCTGGGTGCCGGCCAGTTCAACCTGCATACCGGGCAAGTGAAAAGACCCTGGACTCGTCGGTGTGCCACCGTCGCCGTAGTTTCCGACTCCCGTGGTCGCGCCAATCCACGCGAAATCCAGCAAGGGTGAGCCGAGACTGGCTGCCAGTTGCTCAACTGCCACAGGCCCATTTGATCGGCGGCCTTGAAAATACGGCGTTCCTGGTAGGCCTGTAGCGGCGAAGAGATTGCCGTTGTCCGAGAGGCTGTCACCATACACCACGATCGAGGTAAACAGCGCGGCCTGGGCCACAGCGCTAAAAATCGAAAAACTAACGATGAGGGTCAAGATGCGTTTTGTCATTGCTTGTAGATCTCCCGCCATCTGCCAGAGGGTATTAGCGCTCCGACAAGAGCGCCCACGCCCGCGGCGAAAGGTGTGAGGATCGCTTTGCTAAAGTTAGGGCCAAAGAAGCAACCTTTGGACGCACAGGAATGATCGGCCGCGGCTCCGATTCCCAGCCCTGCCCCCGCGCCCACGCCGAGACCGATGAGCGTGTTCCGCGCTCGATGGCCTGGCTTCTTCACGGAGACACGCGTGACTTGTTGCCGCGTGAACGTCTCCGTGCCCGAACTGGAGTTCAGCACCAGGGCATCGTCGGTCACGCTCTGCAGCGTTCCTCGAAGGCTGCCAGAGTGGGGACCCGCGATACGGATCTCCGCGCCGGTCGATAGCGACGTGACGTTGTTCCACGACTGCGCCTGAGCGGCAAATTCAAATGCGAAAAGCACCATACACGTGATCGGATAGGCGAAACGTTTCGTGATAGTCATCGAGTTCAGATCTCCGGTGAATTGGATTGTACAGCGAGGGTGTTCTGGCTACCCCCTCAACACTGCTAGTGTTGTGAGTCGCTACTTGACCAGCCGCTGGCGCAGCGCCTTGGCCACGGCCTCGGACTTGGAGTGTACCTGCAACTTCCCATAGATGTTCTGCATGTGGAAGTTGATCGTGCTGAAGCTGACACCCAATTCCGCTGCCGCGCTCTGGTAATTGTGACCTTCCACCAGCAGCTTCAACAGGCGCAGCTCATGCGGGGTGAGGTCGTACGCAACCCGCTCCGGCGGACGGATCTCCCGGAACAGGCCGAGGACGCGCCGGGCGATCTCTGGGGACATCGGAGCGCCGCCGTGGGTCACCTCCGCGAGGCTTTCCAGGAGCTTCGCGGGCGGGGTTTTCTTCAGCAGATAGCCGCACGCGCCGGCGCACAGCGCCTGGAAGATGCGCTCGTCGTCCTCGTACACAGTGAGCATCAGCAGCGCCACGCCGGGGTACTTCTCCCGCAACAGAGTCAGGCCTTCGATACCCGACATGCCGGGCAGGCCGATGTCGACCAAGACCACATCCGGCAGCTCATTCCAGGTGTGCAGCAGCGCTTCTTCCATGGACCGGAATGTAGAGGCGCAGCGGTAGCCCCCGGTACCCTGGATAAGCGTGCCGAGACCCTCCCGGATACGGCGGTCATCCTCGATAATGGCCACGTTGATCGGGACGGGAGACGCGGGCGTGGGCGGTCCGCTTCTCTCCAAGCTCTCAGCCTATCGGAAACACGCGCCTCAGTTGCCCCTCAATGCTGCCAGGGTCCGCGCCTGTTCGAGCCGCACGATCAGCTTCAGCGTGGCGCCGTGGCCCGGCGCGGATTGCAACTCCAAGCTCGCGCCCAAGGCCGCAGCACGCTTCCGTATGTTGATCAGCCCATGGCCATCGTATCCGGCAGCCGGATCGAAACCCTTTCCGTCGTCGCTCAACTGCAACCTCAGGCTGTCCTGCACGCGGTCGAATTCAACTGCAACGCTGCCAGCGCCGGAGTGCCGGACAACATTGTGGATGCCTTCCTTGAAAATCAGGTAAACCTGGCGCCGGACGTTGGCCCCGATTCTCAGATCGTGGTCGGCGACGGAAGACCGGAACTGGAGAGCGATCTCTTGGCCGCCGAGCAGGTCGGTGGCGAGGCGCCTCATGCGGTACCCCAGGTTGCTGAGATGATCGTGATCCGGGTTGATGGCCCACACGATGTCGCCCATCGAATCGATCAGCTCCCGCGAGATTCCAGCTATCTCGGAAAGCTGGGTCCGATCCGGCGACACCGGCCCATCTTTACTCCTTTGCGCTATCTCGCTGAGGATTGCAATCTGAGAGAGACTCGCTCCGATATCGTCATGCAAATCCGTCGCGATTCGGGTTCTTACGTTGGCCACGGCGAGCAGTTGAGCCAGCCGGAAGCGATACAGAGCATAGACGATCAGCATTACAGCCATGCCGCACATACTCAGGAACCACCAACTCCGCCACACGGGCGGCAGGATTGTGAACGCGGCGCTGGCCGGCTGAGGACTGACCGTGCCGTCGCTTGCGACCGCCCGCACCAGGAAACGATAGCTTCCTGCCGAAAGGCTGGCGTATACGACTGACCGTTGATCCGTAGGCGCGCTCCAATCGCGGTCTGCGCCTTCGAGCATGTACTGATAGCGGAGCGACTCGCCCGGCGAAAATCCAAGGCCCACGAAATCGATACGCAACGGGCTCCGGGAGAACCTCAGTCCCGAAACGGCCGATTGCCCCAATTCGGAAAGCTGGTGCGGAACGCCTCCGGTGCTCAGCCCGGTAATCAGCGTGGGAGGCGGCGCCTGCTGGCGATCCGAGGTTGGCACATACTGCGATACCCCCAGAGACGTGGCAAACCACAGCGTGCCCTGCCTGTCTCGGAACGCCAATTTCAACGCGCCTGTAGCAATAACCGTCGGCAGCAGTGTAGTGCCTGATGCGGGCGATGCCATCGTTCTGCGGTTCGAACCGGTCGACGCCCCGGCCAGTCGCTGCATAGATCCGTCCCCAACGATCCTCGGTGACAGCGGCGATGTAGTTGCTGGAGAGGCCTTGCGCGGGGCCGTAAGTGATGAACCGCGCCCGGTTCTGGGTAGGATCGTCGACTCGGACCAGACCCCGCGAGCTGGCGATCCAGAGCCGTCCCGCGGAATCGATAAATATCGTATTCAGAAAACCAGGGACTCCATTGCCGGCTGTTAAAGGTGCGAACCGGCCGCCACGATAGCGCACCACTCCTCCGTTATACAGGCTTACCCACAGATCGCCCGAACGGTCCTCGGCAAATGCGGTAGGCACGGGGCGTGCGGGCAAGCCATCGGACTGTGACAGGAGATGCACGCGTCCAGTGGCGCGATCCCACCGTGCCAGGCCGGACTCGGTGCCAATCCAGATGTTGCTTCGAGAATCCTCAAACACCCGGAAGATCTTGTCGTCCGCGAGTCCGTCGCGCATGGTGTAGACGGCCTTGGGACGTGCGCCCGCAAGCTGATCCATGCGCGTCACACGAGCAAACCGGCAGAGTCCCTTGCCGGTGGCGATCCACCATTCTCCAGCCCGGTCCTGGACCGCGATCTGCTCTGAGCCCCAGCCCCAGTACGTGATCGAGTTCGGCCAACTGGGCCGGATCGGAACAAAACGTGTGCCGTCGAATCGGGCAACTAACAAACCCGCGTCAGTGCGGAAGAAGGCGCATAATTCTCCCTGCCGGCTTTCAATTAGGGATGACGTAAACCGGACGCCGTCCGCCTCGGTATAGGTGGTGAATCCGCTGCGGGCCACCTTCATCGCGCCGGAGCCGAACGTACCGATCCACAGGTTCCCGTCGCGATCTTCGGCGAGCGCGCCCACGGCTCTGTCGCTTAGGCCTTGCGCAACTGTGTAACTCCGGAATTCGTGTTTCTCCGGATGTTGCCCGGGGCGCCACTCGGCGAGTCCCTCGTTGGTTGCCACCCACAGCGTCCCGTCGGAGCCCTGGAATAGCGACTCTATGCGATTGCCAGGAAGGCCGTCTTTCGGCGTATACACACGGATTCTTGCATGCGGTCCGAGAGTTTGCCCCGGGTCGGCATCTATGCGGATTAGCCCAACCCTAGTCGCCACCCATACCCTGCCGTCATGGTCCTCGAGCAGCCCCATGATGAATAGGGTTTCCTCGCTCGAAATGCCGTCCACTCTGGTGTAGCTCCTGGTGGTCCCATCCCGATCGCGGCGGTAGAGTCCGTCCGGCGATCCTACCCACAACGTTCCCAGGCTATCTACCAGGACTGCCGTCACAGTTGAGTTTGTTAATCGCAGATCTACGCGGCGAAACGAAGCATCCTTCGGACCGAGATGAAAAAGCCCCCTGTCAGTACCGCACCAGATTCCACCGTCATGATCTTGATACAGCAGGGAAGGCACTGCCGTCTCCCCATTTCCGCTCAACGGGTAACGGTGAAATCCGGATGGGCGGCTGCCGCTCGGATCGAGCCGGGCAAGGCCGCCCGAGGTAGCGACCCAAAAAACGCCCTGACGGCTTTCGAGCAGATCGGTGACACCATTGCTTGGCAATCCCTGCTCGGTGTGATAGTTGGTGAAATGATATCCGTCGAAGCGCGAGAGGCCTTCGGCTGTGCAGAACCAGAGGAAACCGTGAGAGTCCTGGACGATGCACAGGATGGAATCGCGAGCCAGACCATCAGTCGTGGTGTAAGTTTTGATCGGCAGACGGCTCGCCTGCGCTAACGTCGGTAGAACCAGAAAAGCGATCAGCCAAGCTGCCAAATCCCGCATGGGTGATCCATTTTAGCTTGTCTTCTCCATTTTGCATTCCCGGCCACCAGGTACTGTACACCACATCGCCTCCGCGTAGTGCTCCCATCAGAGCTGTGTCAGAGTTCAATGCTGCCCGCGAGCCAGGCCCAACGCCCGAATGCGCTTGTGCAGATTCGTCCGCTCCATGCCCAATACCCGCGCCGCGGCCGAGACGTTCCAGTTTGTCTCTTCGAGCGCGCGTAGGATGTGATCGCGCTCGGCGGAGTTGCGCGTCTCGCGGAGGTTCGATTTTGGACCGGCGTCGCGGGCCAG
>JBPCOQ010000200.1:0-64868 GCA_051000095.1 Bryobacteraceae bacterium | reverse complement strand
TCGGCATCCAAGCGGGCCGCCATCGGCTCAATGCTCTTGCGCTCACCGGGCAAGAGCAACCCCTTGCAGTAGTTCTTCAAGGGTGCGTGCCGGTCTTCGTGCCCCGCGGCGTTCGCCAGGCCCTCCCTATATGCCGCGAAGCGTCTCTCTTGTGGGCCTGGCGCGGAGAGGCGTGATCCCACAAAAGAATTCTACATCAGAATGTTCTGTTTATGACCCAGTAGTACTAGGAGGTATTCCCGACATGCGCTTTATAAATCGCAGCGTCCCAGTCGCGGAGGTCGCCGCTGCCCTTGACCTCCGGAAAGGCCAAAGCGGCAATCTTCACTGCTGGCACCTAGAACGTCATCAGCATGGTGACCGTACCGCATCTGTCGGAATTCGCCAAACCAATAACACGGTGAAGTGCTTTGGTTGTGATTCAAAGCCCATGGCACCACTCGATCTGGTGATGGATGTTCTTGGACAATCGAGTGTTGCTGATTCCGCATTGTGGATCGCAGAACGATTCTGCGTTCCGACAATTCCAAAACGGCGGCACATCACCGAAGACATGCGGCCAGTCTGGACCGTGGGGCTGGAAGGACCGCTGGGAGTGCTCATTCGATCCGGCCTTTGGACGAGGCTCTCGGAAGCCACGCAGTCGATTGCGCCCTTTCTGGTTGAACACGGGCAAAGAACCTGAGCGACGGGAACCTGCTCGTCAAGATCAGCTACCGAGGCATCACCCGATTTAGTGGCGTGGACTCACCGAATGCGATTAGCAAAGCACTGAACGAGTTGGGCGAAATTGGTTGGCTCACCAGTACATCCGACACAAATCTGTCGTCGGACTTGCGACGGCCAGTGGGCGAGTACCTGATTACACCCCACTCAGATCGATTGATGGAAACGGCTAATCATTGCTATGCACAGCATCGAGTCGAACTCGAGGCCGAACGAGAACTGCGATACCGCATGAAGAAGTAGAGATTGCTTTGAAGAAAACCCATGCCGAGAGTGCATGCTTACTAAGTAAATACTCTCTATGCGTCGAATAGCACAAAATGATAAGCCGCTATTCGTTGAATAGCGTCATTTGACTTTTCCCTTGTAGACTCCGCCCCGCTGAGAACTGAAAATCAGCGCCTGCATTCGTTTCACCATGGCCGACCGCTTAGAAGACCCCAATTCTCCTTGCCCGGCGCCTTTACGGGAAGAACGGCGGAGCACCCGAATGTCGGTGCAAGAGATCGCACAGCGGTTGACCGTAGGTCGAGTGTCGGTGTACGCAATGTTGGAGCAGGGAATCATGCCGGGGATCCGGCTGGGCCGCCGGTGGATCATTACGCGCCACGCTTACGAGCAGTGGGAGCGTACGTGCGGAATGCGGGTTAGCGCTGGACTTGAGATTGACGCCGCCACAGAGGTAATGGTGTTGAACTGATGCCGGTCTATAAACGCAAATACCAGTCCGGAACGGCCCTGTGGTTCTACAAATTCTCACCACCGGGATCCGTGCGCGGAACTCTCCCAGTAAGGGCGTTCGGATTCGCTACTAAGCGTGAGGCTGAGGATGCGGAAGCGCAACGTCGTGTTGACGAGCAGCAGAAATACGATTTGGCGAAGGCGGGCTGCGGGCTGGCCGCGCCAATTCCGAAAACGCTTTCCATGCTCCTGGACGAGTTCCTCCGTGAACATGCTGAAAAGAAGTTGGCTCCCAAAACTGTGGAACGGTATCGCGAGCAGGCGGCGTGCCTCGATCCGGCGCTCCTGAGCATGTCGCTTGAGGAAATAACTCCACTGCACCTCAGTCGCGAGTGGGGCCGATTAATCGAAAGCGGCGGCCACACGCGCAAGGACAAAACTCCGCGGCCACTATCGGCGAAGACTGTTCGCAACATCGCTGGGGTCGTTTCCAGTGCCTTCCTGCGTGCCATCAAGTGGGGACTGGTTACCAGCAACCCCGTGACGAACAGCGAGCCGCCCGTACCCAAGAAGCACGAGGGCATGGCATTGGTCCCGTCCGAGCAGATCCTGCTCATCAAATCCGCCACTGCATTCTGGTGCTTCCCGATGTTCCTGCAAATGGCGGCTGCGACCGGAGCACGGCGGGGCGAGGTGCTGGCCCTCCGGTGGTCCGATATTCAGGGCCGCGAGGTTGTCATCACGCGATCGCTCACCCAGACGCGGCAGGTCCTGGCATTCAAAGGCACGAAAACGGAGAAACCGCGACGAGTAGGGCTACCGGAGTCGGTTCTGCCGTCGCTCGCATCGCACCGCGCTCAGCAGCTGAAATTCCGTGCGCAGTTCGGTCCAGATTACCGCGCCGACCTGAATTTGATATTCGCGAATCCAGATGGCACGCCACTAAAGCCAGATTCTGTGTCGTCCACTGCATCCCTGCTGTGCCGACGGCTGGGGCTGCCGAAGGGGGCCAGCCTGCACACGCTCCGCCACACTCACGGCTCTTTCCTCCTGGCGGACGGAGTAGACCTGGCAACCGTATCGGAGCGACTGGGCCATTCCTCCGTTCGGGTGACGGCGGACATTTACTCGCACGCGCTTCGCGGCCGCGACCAGGACGCTGCCCGCAGGTGGGACAGTTTTATGCGTGCGCACGGCTCGCCCGAGGAATCCGAAAAGGTCATGTGAACGCAACTCAGAACGCCGTCGGTGCACTTCGGCGAGCTCCTGGTGAAGATAGGGCTGTTCTCGTCAGGTATCGCCTTGGGCGACCACGATAGAGCCATGGCCTTGCGTATGGCGAAATCATCTCTTTCCGAGTCTCCGACAATCCCGGACGGCTGCCAGGATACCCACGTCGATGACGGGTTCCTGCCCGGTTGCTGGTGGGAAGGGCTGTTGACGCCAGTTATCGGTATACACCGGGCAACTTCCCGGTTATCGATCGCCGGCACGAGGTCGAACGATTGATTCGCAGGCGGCCCGCCGCGCCCGGAAGATCAGGTATCTGCCGGGATCTGCGCCGGCATTCGAAGCGTTCAATAGCTATTTGACAAGCCCGCGGCCCCTCTCGTGAGGCTGCGCTGCTAACCGAAAAGTATTCGAACATTCCGGCTTCAATCGCAGTTATCGATGTTTGTCACATAGTGGCGCGATCTTTGCAATGAATGGCCGCCGCGAGTGGTGCAGCTTCGGGTAAACTGAGCGGACAGGGTCCGCTTGGGAGAGAATACAATGAACACCGATCTCCTAAATCGTAAATCGACTCATTTCGTATTGTGGGCGCCAGGGCAGACCTCGCCCAAACTTGTCATTGGAACGCTGCAATTCGGTGCGCCGGCCTTTTTGACCGGAAAGCAATCGCTCCCGCTCAAAGCTGCCGGTGGAGTTCATGGATTGTGGGAACTCGCGCCCGCGGACGCTGGGCTGACCGACGGCAACGTCTACTACTTCTGGTTTGAGGTTGACGACACCAAACCCGGTCACACAGCGAGTGCGCGGGTGTTGGTCACCGATCCGGCAGCGTTCACAGTGGACTGGCGAATCACCGAGGGCGACGGCACCCAGCCCGCATCGGTTATCAAGTTTGACACCGGCCAACTGGTTCCGTGCGATCCGGATGGTACGCCGGTAACGCCACCCGCGCCGGGCGACTTGCGAAAGCTGGCAGCAAACAACTTCACGATCATTTACGAGTTGCCAACCGCGTGGACGCGCCAACTGCGCGGCGGCGGCTCCGAGCGAGGCGTCGGAACCTTTCGCGATGTTATTGCCATGCTCGATAAGAATGCGCAGGCGCCCAACTTCGACCAGCTCGAGGCGGCGCAGCGCGGCCACGCCCATATCGCTGAGCTCGGCGTCAATGCCATTGAACTACTTCCGCCCGCGGACAGTTTTTTCGAACGCGAATGGGGCTATGGGACTTCGCACATGTTCGCGCCCGATTACGAGCTCGGCCATCCCGACTTCAACTCGTGGTCGACCGCGAATGCCGATTTGCGGCGGCTGGCGGAAACCTGTCACGCCCTGAACATCCGGCTCATCGCCGACGTGGTTATGGGATTCGCGCGCAGTGGATCGTACGAGCGCATCGACTTCGACGATTTCCATATCGCCTTCAATCATGACCACCCGCCGGCCGACCCCGACGCGTTCACGTCGCGGCCCGGCGAAGCGCGGCAGGATTTTGGAAGCACCCTGTGGCGGTACGTTAGAGAGATCACCACCTACGATCCGCTGACCGGTAAGGATGCCGGCATCCGGCCCGCCCGTCAATTGCACTTTCTGGCGCAAGAGCGATGGATGAACGACCTCCATATCGACGGCTACCGCATAGACAGCGTCGAGACCGTGGCAAACTGGGATTTTCTGGGTGATTTCACGAACTTTGCTCGCGAACATTTCCGCGCCAGATGCAATGCCCAGGGTATGTCCGACAGCGACGCTGACGCGCGGTTTCTGGTGGTGGGGGAAGAGCTGCAGGAACCGATCGACATCATCCGCCAAGGGCGTATCACGGCCTTGTGGCACGACAAGTTTCGGGATTACCTCCGCTCAGCCGTGCTGGGGCAGAACGCTGAGAGCGAATTGACGTTCGAGTTCACGGTGAAAAAGATGGTGGACTGCCGGTTCTTCGGCTTCCGCGACGGCGCCGAGGCCGTGAACTATATCGGCTCGCATGACGTTGAAGGCACGCACAGGGAGCGGATCGCGACGATGTTCCGTTACCAGTTCCCCATCGACGACTCGATGCCGAAGGAAGAGAAGGATCGACGGAACTCCGAAATCGGGCGCCGCGTCAAGTTGGCGTTCGCGTGTCTGCTCACGGCGGTGGGCATCCCCATGATCCTGGCCGGCGATGAATTCGCGGATGAGAATGATCTGTTCAACATCAAAGGAAACGTCTCGAACCAAGGTGGCAAGCAAATTGATCCGGTCGATTTCGGACGGTTGGAGGGCGGTGACAACGAGTGGAGACGCGGTGTCCTCGACGTCGTAAAGCGACTGATCGCACTGCGCAAGACGCATCCGGGGCTTGGAGTAAACGACCCGGCGTTTCTACACATGGACTTCACGCCCGGCCGGCGGGTGATGGTGTGGCAGCGCGGCAGCGACACGAATCCAGTGATAGTCGTGGCTAATTTCTCCGATTTTGAGACGGCTGATCCGTTCAACGGCGTCTCGGAGTACGTGGTGCCGAACTGGCCGGGTCGCACCGGTTTTCTGTGGCGCGAGGTATCGCAAGCGAGGGACGTTCCACCCGAGCGGGTTGCGCGCGAGCCTCTGTTCCGTTGGGAAGCGAAGGTGTACGCACACCGGTGACAACAGTGAGACGTACGCCACAGCGTCTAGCATTCCCGCTTGCTGTTGATAAATCCCCTTCGCACCAGCAAAGCCCAGAGGCCTTTGAGGGGTGGCGATCTGTTTCCGAGTGGATCACGCGCCACTCTTCCATAGCTTCGGCGGGAACAGCCCTTGTGAGGAGCCGCATCCGAGCTTTGTACGAGTTGCCGACCATTCACTCGGAGCTAATAACAAGACGTGAAGTCGTAGGCGCGCCCGTCAGTCCGAATACTTGGCACGGTGCTTCATTATCGATTAAAAGCAGGAGTCTGCGGTAGTCGCCCGATTGAACGGCGGCCATCAGCTGAAGCTCTTGATAAATACCGATTGTCCCCAGCATACCGGGTACGAATCCTCGGATGAAATGGCGAGTCTTTTCGGCGGCTTCGACATAGGTCATCTCGAAATCTTCGAAGCCTCCCGAATCGGTTCCCTCGAACTTTACTACGCCTCGACTTTTGTCGTACGAAATTGCCGCGTGCGACGCCGCATGGCGAATTCGGGGATCGAAGCAATCACCGATATCGGCATAGCTGCTCTGTTGAATCAGCTCAACGCGCTTACTCATGCCCAGCAATAGGTCGGGCAGATCCTTTCCCTCGGCGATCGCGACCGCTTCGCTGAGAATCTTTAGTAACGGCCGAACGGCCTCGGCATATCGCCGATACATATCGATCACATAATGCAAACCAATGTGCCCCTCTACCGAGCCATCTTTTGCCAGTCGGTCGAAGGTGTCCTTGTTGTTGGCGGCTTCATTGAGTACCTTTCTAGAGAGCTCCGTGAGGCTCTGGTTATTGAGATCCACAAAGCGCAGATAATTCTTTAATGGCTCATTGAGCGGATCAAAGCTCTTCAGCAGGACTTCCGTGATCCGCTTGGCGTACCTTGTGGCCTCGGGGAATACTTGGAAGAGACGCTTCTCTGCGTCAGCCGATTGTTTCGCCTCCCCAAGCACCGCGGCAAGCACGTCGAAATACTGGTTCTTCAAGGGGAGGTATTTGGCGTCACCCCACGCCCTCGATTGAAGAAAGTCGCGGATCAACGCAGCCGGGTCGAAGGTCAAGCGGATCTGTCCGGCCTTCAACCGTTCAACGGCCTTTTTCGACTCCGCCTCAAAACCCTTCGTCAATAGCTCCAGTTCGTTGTGGTACCGCCCGATGTCCGCGACCTGGCGAAACACGCGGTTGCCTTCAATGTCAAAGAACTGTTTAGTCGAGCGGCAGAAGTGCAGAAATTCCTGATCATCGGATTGGAGCGTCAATTCGCCCTTGCCGCGCTTCAGAACTACCGTCGATCTCCATCCCTCATCCTGGTACTGCAAGGTGATGGCTTCGATCTGCCACTCTTCTTTGATCAAACTACGCAACTTTTGGAGGTTGGCTGCGATGGTGGCACCCATCTTCGATTCGTTAAACTGCCCATTTTCGCATGGGTGATCGGCCCTGTGAAACTTGCGGCAGCGAATGAGGCCGCGCTACTCACTTTTGAACACCGCAGACTGGAAAGCATCTCGGGCGTACGGCGATGGTGGCAGTCCTGGGCTGGATCTCCCCGCGAGAACTGGCGTTGACGTAGAAGGGAACCCAACCGGCCCGGTAGTCACCATGTCGGGGATGTGTTCGATCCGAGTCGCTCCTTGGATCACGCGCTACTCGGAAACTGCTCGAATTCGGGAGTTGTGGGCCCGAAGTCCGGTTCTAGGAAACTACGGGTCGTATCTCGGGAGTTTGAGCGGGTGAGGCACTCCCACAGGTCGTCGGCGAGAGTGTCGAAATGGCGATCTTGGGCCGCGAGTAAACTCTCTTCATGGTCTTCACCAAGCGTCTTCGCGCCGGCGTTCGTCGCGGAGAAATCACTTGCAGTGTCCGATTCTGGACTCGCCCCCACGTCAAAGTGGGCGCCCGGTACCGTATGGACGAAGGTGAGATCGAAGTGGATTCTATCGAGCCGATCGGTTTTTTGGCCATCACTCCGCAGTTGGCGCGAGAGTCGGGTTTCCTGGGTGTCATCGATATGCTCAAGGTTGCGAAGCACGGTAAAGGCGAGAATGTCTATCTGGTTCGGTTCCACTACGTGCCTCCCCGCGTCAAGGGCTCTGGCCAGCCTAAGCTTGCCCGAAAAAGTACTTGCTGATCCTCACTGCGGCACGCCAATAGCCTACATGGATTTGCAGGTTGACGAAGGACGCCCATTCCGCGAAAGGGGCAGCCCAAACTCCCAGGAAGTCCGGATCTGGGGAGTTTCGTGGGGAACCGGTGATCGCTCCCGTGCAACCCCTAACAGAACTGACCTCGGTGGTCGGCAGTCCCGTCGAGCCGTGATCGTCTTGCGCCAGTGCCACCCGCTATTGATATAGAGCGAATACCCCGTTTCTGTCCGGCCTTGATGTGCGTATTGCTGGTGGGATGAGCTGTTATCGTCAGCTACCCAGGGGTGCGCCTAATGGTTAATTTTTCTGTAAGCCGATCGGACCACCAACTAGTTTCTGGCTCACTCTGACGATTTCGTGGCTACCACGGACTTTATACCATCGCTGGTCGCTTGCGCACAATGGGAAACTGAGGACCACCGCCGCCCGTCAACGTTCTGATCCACGCCATCGTATTGAACACGGCCCTGCGATGAGTCGTTTGCGAAACTGCTTCACGACTGCGCTTGCCTGACGGAACACGTTTCCATGAACTGCGTTTGCCAAGGCCGCCGAGGTGCACTTCTTCCTCCGACGCCGACACTCGACGCGTGAGTTGACTTTTGATAAATGATTTGCACCACATATCGGACCGTGAACGACGGCTGTTGTCGCCAGATAGCTGGCGCGAAATCCCCATCTCCCCAACTCAGGGCGGAGGAATTCTGGATCTGGGAGTTTTGCCCACCTGGCGTCGGTCGGTGGCGCGAGACCTGAATATTTTTGGGCTGGTCCGAGCGTGCCGACGTATGTCGGACCCCGAGGTTGTGGCCTCGAGTGACTCCCGAGTGACGACGTCGGACCTCCAGAACGGGTTTTAGCCAACTCTTCGTGTATGAACTGGACTGAAAACACAACTACTTAGACCCAAGTGAATCGAACTGAACTGGCGGAAAGCGGGTTCGATTCCCGTTAGCGCTACCACCCTGTATTCTTTCTCTACTCCGCGTCCTAAAAGAAGCACGCCATGTCATCCAAGCGCACCCGCACAGCAAACGCTCATTGCACGGACCCGTCAATCCCAGCGGCGTCGATCACGGCCTCCCAGACGCCTGCCGCGCGTTAATTAATCATCTTGTGACGTTCGTATCTGAATGCCAGGGAGCGGCACTCTCGAGTTGGCAGGCAGATGAGGCCTTTATTGTAATAATCACCGGCGAATAGGCACTGGCGCTCCTCGTGCTGCTGATCGCAGACGAAGGCCAGGTTTCGATGCCGGTTTTGAAAACCGCCTGTCCCACTCAGCGCGCCGCAACTTGCTGGAAACAAAAAATTTAGAAATTCCAGCGCGCGCCCAACTGGCCGCTCCGCGGGCTGCCCGCCGGCGGAAAAATGTGGGTGCTGGTGATCTTCCCGCCGATCGGGTTGTTGATTACCGTGTTCGGTTCGCCCAGGTTCTCGTGATTGATCACGTTCTGAAATGAGCCGATTAACTGCAGGCTGCCAATCTTCTCGAAGCGCAATTCTTTCGACAAACCCATGTTAAGTAGCACGAACCCAGGGCCCTGAATGAGATTGCGGCCGGCATTCCCAAAACGTCCGCTTCCCGCGGAGGGCGCTTGAAATGCACTGCGGTCAAACCACGCGTCCACGCTCCTGGGGTAAGCAAGCGTTCCGGCTACGTCCGGGCGGCCACCCAAGTTATTCGTTCCGGAAGGATCGGACCCGGTGAAGGTCTCGTTCAACCAGTTCCCGGAGCTCATGTTAAAGAGCGCGTTGATCTGCCATCCGCCTCGGAACAGCCCACGCCCCAGCGGTGGTTCCCAAAGGATCTGATTCTCCCACTGATGCCTCGGCACCGCGTACACGTTGGCGCGCTCGCGGCGCCGGTCATACGCGTTTTCAATCGTGCTATTCAGCTCAAAGTCGCCGGTATCGTCGATTTCGCTCAACTCCTTGGCCCATGTCCATGCGGAGCTAAACAGCAGGCCATGGCTCATGCGCTTCTGCACCTGGGCCTGCAACCCGTTGTACGAGCTGTTCGCGCCATTATCTCCATATAGGATCGTGTTGAACAGCGGATAAGGGCGGCGCGATTGGGCAAACGCCATCGAAGGGACCGGCTGATTCACGTTGCGCTGATAAATTAATTGCGATCCGTGCGAGCCGATGTAGCTCACGCGAACTCCCGCATCGCTCGACACCTGGCGCTCCACCGAAAGGCTGTACTGCTGGATCAAGCTGTTCAATAACCGCGGAGCCACGCCGTTCAAGTTCAGTGTGCCCGACGAACCGGGTATAGCGAACGGCGCGCCAAATGTAAACAGCGCCGCACCGTTTGCGATCGCGTTGGTATTTGTCGTCGACACCGCGAAGGGACCCGAGCTTAAATCCGCGGCTTCGTTTCCGGAAAGGTGCGAGTAGAAAACACCCCACCCGCCCCTCACCACCGTCCTGGCATCGCGATCGGCCTGGTAGGAGAAGCCGAAGCGCGGCGCGAAGTTGTTCTTATCCGAATGGCGCAGAGTGCGGTCGAGCCCCACCTGGCTCGCTGTTACCACCGGCAGCGACGCCGGGAAGTAGGGACTAAACAGCCGTCGCACCCGATCGTTCGGTACCACGATCGAGCCCGTCGCGAGATCGAAGGAATACAAGTTATCGTCGTTGGCGTGAACAGGCTGATTGTACTCATATCTCAGCCCGTAGCTCAGAGTGAGCCGCGGCATCGCCTTGAAATCGTCCTGCGCGTAAAGAGCGAAATCATGCCAGCGGTTGTATTGCGTAGGGAACGGATCCAGCCGTACAACCGTGGTTGGCAGGCCGAGCAGGAAGTCCGCGTACGGATTTCCCGAGAAGCGGTTTTGAAAGCTGAAATTGCCGAACAGGGCCGGGTTGGTGGTCAGGTAGCGGTTGACGAACCAATCCACAAACTGGCCGCCGAATTTGAACGAGTGCCGCCCGCGAATCCAGCTCAAATTGTCGCCGGCCTGCCAGTGCCCATCGTTTACCGGATTGAGAAGGTTCTGCGTTACCATGTTCAGGCCTGTGATGCTGATGTTGGGAACGCCCTTGATTCCCGCGCGGGACGGCAGACCCGTGATCCCGATCCGATCGAGCAATTGCTGGCCGCGGATGTTCGCATCCGACGCGGAGACCAGGATCGGCACGCCCGCGCGAAATTCGTTCGACAAGTTCGAGGTAGGGGAGTAGACATCGCCGGCCGTCCAGAAATTGACCCGGCGGATGTTGGTCGAAGTGCCAACTGACGAGGGTGGCAATGTCGAACGCGCGCCCGGGATCTGGTAATTGTCCTTCTTTTCCTGATAGCGAGCGAATACGGAGTGCCGGTCCGAGAAGTTGTGATCGATCCGAATCTCGATATCGCGATGCACTTCGGAACCGTTAAAAGCAGCGCGGTAATTGCCGGAGGTCGAGTCGGGAGGACCGAAATTCGGCAAAGGGAAGAACTGCTGCTGGGCAGCTAAAGCTTGCGGGCTGATGAGCTGCGCTGGGATCTGATTGCCCGGGAAATTGGCGCCCGTGAACGGGTTCTTAAGGGCGGTGAAAGCGCTGAAATCGCCGCGCCGCTGCGCGAGAGAAGGAACGGAGGCCGTCACCGGATAGGGCCGCGCGCCGCGTGTTCCATCGAACACAAAATAGAAAAATGTTTTATTCCTGATCGCGGGCCCGCCCACCGCCGCGCCGTAGTTATGCAGATTCTGAAAAGGCTTGGACACCAGGAACGGGTTGCGTGCATCGAAAGCGCTATTGCGCGCGTACCAAAACAGATCGCCGTGGAAGCTGTTCGTTCCCGATTTCGTCGTGGTGTTCACTTCGCCGATCCCGCCAAATTCAGCGCGATTGGTCAGGATGTTGGCGGTGAACTCCTGGATAGATTCAAAGGATGGCTGCGAAACGGAATCGGGCGAGCCGAAATTTCCAAAGTCCGTCTCAACGCCATCCACGTACAGCTTGGTACCGGCGGCTACGCCGCCCGGCGTGATCCACTTAGCGCCGCTCCCCACTTGCACCACGCCCGGAATAGTCTCCGGCAGCATGATGAAAATCAGTCCGGAATCGCCGGCATTGCTGTAGATCGTGCGCAGATTGGTAGGCAGGTCGAGGATCTGCCGGGAGGTGAGCCTCTCACTGATCGATGGCGTGTCCACCTGAATCACTGTGGACGTGGTCGCGGACACCGTGACTTCGGCCGTGGATGTAGCCAACTCGAATTTCAAATCCTGCCGGATAGATCGGTAAGCATCGACGGGAAACTCCGAAGTCTCAAGATCGCGAAAGCCCGCGGCGGTGGCAATGACTTTGTACGTCCCGGGAATGAGATTGGGCAGCGAGTAAGTTCCCGCCGAATTGGTCTTCGTAGTCTGCTTGACCCCAGTCCGGGCATTGGTGATGGTCAGGGCCGCATCGGAAATGGGAGCGCCTGTGGGGTCAGTAGCCAACCCGCTCACGGTACCAAGCGGTGATTGAGCGAATATCGCTGCAAACAAAAATAGAGCCGCAAGACAAAGGCGCAAAACCATCCCTCCAATGTAGCCATAGACAGCCATAACCGTGGGGCAGGTGGTCTTGCCACCTGCCGAGCGCCGAAGGCGCCACCATAAGGTTCTTGATCCAATCAAACCCGAGAACTCAAAAAATCCACGCGAAATCGATTCAGGCGACGCAATTCGCTTGCACCGCACGGAAGTACCCGCCACCGCGGTGGGCATCACCGCGATTTCTGCTTATCTCCCGAGCTTGCGAAGCGATCGTCGATCAATCTCCACTACCCCATTCCGCCGGAACACATTTCCCTGCTGCTTTGCGGTACGCTGGGACTGCAAGCTCTAGGTCCACAAGCGCGGATGAAATCGAGTTGGTGCATAGTTTGGATTCTGGGCGCGTTGCTGGTGATAGCGACGCTCGACAATCTGCCGGATCCTCCCGCGGCGAATCCGGCCACCGCTCAGTTCAAGGCGTCGTGCCTGCACGAGTACTCTGTCGCTACCGCGGCGCAATGCTGCGAGTCTCTTGGCGCGTCTTTTCGCTTCCCCATACGCTTCGTAGCCGCCGACCGTTTTGAGCCCCATCGTCGCAGTGATCGGATGGTGCTCACGGTACAGGCAGCCGATCCCTCTCCGCCGGCACTACAATCCTAGCGCCAGTAAGAGCGGCGGTCCACTCGCCCTGCCAGGTTTTCCGCCAAGCGATTCGGCGGAGGAACTCTGCATCTACAGGTAGGGATTGCGACCATAATTTTGGAACCGGAACGAGAAAGGGATTCAAATGAAAACTTCAGAAGTCATTAGCGCGTGGGGCAAAATTCTCAAAGGGGAGCGACCCTCGCTTTCAGTCGAAATTACCCGTGAATGTCCGCTGCGGTGTCCCGGTTGCTATGCATATGACGACGCCCATCTTGGTGGCGGCGCGACCCTGCGCAGTTTAAGCGATCGAAAGGGCCAGGAGCTCATCGACGGTGTGCTTGAGATGGTCGACCGCATCCGGCCTTTGCACCTGTCCATCGTGGGCGGCGATCCGCTGGTGCGGTACCGCGAACTCGAGTCCATGGTTCCGCGGTTGCTGGAGAGGGGAATCCACGTGCAGGTGGTCACCAGTGCCTTTCGGCCTCTCGTAGCCGCTTGGGCGGAATTGCCTCATTTAAACATCGTGGTCTCGATAGACGGGCTGCAGCCCGAGCACGATATCCGGCGAGCCCCGGCAACGTACGATCGGATCCTGAAGAACATCGCGGGCCAGAACATCACCATCCACTGTACGGTCACAGGTCAGATGATGAAACGTCCGGGGTATATGAAAGAATTTCTGGAATTCTGGAGTCCCCGGGCGGCGATCCGCAAAGTGTGGTTCAGTTTGTTCACGCCGCAAATCGGAGATCGGCTACCGGAGATGCTGCAGCCGCAGGAGCGTGAGCGCGCCATCGCGGATATGCTGGCGCTCAGGAAGACCTTCCCTAAACTGGACATGCCGGAAGGTATGATTCGGCAGTTCGCCACGCCTCCTCGGAGTCCCAAGGAATGTGTCTTCGCGCTCACGACGCAGACAATCTCGGCTGACCTGAAAACCAAGATCGTTCCCTGCCAGTTCGGCGGCAACCCGGACTGCAGTTCGTGCGGATGCATCGCATCCATGGGCTTAGCGGCCGTCGCGGCGCACAGATTGGCCGGTGTGATTCCAGTTGGAGCCATCTTCAAGGCTTCGATAAAGATTGGGCAGGTTCGGGCGAAGCGCGCCGCGCCACCGCCCACGATTGAAGGACAATTGCGAGTTTTGTCTCAGTGATGACGAGGTGACGCGTGCATGAGGAAACATACGCCTGTTGTCAACCAAGTTGAATTGCGACCGCTGCTGGAGCTCACCGAGCGCGTAGGGAGCGATCAGCTGCTAACGCAGGCGAGTACCGGCAATAGCTCGGCAAAGTTGGACGACGTCTTGTGGATTAAAGCCTCCGGCAAGTGGATGGCCGACGCTATCCGTGATGACATTCTCATTCCTTTGGATTTGGCGGAGGTTGTGACGAAGTGCTTGCGGCGGGACGTGGATCCCGCTGAACGGTATCCGAGCGCGTCGCTGGAAACTGCCATGCACGCCACGCTGCCGCATCGCGTGGTTCTTCACGTGCATTGCGTGAACACGATCGCATGGGCGGTCAGGAACGACGCTCCGATTCAACTGCAACTCAGGTTAAAGGGCTTGCGCTGGCAGTGGGTCCCGTACACGGCCTCGGGCCTGCCGCTGTCCCGGCAAATTGAACAAGCTGTATCCGCCTATCCTGATACACATCTGTTTGTATTAGCCAACCATGGTCTGGTCATCGGGGGCGAAGATGCAAAGAACGTCGAAGATCTGCTGATCGAAGTGGAGAGGCGTCTGGCCATTCCTCCGCGGCAGGCGCGCCCGGCCGATTATCCAGCACTAGCCGAAATTTCCGCGGATTCGCGATGGGACTTGCCGGATGACGATGGACTGCATGCTTTGGGCACCGACGCGATTTCTCGAGCGATCCTTGCGGGCGGTCTGCTGTACCCTTGCCAGGCGATATTTTCAGGCACCCGGACATCGGAGCTGTTTCGCCCGATTCCTTACCCCGATCCCCGGGACCACTGGCAAAGCCGCTACTGCAATCGGCCATTCTTGATTGTCGGGGGTCGCGGAGTCATCGTGAACCGGTCCGCGAGGCCGGCCGAGCTCGCCATGATCTCCGGGTTGGCGCAGGTGGTCCAGCGCCTGAGTGCATCCGCGCCACTTCGTTACCTCACGGAAGCCGAGGTCGCCGGGATTTCCAGCCAAGTCGCGTGTCGCTACCGGGAACTCGCGAATGCAAGCCAGGATAGTGGCGGACGATAAGCTCGCTCCGTACAAGCGCGTAGCGGCCAAAACGGAAGCAGGGCGCCCAATCGCATTGCCAGCAGTTCGCGAACCCGGCGGCAAGATGTGCCGCGGCCGAGCCATGTCTTTAATAATTCGGCGCCATTCTGGGAAAACGAAGAATCTCGTGAAAGATGCGCAGACGCGCAGCAGCCACTCAATGACACCTATGCTGCTACCGCAGCTTCCCGCGGCAAACAACCACATCCTCGCAGTTTCCCAAATGCACGGACGCTAGGCGAACAGATAGATGATCTTAACCAGAGACGATCGGTAGATCGATTTTCTCGGATGTTCGATGGTGATGAACTCGTCAGCCTTCATCAAGTGTGCCGCCGCCTAATGGAGAGAATCCATCGCGCTGACGCCGGAGTGAGATGCCTCGCGGCTGGCCCGATCCAGGATCAGCCGTACGTCGTTAAACATCACCGCGCGTTGAAAGTACTCCTGGTAGAACCGATACTCCAGATGCCGCTTGTTAAAAAGGGCCTTCGGGCAGACTTCATGTCAAATGTACGGGCTGCTCAAAAAGATCCGATGCGGATCTTTCAGAATGTTCAGCGCGAGGCTCCTAAGATCTTGCTGGCCATTGTAAGCTGTGATTAGGACGCCGGTGTCCAGAAATGTTCGAATGACTCGGCCCGGCACTACCGCAGACCGCGTCGCTCGGCCACCTCACGTTCTAATTGCTGGCGGTTCAGAAGTTTGCCTCCGGATTCCGCATACGTGTCAGCCAACTTCTGGAGCACTCGCCCCAACTCGGAAACTTCCATCTTAGGTGTGTTTCCGTTCTTTCCCGCCGTCGGCTTTCGCGTCCTTCTTCGCACAGAGACATTATACCCGGGTCGAATCTCACCACCAGTGCCAAACGCCAATAAAATTCTTTAGGCATCCTTTTCAACGTCTTACCGCCAACCGTCCCCTCCGAACCGCACACTAACCCTCTACAATCAAATCGCAATGTCAGCAGTTTCGTAACGAAATGATCGCGCTCAAACATCGCTACGGCTCTTGCGGCGCATCTTTCCTCGAAAACGGCGACAGAATGCGCTGCAGCGGAGCGCCGTGCTGTGTTATTAACAACTTGACGCCATTCAGAAAAATGAAGTATTTCGTGCAAGATGCGCAGATGCGCGGCAGCCGCTTCAACAAGGATCTAAATGATTCGCGGCCATTCGCGTCCACGGAACGTGCGCAAGCGCATTCGCGGCTAAAAAGGATTTTATGCCCATCTACCTCAACGGTCTCAACCCCATCACCGGCGACTATCTGGTCCCGCCGCTCGACGATGCCCAAGCTGCGGCCGCGGCCTCCGGCGGCAAGCAACCCATCCCGGCAGTCTCCCGAATGCATGCCAACCTTACCCGCAAAACCCTCGGTCTGCCATTTCCCCTTCAGCCTGAGCAGATCTCGGACGCCGGCTGGGCCATCGTCACCCACGCCCAGGAAGATCCTGCTGTCCTCCAGGCCTTGGAGCCGCTTTTTCAACAGCGTCTAAAAGAGATCGGCAACCCCGCCACCGTTAAAAAGCTAACCTACAACGGCGAGGCGTTTGTCGACTGGCTCGCCGCGCAGGGCGTAGCGCCTGGAACGGTGAAGCCCGATAAAGTGCCGTTCTATCTGCTGATCGTAGGAGATCCGGAGCGCATTCCCTTCGATTTCACGCAACTGCTCGACATCGAATATGCGGTCGGTCGTCTCCATCTCAACACGCCAGCCGACTACTCCATCTACGCTCAGAATTTGGTGGATTATGAAACGAGCCAGGCTCCTTCCAACACCAAAGAGGTGATCTTCTTCGGCACGCAGCACATCAACGACATGGCCACACAGTTAAGCTGCCAATCCTTGGTGACGCCTCTCGCGGATTCGCTCGATGGCGGGAAATTCGGAAGCCGGAAGCTGCTCGGCCCCGCCGCCACCAAGGCCGGGTTGCTGAAAATCTTGCGGCGCCCACAAGGTCAGAACCCTCCGGCCTTCCTGTTCTCCGCCACGCACGGCCTCGGCTGGCCTTCCGGCGATCCCAATCAGGACGAATCGCAGGGCGCGCTGCTGTGCGGTGAGTTCAAAGGTGTCGAGCTTAGTCCTCTGCCGCTTACCCCCGACACCTACTTCAGCGCCCAGGATCTGGACGCAACCGCCAATGTGAAGAACCTGATCGCGTTCCACTTCGCCTGCTTCGGCCTGGGCACGCCCCGCTCTGACAAGTTCACCTTCAACCCGCCGCAGCCGCCCGCGCAGCTTGCCCCCAAGGCGTTCTTTTCGCCCCTTCCCAAGCGATTGCTCTCGCACCCGTCCGGTCCCGCCCTCGCCGCCATCGGCCACATCGAGCGAGCCTGGGCCACATCCATTCAGCCTCCCAACGCCGGACCACAGATCCAGCCCTTCCAAAACGCAATCGCAAAAATCCTCGCAGGTCTACCGCTCGGCTTGGCTCTCACCGATTTCAGCCTCGTCTTCGGCCAGTTCGCCGCCCTGGTAGGCCAAATGCTCGCCGACAAACTAAACGACTTGCCGGTCGATGACGAAAAGCTAGCCACGGCGTGGACCCAACAAAACGACGCCGAAGCCTACACCCTCTTCGGCGACCCCGCCATCCGCCTACGTCCAGAGAAACTCCAATGACAGATTCCGTCATCTGTGTTTATCTGTGTTCATCTGTGGCTTATGCCCTCGCAACGTGACATTCTAATCCGCGTCTACGGCCGCCCCAACGACACCTATCCGTACCCGGTGGATGCCACGCTCGACGACGACAGCTACTTCCCCGGCGGCGAGCTGCGCATCCCTGAAGAGGAGCTGCTCAAGCTCGAGCTCGAGCTTCAACCCTACGGCGCCCGCCTGGGACAATGCCTGTTCACAGCGCCAATTCTGCGCGCGCTCGAAAAAGCCTACGCCCCGGTCTCCTCCAAATCGGCGTCACAGATGCGAGTGCGTTTGTGCATCGACCCGAACGCATCCGATCTCCACGCCTATCCCTGGGAGCGCTTGTTCGTTCCATGGCAAGGCTCAGCCATCCCGCTCGCAGCCAGTTCCCAGGTTCCGTTCTCGCGATTCATTCCTCTCGAAGAAGGACAACAAGACCCGATTGAAACGCGCCCCATTCGACTGCTGCTCGCCGTCTCGAATCCGCTTCGCTTGCCCACTGGCCTCGAACACATCGACGTCGAAGCGCAGCTCAAGAGCCTGACGGACGCGATCTCCACCGTTCCCGGCCTCAAGGTCACGGTTCTGCCCGGGTACACGCCGGTGAGCGGCGAATACAAGCAACAGCTCACAGCTCTCGGGTATGAGCTGCTGCCGGGCGCCACCACTCTCCCCCGCCTGATTGATGCGGCGGGCCAGCATCACATCGTTCATCTACTATGTCATGGGACTTTTAAAGATCAAACGGCGTCGTTGTTTCTGGAGAACGAAGACGGCGACACCGCCAAAACTGCCGACACGGATATCACGACCGCGATCGCATCCCTGTCCGCCAAGCCCAAGCTGATTTATCTTTCGGCCTGCGATAGCGCCAATCAGACCGCCGCACCCCCAACCACCACAGTTCGTCCCTTGGTGGGCCTCGCGCCCAAGCTGGTACAAGCGGGGGTCCCTGCCGTAATCGCGATGCAAACGCAAGTGGAGATCGAAACCGCGCGTACGCTAGCGGCCAGTTTTTACGCCAAGGTACTCGAGTACGGCGAAGTGGATCGCGCCCTCAGCGAAGCGCGTTTTGCTATTTCAAAAACGACCGAATGGTGGATACCCGTGCTGTTTCTCCGGCTCAAGAACGGCCGTCTGTTCACGACCGATCCGGTGCGCGAAGCATTGCAGGGAATGCAGGCCAATCTCCCGAGCCATTCGGATCGTCATTACCTTCCACTCGAAGCTGTTTCGCTGAACAGTAAGGAACTGATTCGCGACTGGGAGCGGACCACTCTCGAGCAAAGAACCGGTGCCGATCTCTGGCAACTAGTCCAGGACTTTCGACCCGGGCTTACAGTCGTAGCCGGCAATGCGGGAACCGGCAAATCCACCTTGTTGTATCGCCTGGCGAGAGCCACCGCCGACGCGGCCGCGCTTCCCCAAGGGACGCGGAAACCCGTTGTGCCGTTGATCGTCGACTTGCGCGATTACGCCAATGCTCGAGCCTCGGGCAACAGCCGGGCACGCAACCTGATCTTCGAATCCTTTCGCGCGCTCGCGCCCTCGTTGACAGAAACGAAATTCGATAAGCTGCTGTCAGGCCAGGAGGGCGTGCTGCTCCGCTTCCTGTTCGACAACGCCGATCAGATGCCGGACAAGGTCCGCCGGCCGGCCATCCAGGAAATCCAGCAGATGGCCGATGGCTCGCCTCATGAGTTCCTGCTGACGATGGACTGCCGTCTGTTCGAGCCCTCCGATGTGATTCAGGAGCTCCTCGTCATTCAGCCGGTTGCTCCCCGCAAGGTTGTCCGGTTCCTCTCGCCGGTAGCGGACACCCCTCACGAACGCTCGCGCGGCGCTCTGCTCCAGGCCATCCAGGATGCGGATCTTTTTGAGCTCGCCGCCCTCCCCTGGCTGCTGCTGCACATGCTCGAGCAGGTCAAGCGCGTCTTGCCCCGGTCGCGAGTGATGGTGCTGGAGGACTGGGTAGATACGGCGCTTTACTCGGCCGCTCCTATCGATGGCGGGCGCAGCTTTCGGGCCAGGGAATCATTGTACGCGCTCGGATGGAAGATGCACTCGGAGCGCAGGCAGTGTCTACCGATGGAAGATGCATTCCAGGTGATGCGAGACGTTCGCAGCCAGCGTGAGTACGATCTTGAGAAGCTGCTTACCCTGCTGGTCGAGTCGGGAATGTTGGTCCGTGTGGGCGAAGAGATTGTCCGCTTCGCATATCCGGCGTTGCAAGGTTACTGTACGGCATGCGCGCTGCTCAACCATCCCCGCCGCAGCGTCTTGATTGAAGAGGTTGTCGCAACCCTGGGCCAGTTGAATCGAGTCGCCTGGTGGGGACGCGTGCTGTCTCTGCTCTCGGGTATGCTGCCGGACCCGGCACCCGTGCTCCAGCCCCTGGTCTACGGCGCATCGCTCACACAAGGCGAGCAGGTCTTTGTCGCGGCTGAGTGCCTGATCGAACACGAACGCGGCGCCCTCCGCTACTCCGCCCCAACCCCCAATCCCGCGCCGCCGCCGACCACCCTCGCCACACCGCCGACCACCACCACGCCGACCACCCTCGCCACACCGCCGACCACCACCACGCCGACCACCCTCGCTACACCGCCGACCACCACCACGCCGACCACCCTCGCCACACCGCCGGCCACCACCACGCCGACCACCCTCGCCACACCGCCGACCACCACCACGCCGACCACCCTCACCACACCGCCGACCACCACCACGCCGACCACCCTCGCCACACCGCCCGCCACACCGCCGACCACCCTCGCCACACCGCCGACCCTAGTGAGCCGCGACCGTAAGGGAGCGGCCCCCGCCCTCGAATCGTTCCGCCAACAAATTATCGCCGCACTACTCTGGCGCGCCAAACGCGCCAACGAGTTTCGCTACAGCTACCGCGAGCGGGCCGCCGAAGCACTAGGCCTGTTCCGCCGCAAAGAGACGATCCCCACCCTGATCAGCTTAGCGGTGGACCGCGTTCGCGACGAGGATGCTGCCGGAGCGCAATTCGAATACAGCCAGGTTCGCGCCGCTGCCATCCGGTCTCTAATGCACATGCGAGATCAAATTTCGAGCGATCTTCTGGCTGGGCATCCGCGCGCCGCCGATTTGATTGCGGCGTGGACCCCGGCCGAGGATCATCTCGTCACCTTAACGGCGCTGCTGAAGGATAACGACGAAGGCATCCAGGGAGCCGCGGCATTCGCGCTCGGCGACTTGCAAACCCCTGAGTCTGCCCGGGCGCTTTACGCGGCTTTTCGCGATCCGTCCACCCGTTCCTCTACTCTGTGGGCGATTGCCGATGCCATTCGGGCCTTGGAACCCTGCGAAGTGGTGTCGGACTTGATCCTGCCATGTATCGAGGAAGCCGAGAAGGACCCGGGCGCGCCCGTACCCGCCACTCCACTTTACGAGAGGCTCATATTCCTGATCGGCGAGCTGCGAACGCATCATCCGCGCGCTCGCGCTTTCGTCAGCCGCTATCTTTCCGAGCCGGTCGATGCTCGTTTCAAAGGACGGGCCTTGGCGGCTCTGGGCAAGCTGCACGCCATTGAGGAAGCGGCCACGCAGCAGTGGGAAGCCGTCATCCATGGAGATTTTAGAGGGATTGCCGCGGTCGGCGATTCCAATGTTATGTTTCTGCGGCGCAAAGCGATTGAGGCGGTCGGAGAGCTTGGCGATGTCCAAACTCTCTACCGCGCGCGCCAAACCCAGGATTGGGTTCCCGAGCTAGATGAAGCTTTCTTCCGGGCCGCAGAAAAATGTTTGACGTTCCCTGGCGCCCGGCCTATTCAGCAAGTAGAACCGCCAACAGGAGATTCAGAAAATGCGGAACGCACGTAACGTGGCTCGCAATGATTACACCCTGATCGCGTTTGACCAGAACGGGAATGAACGCCGCGACGAGGAGGGAAATCTAGGTAGCGCGAAAGCGGCCAGCCGGATCCAGCAGGAGCCGGTCACCGATGTGTTCGTGATGAGCCATGGCTGGCAAGGAGATATCCCGGCCGCGTTAGCTCAATACAACGACTGGACCGGCGCCATGCTCGCCAATACGGACGACCTCGCGCGAATCAGCGCGCTCCGTCCGGGCTTCAAGCCGTTACTGGCCGGCATCCACTGGCCGAGCAGACCCTGGGGCGATGAACAGGTCATCGCCTCTTTCGCGCTTGACATGGATCCGGCTGCCGATTTTGCGCAGCGTTTAGGAAACACCCCGGAGATTCGGGACGCTGTCCAGCGCGTGTTCGCCGCGACTGCCCTGACTGTCGATCTAAACGTGATGCCGCCTGAGCTCGAGCAGGCCTATCGTGATTTGGACCAGGCTCTCGGCATGGGCGCGGCTGGCCTCGGCGGGCCTCCCGGCGCCGACCGGCAACCGTTCGATCCGCGGGCTGTCTTCGCCCAAGCGCGGGATGCTGCTTCGGGCCAGGGGGTCAGCTTCGGGAGCTTCAGTCTCCCCTCGCTGCTCGAGCCTCTGCGCGTTCTTTCGTTTTGGAAGATGAAGGATCGGGCGCGGATCATCGGCGAAGGGGCCGGCGTCGATCTGCTGGGAACGCTGCGGCAGGCGGCCGGAACTCGGCCGCTGCGTTTCCATCTGATGGGGCACAGCTTCGGGTGCATCGTCGTTTCAGCGATGATGGCCAGGTTTCCCGTTCAATCCGCGGTCCTGGTGCAGGGCGCCATGTCGCTCTGGTCGTACTCGCCGCGTGGGTACTTCAAGACCGAACAAGTCACCGGACCGATTGTCACTACGATAAGCCGCTTCGACCGCGCGGTAGGCTTCTTCTATCCCCTGGGCGCTGGCATCGCCCGCCAAGTTTCGTTCGAAATGCCCGAGCTCCCGCTGTACGGCGGCGTCGGCAGCTTTGGCCTCCAGGGCATCGAGCACATTACCAGCGTGGCATCGATGCTGCCCTCAACGGAACAGTACAATTTCCAACCCGGCCAAATCTACAACATCGAGAGCAGTAACATCATCAAGAGCACGTCGGATCCGATCGCGGGGGCCCACAGCGACATCAGCCACCCGGAAGTGGGCCACTTGCTATGGCAAGCCGCGATGCCACAGAGTTGAAGCAGGCTTAGCGCACAGTGGTACAGGCATTCTTGCCTGTGTTGCACTTAGACGAAGACCCTGATGTTTTCTATCCGTTCTTTGCCCGGTTGCCGGGCAAAGGAAACACTCGTGTGCGCCGCGGCGCATGTCCACTCATCTCGACGCGTGGCTTGGTGAGAAATGCGCGCAAATCCCTCAAAGTGCTAACCTCACCCTGTGATTGTCAATGAAAGCGGCGAACCCCTCCAGGAGGGGATGACCGGCCCGCCCCTGAGCGAACGGCAGTCGCAAGAGGCGGAAGACCGTACCTCCGTCAGCGCCATCGTCGTTCATGAAACAATCCGGAAGGATGGCGACGAAGAACTGCAGCGAACGGCGTCCGCCCTTGCTTGGTCTGGACTTGCGGCGGGCATGTCGATGGGCTTCTCCTTCGTTGTGGAGGGGCTGTTCCAGACTTATCTTCCGGACACAAAATGGCGCCCGCTGGTCACCACGCTGGGCTATCCGTTCGGCTTTCTCATCGTTATCATTGGCCGTCAGCAACTCTTCACCGAGAACACCTTAACTGCAATTATTCCGTTGCTCGCCAGAAGGAATCTCACTACTCTCGTCTCCGTGATGAGGCTATGGGCCATCGTTCTGGCCGCAAACTTGACCGGAGCTCACATCTTCGCCTGGTTCATCGGCAACACACCGATCTTGAAACCGGAGGTCCAATCGTCTTTGCATCAACTGGCGCTCGAAGCCGCGAGCGTCTCTTTCGGGACAGCGATTCTGCGCGGCGTTTTTGCGGGTTGGCTGATCGCCATGGTCGTTTGGATGCTGGCGGCTGTCGATACCGGACGCCTTCCCATCATCGTGATCCTCACGTACGTAGTCGGCCTCGCGGGTCTGACACATATCATCGCGGGCTCGGTGGAAGTTTTATTTCTGGTAATGACCGGTGCTCGGAGTTGGTTTACTTACTTGGGAGGTTACATGGTCCCGACTCTGATCGGCAATGTCATCGGCGGCGTGTCGCTGGTGTCCGCGCTGAACCACGCACAGGTAGTGGCCGGAGCCGCGCGGAACAACAAGCCTAATGCCATTCAGTAAGTGCGATGGCACCCAGCACGCCAGCTCGATCGCCTAGCGCCGGGGGTAGAATTTCAGGAACCTCGACATACCCGTTCAACAGATCCCTCACCTTACCGTAGATCAGCGGGAGCAACTCGGCATTTCGCATCACGCCGCCACCTATAATGATCCGCTCCGGCGATAGCGTGTAGATCCAGTTCACCACTCCCAGCGCCAAGTAATGTGCTTCCAACTTCCAGCCAGGGTGATCCGCAGCCAGATCCGCTCCTCGCACACCCCAACGGGCTTCCATCGCAATGCCTGAGGCGAGGCCTTCCAGGCAATCTCCATGCGACCGGCAGGTACCGGCAAAACGGTCGGCAGCCCGATCGTGCGGGACGCGGATATGCCCCATCTCCGGATGCGCCAACCCGTGCAGTAGCTTGCCGTTCACCATGACACCGCCACCAATACCTGTGCCGACAGTCACATAAACGAACGTGTCAACGCGTTGCGCGGCTCCCCACCGATACTCGCCCAGGGCGGCCGCATTCACGTCTGTGTCGAGGACGACCTCTGCACCGGTCGCCTTGCGAATCGCGCTCACCAAATCGAAGTTCCGCCACGCCAGCTTGGGCGTAGAAGCGATAACGCCGGTACGCAAATTGATCGGTCCAAAGGATCCTACACCGATTTTTACGATCTTCTTCCTAGCGAAGAAGGCAGCTACTTTCTCGATGGTTTCGCCGGGATCGCCGGTCGGGAATTCCTGAGCGACGAGGTCTTCCGGTCCGGTACCAATGCCGCAGACGAACTTGGTCCCACCGGCTTCGATCCCCCCTGCCGCTACTACCGCTGGAATGCCTGCTTGCCTTGCTGAACGGCGTCTTCCGCTTGGCCAGTAAGCTTATCTTTCTGGCTCATTACGACATTCTTTCCACGCTCCAGTAAATCGGAAGCGGAGTCCTTGAGTTGCTGGCCCTGTTTCAGCAGATAATCGCTACCTTCGTCTGCCTTGGAGCTGAGATACTCCCGCGTCTCAGGACCAGACTTCGGTGCAAACAGCACCCCTACTGCAACACCCACGCCAAATCCAATTAAGAAACTGTTCATAATCTCTCCTTCACGCGAACTTCTAGCACGCGCCGTGCCACGTCTATCTATAAGAGCCATTTGGCATTTGCCGGCTTTACCCCTGGAACAATCTTCAAAAGGAAGTGAATTCTACTCAGCTTCTTGAGCGGGTGCGTTAAAATGAAGAGTGCCAAAAGTAACGATCGACGGGAAGACTGTTGAATTTCAACACGGTGAGCTCCCCTATCAGGAGCACGGAAAGCCGGAATCCCTTCTCGATATTTGCCTGAATTTTGGCATTCACCTGGAGCATGCGTGCGGCGGCAACTGCGCCTGCACTACGTGCCACGTCATCTTCAACAAGGGCATCGAGAACCTGTCCGAAATGGACGACGACGAGGCGGACCGCCTGGACATGGCTCCCGGACTCACGCTTCGTTCGCGCCTGGGATGCCAGTGCGTGGTCACCGGCGATGTGGATGTGGAGATCCCCTCGTGGAATCGTAACTATGTCAGCGAGGGCGGCGGCTCGATGAACCTGGGCGGAGCGATACCACCGCCGAAGAACAGCTCAGATCGAGATTCCCACACGCCATAGAACGTAGCCTAGGGCCTGTTTCAAGTACAGCCACTGTTCGCGCCAGCCGCCCGGCGGGACAGATGGGCGAGGAGATCCATACACTTTCAATCCGCGGGACTGCA
This sequence comes from Bryobacteraceae bacterium, assembly GCA_051000095.1. Taxonomy (GTDB): domain Bacteria; phylum Acidobacteriota; class Terriglobia; order Bryobacterales; family Bryobacteraceae; genus JBBSHP01. Next base: position 39,516 of record JBPCOQ010000200.1, on the reverse strand, counting down.
GCATTCTCTTCACCCGAAAAATGTGATAACCATCGCTGACCACAATGGCGGATGTGAAGTTCATGCGCACCATGATCTCGCCAACGGCGGCGACACTGTAGACCGTGGTTTCGCCTTCGCCTTCCACCAGAATCGCTTCTGGAGGCACTCCGCGCGCTGTCAGGTACGAACGTCCCACCGAGCCTTCGGTAAACATCGGGTCGCCTCCCGCGCCTCCCGTCGTTATGATGTGCGGAGCCATGCCCTTGAGGTACAACCACAGGGCATGATTCAGCCGGGCTTCGAGCACCGGCGACGGGCGGCCGCGATATTCGGCCGCGCCCAGTACGATAATCACGTCAGCGGGGCGCGCGTCGTCCACTGTGGATTGTTGCTGAATCTGGGCGGCAATTCGAAGGACATAGGCGGCGCCGGCGGCAATCAGCACGACCAGTAGTACGACCGCGATCGTCCGTTTCATGATAGATAGGATTGACGCTTAGCTGCCTTAGGACAGTCTACTGTATGCTCACTGGTATGCTCACTGGTATGCTCAGTGGTTTGGTCCGTGGTTTGTCCAGAGTGACCAGCGCAAAAAATCCGGTCCTCAAGGAAATCCGTAAAGCCGTGATGCGCGGCTCGCTTACGGACACAGGGCTGTGCGTCGCCGAGAGCTTTCACCTGCTCGAAGAAGCGTTGCGGAGCGATTGCGAGATCGATTCGGTCTTTGCAACCGAATCCGTGCGATCCGCCGTGGAAAGCCACGTGCTAGGGTTGAACCGTATTCGGGTGATGGTGCTGAGCGAGGAGTTGTTCCGAAGCATCTCGGCTACCGAGCACAGCCAGGGTGTCATCGCGCTAGTAAAGCCGCCGCGTTGGACTCTCGACCAGCTTTTCCGTGGGCTGTCGCTGACGGTGGTGCTCGATGGAGTGCAGGATCCGGGCAACGCTGGCACGATCCTGCGCGCCGCGGAGGCTTTTGGCGCGAGCGGAGTGGCCTTCTTGAAAGGATCGGTCGATCCCTACAATCCGAAGTCGATTCGCGCGTCGGCCGGGTCGGTGTTCCGCATGCCTCTGGTTGCCTCGCTGGATGAGCGGTTGCTGCAGGCTGCAATCGAGCAGCGCAAGATCGATATGTTCGCCATGGTGCCCGGAATGACGCCGGACGGAGTGCTGCCCCTCGAGGTCTGCCGCTTCGATCAAAAGGCGGTGCTGATTGTTGGAAGCGAGGGTCATGGAGTGAGTGAACGCCTGCGGAGTAAGGCGATCGATGTGCGCATCCCGACCGTGGGGGTCGAATCTCTGAACGCCGCGATGGCGGCAACGGTGGCTCTATACGAGGCGCGCAGGCAGCGCATGGTGGCGGGCAGTGAGCCTGTTTGACGACCCGCTTGCTTCCGCCTCGGCAGATCAGAAGCGGCCACTGGCGGAGCGCATGCGTCCCACCCGCCTGGAAGATTTTGTAGGGCAGGAGCACATTCTCGGTCCGGGGAAGCCGTTGCGCGCTCAGCTTGACCGAGGCGATGTCAGCTCGATCATTCTATGGGGGCCGCCCGGCGTCGGAAAAACCACGCTGGCCAGGTTGATGGCAGGGCTGACTCGCTGCGACTTTATCCCGTTTAGCGCAGTGATGAGCGGCATCAAAGAGATCAAGGTTGTGATGGCGGATGCCGAGCGCAATAAGCGGCTGGGGCGCTGCACGATCCTGTTTGTGGACGAGATTCACCGCTTCAACAAGGCCCAACAGGATGCATTCCTGCCCTACGTGGAGCGGGGCGACGTCACGCTGATCGGCGCCACCACGGAGAATCCTTCCTTCGAAGTGATTTCGGCGCTGCTGTCGCGCGCCAAGGTATACGCGCTGAGGCCGCTCACCGAAACCGAGATAGTCGATCTGCTCAAGCGCGCGCTGCCAACCGCCGGCGTCACGGCAAGCGACGCACTGCTGGAACAGATCGCGATTTACGCCAATGGCGACGCTCGCACCGCGTATAACATCCTGGAATTGGCGGCGGCGGCTTCCCCTGCGGGCGAAATCACTCCGCAGGCGATCGAAGATTCGCTACAGCGCAAGATGCTGCTCTACGACAAGTCCGGCGAGGAGCACTACAATCTCATCTCGGCCTTGCACAAGTCGGTGCGGTCGAGCGATGTGGATGCAGCATTATACTGGCTGGGGCGGATGATGGCGGCCGGTGAGGACCGCCTGTACATCGCCCGCCGGCTGATGCGGATGGCGATCGAGGATATCGGCCTGGCCGATCCCCGCGCTCTGGAACAGGCCGTGGCTGCGATGCAGGCGGCGCACTTTCTCGGAGAACAGGAGGGCGACCTGGCGCTGGCTCAGCTTGCGATCTATCTTTCAGTGGCGCCCAAGTCGGATGCCGCTTACCGGGCGCTCAATCACGTGATGGAAGAGGTCCAAACGCATCGGGCCGAGCCGGTGCCCTTACACCTTCGCAACGCAGTCACCCGATCGATGGAGCAGTGGGGCTATGGCAAAGGCTATCAGCACGCGCATAAATTCGACGATGCGTTAACCGGAATGCCGTGTCTACCGGAGTTGATGGCGGGAAAAACTTTTTATGAGCCAACCGGGCGTGGCACGGAGAAGCGCATCCGCGAGCGGCTGGAAGAGATCCGGCAACGGCGTCCGCCGAAGAGTTAAGGCTGGTCGGGACGTCCTACCGGGTGGTACTTGGTTCCAGGCTGGTTCGGTACTACTAAAAGTGGGAAGAACCGGCTATTGTGACAACGCTGACGGTATTGCAATCTAACTCTGACAGGGTTTAATCCTAACGAATTAACGGGCTGAGAGGGATTGTGAGCACTAGTAAAGACAAAAACGACCGCAGGGCATCTGACCGGTTTCCGATCGAACGGGAGGTGAAATACAAGATACTTAGCAAGAAGCACGGGGAAGAGATGTGGAATGGAAAGACCGTGAATATGAGCAGTAATGGCGTGTTGTTCACAACGGACCAGTTGCTGGTTCCGGGCCGGCGTCTCGAGCTGAACATCAGTTGGCCGGCTCAACTGAACGCAAAAGTCGCGCTGAAGCTGGTGGCCCGTGGAAGGGTGGTGCGATGCGAGGAAGGCCGGGCGGCAATGGAAATCCAGCAGTACGAGTTCCGGACGCAGGCAAGCCAAACGGGTCTGGGGGCTCAGGCGCCTCCCAAGCTTCAGTAGCCGCGCACGCCGGGAGGGCAGCGGTGCGTTAAGGCCGTGTGTCAAGATAGTCTGGTATGACGCCCTCCCAGCCCCAGCCTAAGATTCAGTTGACGAACACCAACGATTATCGCGAGACCTACGCCAACAGCGTGCAACTGCGCGTCAATCTCTGGGACTTCTTTCTCATGTTCGGTACTATCAACCAGACCTCGGCGGAAGCCGTGTTGATCCACAATTTCCAGGGTGTCTACATGAGCCCGCAGCAGGCCAAGGCGCTGTACAACGTGCTGCACCAGAACATCACGCAATATGAGGCGACATTTGGAGAGATCCGGCTGGAGCCGCAGGGTCAACAGCAGGGCTCCGTAATTCAATAGGGGCGCATGCCTCAAGCCGAGCCGCGCGGTTCAGCCAGCGGTTCCCTGGGCAGCGCTGATCTCAAGCAGCCTCGTCCCACTCGTCCGGTCTCGTACGTAATACTTTTTCTGTGGCTGGCGCTGGCTTTGTTTCTAGCACACAGCCCATTCTTCACGCTCCCGTATTTCTGGGACGAACTGGGGCAGTTTGTTCCCGCCGCGCTCGACATCCAGCGTGATGGCGCCTGGATTCCGCATTCGACGGTTCCCAACGTCCATCCGCCCGGCGTGATGGCCTGGCTTGCGGGCGTGTGGACGGTGTTTGGCTACTCGATCCCGGCGACTCGAGCCGCGATGCTTTTCCTGGGAGCTATGGGCGCGCTGTTCAGCTTCCTGTTAGCGGTCCGGTTGTGCGGCGGATTTCCGGGCGCGCCGGCCTTCTTTGCGGTTTTGTTCCTTTTGCTCGACCCGCTGTTCTACACGCAATCGATGATGGCCCAGCTCGATATGCCCGCGATGGTGGGCACGGTGCTCGCGTTGTGGTTGTTTCTGGAAGGGCGTCATGCGCTGGCCGCCTTGGCGTGTACGGGACTGGTGCTGGCGAAGGAGACCGGCATTGTACTGCCGTTCATCCTGATCTGCGCTCTGTTGATCCGGAAAGATGGCTTTCGCAATGCAAGTTATTATTGCGCCCCGTTCCTGGTGCTGGCGGCCTGGCTGCTGTTTCTGTGGCGCGGCACGGGACACCTGCTCGGGGATCCTGGTTTTGCGCATTATAACGTCGGGTATGCGCTCCATCCGGTGCGCGCCGGCGTTTCGCTAATCAGGCGCATTTATTACCTCTTCGTGGCTGATTTTCGTTGGGTGGGCACGTCCGCGCTCATTGCCACACGAAGCCGCTGGCGTTTGTTCTGGCGAACCGATTGGAAGATCGCCGGAGCGTTTGCGATTGCGCACATTGTGCTCGTCAGTCTGCTGGGAGGCGCCGAGTTGGAGCGATACCTGGTGCCGGTCCTTCCACTGCTGTACATCGCGATGGCGGCCGCTCTCTCGCTTTTACCCACCCTCTGGCGGACGGCCGGCGTCATTGGACTGGGCGCCGGGCTGGTGGCCGGGTCGTTCCTCAATCCGCCTTATCCGTTCCCTTACGAAAATAATTTGGCGATGACGGATTTCGTAGAGTTGCACCAGAAGGCCGCGCGTGCGCTGGAACAGTTCTTTCCCAGCGAAACGATCTATACTGCCTGGCCTTTGACGGCTGCATTGCGGCGGCCGGAGTTTGGGTATGTGAAGCACGGGCTACAGGCTACCGAAACCTCCGATCTGCATATCTCGACATTGAGCCGGCTGGACCCGCGCGCGGTGCATGTTCTGGTTCTGTATTCGCGAACCTGGGAGCCGTCCTGGGGCGTTTTGCAGAATTCCTCCATTCGGAGTTTTCTGGGACAATTCTACGAATATGAGCCGCAGATGAATGCGCGGCAGTGCCGCGACAAACTAGGCCTGACGCAAGTGGGCCGCTGGGAGCGCCGGGGCCAATGGGTGGAGATCTACGCGAAACAGCGCTAGCAGCACCATACTCTCTCCAGCTTGTCACGCATGGCGTGGGGCAGGTGATCTTGTCACCTGCCAGCGGGCCGAAGGCACGCTCTTCTGAACGCTGCGGATGTACTGCTCAGCGCCACAAATCACCGAACACCTACAACGTCTGCCCACGCGTGGATCGAAGATCGCGACACCCGTGGCTATCAGGCTCGACCACGGCAAGCGGAGGAGTTCCGCGTTTTGGGGAGAATGCCGCGGCGCCGCCGGCGGCCACGAATGGCATGAGACCCGGACTTTGATCATTGCCTCCGGTGCGTCCGTGCGCTGGCTCAATCTACCCAATGAGCAAAGACTCAAGGGGCACCCAAGCTGCGCTCAGGTTCGTCTATTCCACAAACGCGTCTGGGGCCTTGGCAAACTCGCTGTTTCATCACCGGCCCGGCGAAACCCTCAAGCCCGCCAGCAAAATTGAAAGCGCCTATCACAAAGCCGATCTCGCCACTCACCAGGTTCTTAACGTACTCGCCGCGTGCAATTCTGAGAGATAGATTCTCAGACTCGCTCATGCTATAGACTAGAGGCGACACTAGAGGCGACGGCGTTTGACAGCAGTAGCGGGTTTTGCTGTAATGGGAGGGCAAATCGACCCTCCATCTCGTTCCTCAGTAGCTCAATGGTAGAGCATTCGGCTGTTAACCGAAGGGTTGTAGGTTCGAATCCTACCTGAGGAGCCAAATCTTTCTCCGTTGAAAATAGGGGGCTTCCGTTGAGCCGAACTGACAAGCTCTGTGTTTTCAGGTTCCAATCCTTTTTGGGTTAGACGCGACGCTTCAATCGGGTTCGGATTCCGAAAACTCCCTTGTGAGGATGTTGAGAACCTGCCCGCGGAGTTCAGGAATGTCGCCGATCGCTGCATCCCATAGGATCTGCCAATCCAGATCAAAATATGCATGCGCGATCCTGTGCCGTACCGCCATGATTTGCCGCCCTCTCTCAATTCAGCAGACAGGCGGCAGTACCGCTGCCGGCAACACCTCATCTTTAAGGAATGAATCTTCGTTGGTTGCGGCAACAATCGCTTCAATCTTGCAACAGGCAGAGAGGACAATGCCACTTACTTTGGGGTAAGGCGATTTATCAGCGGCTTACGTTCGGTTTGCCAGCGTGGAGCAGGTTCCCGGCCTGCTCGCCAAGGCGGTGTTTTAGGGATTCGCCACTGGAACGCGAGCCGGTCGGAGACCTGCTCCACATTTTTGCAAAGACGTAAGTTCTTGAAAATCTTTTGGTTCCGCTTAAGTAAGTGGCCTTGGGCAGCGAAGATGTCCTTCAGGAACGCCGGCTCATGCCGCATAGATGACCCGGGCATCTTTGAGACCCCGTGTACGTACCCAAGGCTTCATTCCGCGCTTGGCAACCAGATCGACTCCGCGCCCAGCTAGCGATTCCAACTCACCGGCGAGGGATTCGAACTTGATCAAACCGATGCGTACCCCTGGCTCGAACTCCACCATGATGTCGATATCGCTTTCTGGACGCATCTCGCCGCGGACCGCGGACCCAAACAGTGAAAGTTCCTTGACACCGTAGCGGCGGCACACATCCGCGAGCGACGGGCCATCGATCTGCGTGTCACCGAGATGGAGCGTCGGTACGAATGCTCTCTCCGCCAACCAAGGGCATTCTCAGATTCAGCCTCGTCCGAACGACGAGTCGAAAAGAAACGTGGAATTGCAGAGCATCCGCATGTTCTGGATGCAGCAGAGGACCCGGCGCTGGTCGATCTCGGACAGCCAACCCTGTCTTTCCCATTTCCGCATGAGCGCGGCGAGAATATCGCTCTGCTCGAAATACGGCTCAGCCTGCTCCTCGGTGAGAGGGACGCGGAAGATCTGGTCCGTACGCTCGGGAAGTTCCTTGCGAACCTTCCTGGCGCGTGCGCCGCGGCAGGACCGGCGCCAGTTGGCCGTGAATACGATCCAGACCGCGATAACCAATGAGATGCCCTTTTCATCTTTCATGCGGTGTTCGTGCAGGAAGCGGAAAGCCGGTCCAACCTGCGTCCGTCGACGAACTCGATGACGGAGAAGAGCTCCTCGAGTTTGTTTCTCTCGATCCCTTTGCGCCGCCGCGGCAGTTCGGCGGCCGCCAGCGCCTGCACCGTTTTTTCCAAGCCCATATCGTCGGCGAGGGCGACCCACTCCGGCAGGCTGCGAAGATTGCTCCTCGCGCCTGGTAAGGCAGGAACCTGGTTTTCAGGATGCCTGTCAACGGGTCCTGGCCCCGGCTTAGTTTCGCCAGCAACTTTCGTTCCCGATCGAGGCCCTCTGGATCGTGTTTTCCCGATCAACGTATTCCAGGACGTCGCTGTAGATAACGGCGTGGTCGTCGGCTTTGCGCGGAGTATCGAGGATTTCGTCAAATTGCGGGCGGGTCAGCGTAGCGCGACCCGATACGTTCGTCCGCCGGCGGATCCGACCTTGTAATCGCCCCACGAGGGCACTACTCGCCCTGTGCCGCCGTTCCGCTATTTGCTGTTCGATCAACATGAGCGCGCCGTCATCATTTCGATCGCGGCAATTGTTTATTGTAAGCTCGAATATCCAATGGCAAAAATAACCAAACGAAAAGCAAAGCGGCGGGACCCAATCGAATTGGCGATGGAAGATGCCCTGCAGCCGGGCCACTACGTCGCGTGGAACGAGGGCGGTTACTTCGTTTCCGGCCTTCGGCGCATCGAGGAAGAAATCGGGAAACTGGCAGGTTGCGATCTATCGCGAGCCGCCAATCTCTACGAAATCTTCATCGCGGGGTGCAATGAAAAAGCTGAGGAGATCGACGATTCGGACGGCGTATTCGGGATGTTTCCCGGCTGCCTGTTCTGTGGATGGATCAAGGCGCGGCAAGCTATGGAAGCCGATCGCGCAGAAACATCCAGGCTCCTGCTGGCGTGGATGGACGACGATTCCTACGGTTTCTGTAACGACCTGGCGCCCCAGGCCGTGAAGGTCCTCGACAGGCCCGGACTCGAAAGCTTCGAGCGGGACGTGCGCGCCCGGTTGGATGCGGCGCTCGACAAACAGCAGCGGAAGCCGGCCGCCGGGCGCGACTATGACAGCCAGCGGTGGGGCGAGATTCTCAAGACCATATACACACAGCAAAGGAATATACCGAAGTATGTCGAACTCGCCACCCGGACCGAAGTCACTCCGGTCGACTGTGAAGCGATCGCCACCATGCTTCAGGCCAGGCGCAGACTGAACGACGCTCTTTCCTGGGTCGAACGCGGATTGAAGATCCAGAAGCCGGGCGCTTTCGGAATCGGCGCCGGATACAAGCTGTCCGGGATGCGGCGAGCGCTTCTGACGAAGCTCGGCCGCGGTGGTGAGGCGCTGGATTCAGCCTGGGCTGAGTTCGAGGCACATCCCGGCGAGCTCACTTACGACGAACTGTTTCGCTTTGTACCCAAAGCGGAACGCGGCGCGTGGCATGAGAGGGCAATGGCGGTTGCCGGGCAAGGGGAACTCGCTTGCTTCATCGAACTGTGCCTCAAAGCCAAAGAGTTTGGCCGGCTGGCCGAAAGGCTGGATCGCGCCAGCGATACACAGATCGAAGGTATCAGTCACTACGTCACCGAGCCCGCGGCCGAGCGTCTTGCCGCGGCACACCCGGGTACGGCGGCGAAAGTCTTCGCCGCTTTGTGCGTGCGCATTCTCGATGCGGGCAAAAGCAAGTACTACTATGAAGCGTTGTCGAACCTCGAGAAAGCTCGGAATTGTTACGAGCGAGCGGGGCTCCATGCACAGTGGACGGCTCTGGCCGCTGAGATTCGCCGCGCGCATTGCCGCAAAACTGGCTTCATGCCGGGATTTGAGAGGATCGTCGCGGGAAAATGGAGAAGCCTGGAACCGTCCTTCCTCGAACGGGCGAAAGGGCACTGGGCGCGCCGCGCCAGGACGTGATTTCTATTCTCCACGCCGCCAGCCACGATTGCTTGCGAATCGAGCGAACCGAACGACTCGCTTATGTCACCTGCCGAGCTGTGTGTGTTCTCGCGCCCGCGCCTTCATGATCATGATGGGCGCTGCTTCCTCGGTCACCTGGTCAATTTGTAGGTAAAAGCATTCTGATAGTGACGGCGATTCTGCGGAAATGCGAGGCGCAACGTGCCAATGCCACTTACTTTTGTGTTGTCCTCAGTGCACCTCGAATTCTCCGTTCAGGCGGATATCCGCCGAAGAAGCGCCGATCATCACCCGGAACGCGCCGGGCTCGACCACCCGTTGCAGGTTCTGATTAAGGAACGCCAGATCGTCCGGCTTCAGCGTGAACCGGACGGTTCGCGACTCGCCGGGTCCCAGCGCGACTTTCTCAAACCCGCGCAGCTCCTTGACGGGGCGAGTCACCGAAGATAGCACATCGGTCAAATAGAGCTGCGTCACTTCCTCTCCGGCGCGCTTGCCCACATTACGCACATCCACCGAGATCTTTACCTCGCCCGCCGGTTCGATCTCCTTGGGGGAAATCTGCAGGTTGGAGTACTCGAACTTCGTGTAGCTGAGGCCGTAACCAAAGTCGTACAGCGGCGCGGCGCTCATATCCGCATAACGGCGTCCCCATCCGTGCTGCACCCAGTACGCCTTGGATGGCTTGGAGTTGTAGTAAACCGGCAACTGCCCGGAGTGCCGGGGAACGGTGATGGGCAGCCGGCCGCTTGGGTTGTAATCGCCAAACAGCACCTCGGCCACTGCCTGCCCGCCGCGTTCACCGGGTTCCCAGGCTTCCACCAGCGCCGGCACGTGCTCAGCCGTCCAGCGCGTCGACAGCGGGCGGCCGTTGGTCAGGACCACCACCGTCGGCGTGCCGGTTTCAAAGACCGCACGGACGAGGTCCTCCTGGACGCCGGTCAGGTCTAGGCTAGCCACGTCGTAGCCCTCGCCGTCTGTCTGAGCTTTGCTCCCCTGCTGGTTCTCACCTACCACGACAACGGCCACATCGGCGTTCTTGGCCGCCTGCAGGGCCTTCGCGAAGCCGCTCTTGTCCTCGCCTTGCACGTCGCAACCCCGCGCGTAGGTCACGGACGCGGTTGGAACCATCCGGCGGATCCCGGCTAACACGGTGACGATCTCGTGCAGAACCGTCTTGGGCGAGTAATCGCCAAGCTGGTTATTCTTGTCGTCGGCATTCGGCCCGATGACCGCGATGCGCCTCACGTCCTTGCGAAGCGGAAGGACGCCCTCGTTCTTGAGCAGGACGATGCCTTCGCGCGCCGCGGTCAGCGCCAGTTCCTGGGCCTGGGCGCTGTGCCCGATGCGGGCGGCCCGCTCGGGATCGACATACGGCCGCTCGAACAGCCCCAGCGCAAACTTCTGCCGCAATACGCGACGCACGGAGCGGTCGATATCGGCCATCGAGGCTTGGCCCTCGTTCACACTCTCGATCAGCGGCCCCATGAAGCCCTTCTCATAGGAAATACCCACGTCGAGCCCGGCACGCAGCGCCAGTTGCCCCGCCTCTTTCTGCGAAGCCGCCACGCGCTCATAAACCAGCGAGCCAATCCCCGAGCCCTCGCCCAGCACCAGCCCTTTGAAACCCAGTTCTTCCCGAAGAATCTTTGTCAGAAGCTTGGACGATGCATGCGTGGGGACGCCATCAATTGCGGGATAAGTAGCCATCGTCCCGAGCGCCCCCGCGCCCTTGATGCCGGCCACCCATGGTGGGAGGAACACCTCTCGCAGCGTGCGTTCGGATATCTCCATCGCGCCGCGCTCCAGGCCGCTCGTCGGCTGGCTCTGCCCGGGGAAATGACAGAGCCCGGCGACCACCCGGTCGGGCCGGGAAACGTCGTCGCCCTGAGCGCCGCGAACGATCGATTCGGCGATCCGCGCGCACAGGAACGGGTCTTCGCTGTACCCTTCTTCATTGCGCCCCAGGCGCGGGTCGCGATTGGGTTCCACCACCAGCGTGTATAACTGATGGATGCCGACGGCGCGGGCTTCCGTGGCCGCCGTCGAGTAGATCCGCCGCACCAGGTCCATGTTCCACGCGCTGCCCAGCGCCAGTCCTTCCGGGAACACGGTCTTCCCCGAGCTCATCACACCGTGCGTGCCTTCTTCGCTCTGGAGCAGCGGGATGCCGAGCCGTGTCTTCTCGATGGCGATCTTCTGGAGCTCGTTGAAGTACTCCGCCTGCTGCCGGTTGCCCTCCTCCAAAATGTTGTTTGCCAGGGTAAAGAAGCCGCCGCCGGGACCGATCTCGTTCGTGTAGGTGCCTTCCGCGAACTTGCGGCAGGCAGCCAGCTTGGATGGGATGTCCCGCCCCATTTGCCTGAGGTAAACGCAAGGCATGTTGAGCTGGCCGATCTTTTCCTTGAGGGTCATGCGACCAAGCAAGTCGTCGATGCGCCGCTCCACGGGCTGCGCGGGGTCGCGATACACAGGTTGGTCAGCCGCATTCAGCGCATTCAGCGCAGCCAAAAATGTTATTAGGATTCTGGTTCGCATATTTCTCATTCCTCCAGCGGCCCTTCGAAATTCACCAACTCCCGGCGGAAGCCTTTTGTCCGGTACGCGCCGTAGGCGATACCTGCGATCATCCAGACGCTACCGGCGAGCTTAGCCGGCCATTCCAGGTTCAGCCAGATGAAAAAACAGAATGCAAATCCGAGCGCCGGGCTCGCCAGCATGGTCCAGCGCTTTTGCTCCGCGCGCACGTAATAACGCATAAACGCCGCTGCGTTCACGCCCATGAAAGCCAACAAGGCCCCGAAGTTGATCATCTCGGCCCCGAGGGAGTAACTCATGGTAAGGGCGCCGACCAAGGCCACGGCGCAAATGGCCAGAATGTTATTGCGCGGGATGCCCCGCTTGGGTTCGATGGCTCCGAAAAAACGGCGGGGCAGCGCATCGCTGCGGCCCATGCCGTACAGCAGGCGGGCGAGCGCGAGTTGCGTTCCTGAGCCGGACCCGATGGTCGCCACCAGCAGCGTGAAATTGACGAGCGCGAATAGCGCCGCTCCACCAGCCGCTCCGGCTATGAACGAAAAGGCGGTATCGACATCGGGAAAGGGCTTGGAGGCGGGCCAAACGAGCTGGCCCATATAGACTTCGGCCGAGGCCAACGCTCCGGTGATGAGGCACACCAGCACGGTGGCCCGCAGGATGTTCCGCCGTGGATCCCGGACCTCCTCCGCCAATGTTGAAACACCGTCGAACCCAATATAGGTGAGGGCGGCGATAGACGTTCCCGTGAACACTGCGCGAAGCTGGAAAGTCGCGGGATCGTAAAACGGCCGCGTCCAGGCCTGCGCGCCGGGGTGTCCCAGCACATAGCGCGCTGCCGCGGCGAAGAAAATCAAGATCACGACCCCCATCGCCACGGCCAGGCTCTCATTCACGCGCGCCGAAGCCTTGACCCCGCGCAAGTTCAACATCGTAAACAGCGCGATGAAAAAAACCGCCCAAGCCGAGTACGGGATCTCGGGCACGAAGTTTCCCGCGGCCTTGCTGCACCAGATGGTGCAGATGAGCGGATTCATTACGTAATCCAGCACCATGCTCCAGCCCGTGATGTAGCCCAGCGCCGGATTGATCTCGCGGCCTACATAGGTGAACGCGGAGCCGGCGCTGGGATAGGCGGCGGCCATCTTGCCGTAGCTGATCGCGGTAAATAGCATCGCGACCATGGCGATAAGTACCGCCGTCACCACGTGCCCGTGCGCCTTTTCGCTGACGATACCGAACAACGGCATCGGCGCGGTGGGCTGGATAATGATGATCCCATAGAACACCAGGTCCCACAGTCCCAGGACGCGGCGCAGACTTGCTGGAGCGCTCACCGTGGCACAGGCATTCCTGCCTGTGTTGTTTTGACAGGACACAGCCCACACAGGCAGGAATGCCTGTGCCACGGGGATACTTGTCGATCCATACTTAAAAGTAATACTTCAAACTCAACTGCACATTCCTCGCGCCGATCTTGGTGCTGCTAATCTGGCCGAAGTTGCCCGATCCGAAAGCAGTGCCCGGCGGGTTAAAGATCGGATGATTGCGGACGTTCGACGCTTCGCTCCGGAACTCGAGACGCTGGCGCTCCGTCGTCTTCCAGCTCTTGGTCAGCGCCATATCCAAAGTATTCAGCATCGGACCACGAATGTTCAGGAATCGCGGCGCGCTGCCGAAGACGTCCGTCGGCGGCCGCGAAAAGGCCGGCACGTTGAACCAGTCATTGAAGCGATCGTACACCGAGCCTGATGTAGCCGGATCGCCCAACAGGTTCGGACGCTGTGAGCCGCTCCAGAGTGTCCCGCCGCTCTGCGTCACCTGCAACGGCGTGCTGGTTTGCAGCGTGAAGATGCCGCTGACTTCCCAACCGCCGATTACGCCGTCTACCACGCGATTTATGTCTCGGGCAAACTGCTTTCCTTTCCCAACCGGCAGATCGTACACGCCAGTAGCCACGAAGCGATGCGCCACGTCGTTCGCCGAGAGCGACTTCTCCTGGCGGTAGTCGAACAGGTTTTGCAGGTTTCCTCCGGAGCTGGTGCTCAAGTAGTTGAGATTGGTGGAGCCGTTGGAAACGTCGTCCTCCATCTTCGCCCAGGTGTAATGCGCCAGCATGCTGAGCCCTTTCGAGAACCGCTTCTCCCACTTGATTTGGAGAGCGTTGTACCAGGAGTCGCCTGTCTCGGGTTCCGAACGGCTCGCGCCATCGAACTGGGGCATGTTCCGCAGCAAACGGTAGCGCTGTACGGTAGGCCCATTCAGGTTCGTGGCCTGAGGGTCGGTAATGATCCCGTAGAACGGATTCGGGACTCTGGCCTGTAGAGCCGTCCGGCCCAAACTCCAGTATGATTGGTCGAGCAAAGTCAAACTTCTGGCCGCGGAATTGGGCAGCTTGGCACCCCGGCTGCCGGTATAGTTGACCTCGAGCACGGAGTCCCATCCGACCTCCCGCTGAATGGAGAAGTTCCACTGGTACAACTCCGGATTTTGTCCGGTAGTGCGATCAATGGTGCTGGCGCCGCGGCCGATGAACGTCGCGTCCCCCAGCGAACTGCCCAGCGGCAGAGTCAGCCCGACCGGATAGGGATTCGTCAGGGTGGCAAACTGGGTGGCGCCGCTGTCCAGCGAGAACTGCGGGGACGAATTCGTATTGAACGGCGAGCCGGTGTGGCCTGATACCGTGGCGCGCGAGAGCGTATAGAAAATGCCAGCGCCTGCCCGGATGGCCGTTTTCGAGTTCAGCGCATAAGCGAAACCCAGCCGCGGCGCAAAGTTGTTCAGGTCCTTGTCAAATGGCGAACGCGTGTTGTCATCTACGAACTTGTACACGCCATTCGTGGTATAACCCGGCACCGAGATGGGCGCCGGAGCGCTGAAGTCCCAATAGCTGAACCGGTTCTGGAGTTCCCAGCGAGGCACGTCGAACTCGTAGCGCAGACCCAGGTTCAAGGTGAGTTTGCGCGTGAGCTTCCAGTCGTCCTGCACGAAGAAGCCCCAATACTGGGCACGGTTGAACACCTTCGGATCCAGGTTGTAATCGCCGCCATTGCCCCAGCCGAGCAGGAACGAAGCGAACCCGCTGCCCTGGTACGTATTGCCGGCATTCGGGTCCATGCTGGTCTCCCGCTGCCCGAAGGAGAAGTGGCCCTGTGGGTACCCGGGCTGCGCGTAATCGAGGAAGTTGTACCGGAATTCCGTGCCGGCCTTAATGCTGTGGCCGCCCTTGATCTTCGTCATCGAAGCCGAGATCTGGTGCACGCCCTCCTGCCGGTCTATGATCAGGAACCCCCGCGTGCCGATATCGAGGCCCCATCCGTCGAAGTACGGAAAGGTTTTGTAAGAGGCGTTGTCCGACATGTACTTGGGCAGACCGAGAGCGGTCGAATCGAAGTATTGGAAGGGGCGGTTCTGGTAATTGGAGTAAACGAAACCGTAGTTGAGCTCCCAGACAGTGGTCGGGTTCTGCAAATACACAAGCTTCGAGGAGATCTGCTGCGTATGGGTTG
Source organism: Bryobacteraceae bacterium (assembly GCA_051000095.1). Classification (GTDB taxonomy): domain Bacteria; phylum Acidobacteriota; class Terriglobia; order Bryobacterales; family Bryobacteraceae; genus JBBSHP01. The sequence continues at coordinate 24,459 of JBPCOQ010000200.1, read as the reverse complement.
AGTCAGGACCGTTGTTGGGGCTGTACGCCGCCGCGATCGCCGGATCGTATTCGGCCCACAGGTTGGCCGGAGTCCCGCTGTCCCGCACGATGCTGTAGCGTCCCATAACGCGCGCCTTTTCGCCGAAGCTGTTGTCGAGCTTGATATCAGCCTGCTTGGCGTCGCTCAGGTCGATGCCTTGCATATAGAAATTGTTGGAGTTGGTGTACCGGTTGGTGGGAATCGTGTTCGGCAGGGGAATGTATCTCATCGCCTTCAGCGCGACCGGATCGAGCATGCTCTTGGGAATGATGTTGTTCGCAAAGGGATGGCGCTTGACCGCGCCGCTGGCATCCTTATAAGTGTCGAAAGGGTTGTAGATGGTGATCGGCTTGCCGTCGCTGAAAAACAATTGGCTGAAGTCCCCGGTGCGGAAGGACGCGATCGGCGCGCTCCCGGTGAACGTCTGAGGGCTCTTGGAGCGCGTGAGCTGAAATGTCCCGAAAAAGAACGTCTTGTTTTTGCGAATCGGGCCGCCGATCACCCCACCGGGCTGATCGCGCCGGTAATAGCTTTTCTGGACACCGTTACGGTTATTGGACCAGCTATTGGCGTTCAGCGTCGAATCCCGGCGAAAATAGAACGCGTCACCGTGGAATTCGTTCGTGCCGGACTTCGTTACGACGTTCACGATCGCACCGCCCGACTCGGCATATTCGGCGGCAAAAAAATTCGTTTGGATCTTGACTTCCTGCACTGCATCCACCGACGGCACGTATTTCAGGTCGGTCGCGCCGGTGTTCTGCTCCGTGGTGTTGGCGATCGCGCCGTCGATCAACACGTCGGAGGTCGAATTGCGAGCGCCGTTGGCGACGAAGTTGGTGTTGGTTGGCGTAGTGGTCTGGCCATTGGCGCCCACTACCCCGGGAGTCAGTGTCAGGAAAAAGAGCGGGTTCCGGCCGATGTTCGGCAGCGAAACCATGTTCTTATTGTCGATCACTTGCCCCAGAGTTGCGATGGTTGTGTTCAGCAGCGGCGCGGTGCTTTGCACCTCGATGGTTGTAGCGATGTCGCCCACTTGTAGCTTGATATCGAGTGTGGCCTGCTGTTGCACTGCAAGCTGGATGCTGGTGCGGGCGTACCTCTTGAAGCCGCCGGCCTCGACCAACAGAGTGTATTTCCCGGGAGGCAGCGCGGTCAGGAAGTAACGCCCCTCCTGGTCGGTGCTCATGCCGTGCGCAATGCCGCGCTCCGCCTCGGTGAGAGTCACCTTGGCTCCTGGTACCGCGGCGCCACTCGGATCGCTAACCGTTCCACGTACCGCGGCCGTGTACGACGATTGTGACCAGGCGAACGCCGTAACAAGCAACACAAGATACAGCAGTCTTGACACGGGGAGAGACCTCTGCATACCACCTCCTCAGCTCATATGGAATGAAATCATCACCGCGCCTCAACGTAAAGAGGTTTATCCGGTATTCCTGGCACTTAAACGGATGCGCGCATAGCCGGAGGCTTTCCGTTTTCGTTCGTGGCGCCAGGCGTGGCGATCCTCAGCGGGTTGTTGCGATACGCGCTGGGCGTACAACCGGCGATTTTACGGAACACGCGGGCGAAATAGGCTGGATCCGAGAATCCCAGGTTTTCGGCCACTTCCGACACACTCGCCAGGGGCTCCAGCAGCATCCGTTCAGCCGCTGCGATCCGGCGCGTCATGAGGTAGCGCTCGAGGGTCAGGCCAGTCGTTTTCCTGAACATGCGGCTGAGATAGTCCGGAGAGACACCCACAGCGGCCGCCAGGCTTCCGACCGACATGCTCTGGGCCGCGAACCGGTCTTTCAGGCTTTGCTCAATCAATCGGGAGGCACGGTCGATGAGCATCTGGGACCGGCCAACGTAGAGAGTTCGCGCCTGATCGATCACGGTTTGCGCGCACGTGGTGAACTTGGCCTGTAATTCGAATGCATTGCCGGGACCGATGAGCGCGCCCTGTGCGGGCACGCCGCCCGGCTCGCCGATTCCGGCGCCCATTTCGCGGGCCGTGTACTCGATCGCGTCGAGAGCGTACATGAACAGATACCGCTGGCTACGTGCTTGCTCTGGGGATCCGCTGGCCTTGCCGCTCACGAGGCGAGGCAGAGCGAGTACCCGCATTCGCGCATCGGCGAAGCGCCGATCGGAGATTGCGCGGCAGATGGCGTGGACGGAAGTGAACACCTCCTCCGTCATTTCAGAAGGTGGTGTGTAGTTTGCGATCCGCGCCGGAGAACTGGCCAGGGCCATCCGGGCTTCGTGGTACGAATCGGCCAACTCGTGCCAGTCATCTTTGGCGCAACCTAAACCCACGCGCACATGGAGCCGCGAGCGCGCCGAAACAGCCTGGAGGATCTTGGCGGCGAGTGTTTGGGCATCGATACCGGGCGCTCCGCGCGCCCCACGGTCGCGGAAGAACACGCAGATGCCATGACCTCGCAAGTATGTCGAACAGATATCCCGAATGTCACTGCATAGCTCGTCCACGGCCTGCGCCGCAAGCGTCCACTCGACATCCACCCGGCCGCCGGTTTCCAGGGAGTCCCCGCGCGTCTCCAAGACAACCACCAGCATTCGGTTCGGGTATTGCTTGAATCCGATTCGATCCATCAGTTCGCATAACTCGCGACAGTTCGGCGCCTGTCCTTCGAGCAGCATGAGCGTGAACTCTTTGCGTTGAACTTTCAGCTCGTGCGCTTTCTTCTGGTGCTGACGGATGGCATCGAAGAGCCGCTTCCAAGTCACGGCCAGGTACTCGGCAAGGACCTCGAGAATGTGGATAGTCCTCTCGATTTCGGCCTCGGAAACCACGGGCACGCCGAAGTAAGCCTTCTCGAGCGCTGCGGGATCGATGTAAGTGAGCGCCGCGGTCTGCTGGCGGATTTGCACAAACTGCTCCATGCTCGGCGGCTCGCGCAGAACCTGGCCCGTGAAGAGCGTAGCGATGTGCTGTCCTTCGCAAATCACAGGCACAGCGATGTCGACCAACCCGGCGTGACAGCGATACACCTCGGCCTTGCCGGTGTCGCGTACCCGAAGTTCGGCAGCTCTGTCGGAAATGGCGCACGATTCGGCCTCGTGCCGCCCGTGATCGTGGACGATGTTGCAGTAGACGGGTTCGGGGATGTCATCACAGGTCAGAAGCCGGCCACAGGGTCCGGAGAGGGCCGCTTCCGTACAAAGCCGTTTTTCACGGAGGCCCACCCGCCCGATGGGACCGTCTTCGCGCCATTTGAGATCGATCCGGTTGACTGGGCTGGATTTGTTGAAGAGCAACAAAAAGAGCTCGAGGAACTTGAGCTCTTTCTCCGCGTATTCGGTAAGCGTGTTTCCGAGCGGCAGCACGGTTGGGTCCGTCATTATATCGGACACTATCACGGTCCGGCACTAGAGGCAACTTCCGCAAACTGTGGGGCAGGCGGTCGGGGTTTGCCGCCTGCCGGGCAACTTCCGCAAACTGTGGGGCAGGCGGTCGGGGTTTGCCGCCTGCCGGGCAACTTCCGCAAACTGTGGGGCAGGCGGTCGGGGTTTGCCGCCTGCCGGGCGACCCGCTGTTTGGGTCGCCTTCAACCGCGGTTGGACGCAGACAGCAAGGATTAGTATCAGAGGCAGCGGCCAAGCGTCTTAATGATCGCGCGGATAATATCCTCTTCGTCCGCCGCGGTCAGGCAGGACGGAATGGCAAGGAGAATGCTCCGTTCAAACAGACTATCCGCTACAGGACAGGTGCCTTTGTCATAACTGTGCCTGGATTCCGAGTTTTCCGCGAGGTTCCACGGAAAGCCCCGGCGATCCACGCTGGTCCGCCGCACCAGGCTCACAATATTCGAATACAGGTGTAAGCCCCACTCGGTCATAACAACGTTCGAAATGCCCTGGGGAAAGGTCACTATACCCTCATCCCGCAACATTCGGTTCACGCGCTGGGCGGTGGCGCCATCGCGATAGCTGCTGATGAGAAAACATCCGGTGTCGCCGGATGGATCTTGAATCGTCCGCGGTTGCACTTCGGGAAACCGCTCAAAAGCTTGCCGGATACGATACTTGGACCGGTTCATCGCGCCAGTGATCTTCGGCAGTTTTCTCAACTGCACGCGCAACACCGCTGCCCGGAGTTCGTCCATGCGAGCGCCCTTGCCCCAAAGGCAGAGATCCGGGTCGTCAAACGCGAGGCGGCCGTTGTCATCGCGAGCGTATCCGAGATCGTGACAGGCGAACGCGCGGCGGTACAGCCGTTCGTCGTTGGTGACGATCGCTCCGCCCTCCCCGCTGGTCATGTTCTTGTTCATCTGAAAGCTGAAGATGCCCATGTGGCCGAACGAGCCCACCTTTCGTCCCCCGATGCTGCCGCCGTTGCACTGGGCGCAATCTTCGAGAAGAAAGAGACCGTGCTTATCGGCCAGCTCCCTCACGGGCTGAACGTTGCCGGGAGCGCCACTCATATGCGCGAAGACGATCCCGGCCGTGCGCGGCGTAATCTGCCGCTCCACTTCTCGAGCATTGAGACAGAACGTATCGTCGATGTCCGCCAAAACCGGTATTGCTCCCTGATTGACCACGGTGCCGGCGATCGATACCCACATGTAGGCCGGAACGATGACTTCCGATCCGGGCCCCACTCCGAGCGCGGACAGGGCGACTGCCAGAGCGCCGGTACCACTGCCGACCGCCAGCGCGTAGCGGACGCCAGTGAAGGTAGCGAATTCCTCCTCGAACTGTTGGGTTTCGTTCTGGAGGTCGACGCCATAGTAACGGAACAAAGAGCGGGAACGGAGTACGCGCACAGCGGCCTCGATTTCCTCCTCGTCCATGTAATGGACGCCTGGAAACTCCAGCGGCAGTGGCGTCGTTCGGGTTGGAACCTCCGTAGCCGCTTCTTTTCCGATCGACATCGTGGTCACCTCCATGCCCACTGTAGACGAATCAGGCGGCGCTCACAAGGTTGTCATATGCGATTTGTAGGACTTAACCGGAGTTCGGTTTACGAGGAACAAGCGAAAGGATGTTCTACATGGTTTATGCTTGATGGCTTGGGCCTTCCGGCGTTAGTACGCGCGAGGCCGGCTAAGGCAAGCGACGAAGAGCTCATCGGTGTGATGGCCGCGCGGGAATCTGCGGCTTTGACCCTTCTGCTGAGCCGCTATTCCCGCCTTGTGATGGATTGTCCAACTGGGCTATCATCGCGCCTTGGAATTGTTCTATTTCGAAGGGCTGTGCTTGCGAGAAATTGGCGCGCGGCTCGATCGGCCTGTGGAGAATGTACGCCATCACTATTACTGGGGACTCAAGAAACTGCAGGAGAGCGCGATCGAGCAAACCATGCGCCGGTTCGCTAACAGCGGATGAAGACGCGAGCCTGAGCAAGCGCCTGCAAACCGCGAGGAATGCCGCGAAGAGTACGCGCGGTATCTGATCCTGACTCGCGAGGGCATGCCGCTGCTGGCTCAGCATTACGCTGGACGGGGTTTTGCCAGCGTGGAGCAGGTCCCCGACCTGCTCGCCGAAGGCGGTGTTTTAGGGATTCGCCAGTGGAACGCGGGCCGGTCGGAGACTTGCTCCACATTTTTGCATCTACGTGCCGGGGGGATCAAACTTGCGGTTCCCACGGGCCCCTCGGCACACAGCACCGGAGGGGACCACCGGATTCGCGAGTTGTTTTGCCTGGAAGCTCACCAAAGACAAGAAGAAGGCGATATCGACATCAGCGGCGGTCTTCAAGCCGGGTCGATGCTAAGCCACAATACTTCTGGAGCGTGAAAGCGAGCCAGGAAAGTAACGCGGACCCCGATTCTCTGAAGGCAGGCGTGACTCACCGCAAAAATGATTGCCCCAGCGAACACACGGAACGGCTTGATCCTGCGCGCCGATGCTCTTAGCGACGAGTTTGAAAGAAAACGTGAAGAAGGAACGCCTGGCCCAAGCTCAACTGGTCTCTCGGCTTTGCTGCTGCCGACCACGCGGTCCGACGAGTTTTCGACGGTCACGAATGCCAGAGCCGTACCGTCATACTGCAATTGCAAGGCGGTCCGCAGATACGCGCGCATGTCTTCCGGGGTGAGGACCTCGGCCACAGTCCACCGCCACAGCTCTCGCTCCACGCCAATCTCGCACAGCGCGTCGTGGTGATCGAGAATCCTGGGCTCCAGACGAATGTGCTTGCCGGTCAGGGTGACTGGCTCGATATTCATTTCCGGAGTTCCCGCTCTCCCTGCCCGATCATCCGCTTCACCCGATCCAGTTCCTGGCGCAGCCCCCGCTCGCGGGCCGCGATCGTGATTACGTAGATCGCAATGACGGCCCACGCAATGGCAAAGCCGTAGAACATGTAGGTGAAATTGCGCGCGTCCATTAGCTGCTCCTAACACGTGGCACAGGCACGCATCGTGCGCAAGCGCATTCTTGCCTGTGTTGATTTTTCCCCGGCTACTAGCGCCGCAATCTTTCTCTTGCTCATGGGTCGCCGCTTCCAAGATTCACGCGGCCACAAACCCACACACACTCTCGAAAAACCTTCCGTGCCGCGAGGAGAGTGGAGCAGGCCGTTGGCCTGCCGAGCAGGCAAAATCGCCTACTCCACTCACTGCTTTTCATCGCCTTTGGTGGGCGATCCCGCGCCCATACACACAGGCAAGAATGCGCTTGCGCACGCATCGTGCCTGTATTATTAAATCTTCGTTTCTTTGCGCGGCGCGACGATTTCGCAACTGTAGCGCAGAGAGTCTTGCTGTCTACGTCCAGCCTCGGTTGCAGGCGACCCAAACACCGGGTCGCCCGGCAGGCGGCAAAGCCCGATCGCCTGCCCCACAGTTTGCGGCAAAGCCGCGCTGTGCTACATTGCATGCGCATAACGGCGCAGTGCGTCAATCTCGCGCCGCATGTCTTCCTGCCGCGTCCGGATCAAAACCATTGCCGCGGAAAGCATCAGCATTGCGGCGAAGTTCCACCAGATCGGAGCTTCCATTCCCGGAGCCATCCCCCCGCCATCCCGGATACTGAGCACTGGCCCGGGGTGTTGCGTGCGCCACCACTCGATCGATTTCCAAACTATGACCACGTCGGCGCACGCAAAGATGGAAAGCACGGCGGATAAGCGGGCACGCTGTGTCGGATCGTCGATGGCGCGGCGCAGCATGAAATAACCCATGTACAGCAACAGACAAATGAAATACGACGTCAGGCGAGGATCCCAGGTCCACCAGATTCCCCAGATGATGCGCGCCCAAATCATGCCGGTGAATAGAGTCGTGGTCGCGAAGGCAAGCGAAACTTCGGTGATCGAAGCGGCTACCGAATCGAAGCGCGGATCCTTCTTGATGATGTAGCCGATGCTACAAAACATCGCCATGAAAAAGCCGCTAAAGGATGTAATCGCGGCGGGCACATGGAAGTAGATGATGCGAAAAATTGCGCCCTGGTTCGCTTCATCGGGAACATCGATGAACATGGTGTGCAGATTCCAGGCGATGATCAGCCCCGCTACCGATGCCAGGGCAACGACCAGTTTTTGCCGCATGTAATTTTAGCCTACCAGAACAGTTTCCACAAGAGCTACAGCCAGCAGTGTGAAGACGAGGTCGAATGCCACCAGCACCCGGAACCAGATTTGATTTTCAGCGCCGGGAGGCTCACCCGCCACCAGAACACCCGTCAGTTGAATGGCGCCCATCAGCACGGGAATGATCATTGGATAAATCAATACGGGAAGCATCAACTCGCGCAGACGCAGATTCACCGTGATCGCGCTGAACAGAGTGCCGATGACGGTAAGTCCCCAGGTACCGAGCGCCAGCACCAGAAATAGAAGCGGGAGTTGCCCGGTCCAGCGGACGTTATAGAAGATGCCGAAGACGGGCAGCGAGAGGCATTCCACTGCGAGTAGCAGAACAAAGTTCGCCAGCGCTTTGCCCAGGAACAGCTCGGCCCCCGAGGTGGGTGATGAGAGCAGCGCGTCCAGACAGTCGTTGGGCAGCTCGCGGGCGAAGCTGCGATTGAGGATCAGCGTCCCCGCGAAGGCGAACACCAGCCAAAGCAGCCCACCGCCGATCTCACGCACTTGGTCAGAGCCGGGATCGAAGACGAAACTGAACAGGAGCAGAATAACCAGCGCAAAGGACAACGACGCGTTGATAGTTTCCTTGGTGCGTAGCTCCGAGCGCAAATCCTTCCCAGCAATGTGTAGGACACGCTTGCGCGCGTAAACCGCATGCTTCAGCTTGTCCAACTAAGCCTCTCCAAAATTCCGGTAAAGCCAACCAGGATCTTCCACCATCTCAGAGGTGCGCTCCCCGCGATACGCAAGCTTCCCGCGCACGATCAGCGCCACATCGGATGCTAATTCCAAAGCCTCGCGCAATTGATGGGTGGACAGGATGATCGTGCGGCCGGCGTTGCGTGCCACCTGAAGAAGTTCCCGCAGAACCCCGATCGCGCGATCGTCGAGCGCGGTAAATGGCTCGTCCATGAGAAGCAAAGCCGGGTCATGCAGGAACGATCGGGCGACCGCGAGCCGTTGGCGCATGCCGCGCGAAAACTCCCGAACCAATCCGTCGCGCACCCGATCCAGCCCGACGCGCTCCAACCACGTATTCGCCGCTTGAGCCGCATTAGGCAGGCCGTAGAGTTGTGCAAATAGCCGCAGGTTTTCGAAGGCGGTGAGCTCCTCGTAAATGCCAATGCCGTGGCCAAGCACGCCGATGCGCTTGCGTGTCTCCGGGGCGCGAACGTCCGACCCCAAGACAGTTACGCCGCCTTTAGCGGGCTTCGACAGACCAGCCAGAATTTTCAGAAGCGTTGTCTTGCCCGCGCCGTTGCGGCCCAGCAGCGCGAGACAAGAGCCTTGTTCAACTGTGAAATCAATGTCGCGCAGCGCCGGATAGTCGCCGTAGAACTTCGAAACCTTGTCGATAACGACAGCGGTCATCTCGTGGGCGCCGCGTTTCTCGCGAGCAGATACGATCCAAGCCCTAGGATGCCAAACGCGAGGCCGATGATCCAGTACATGTGAGCGTAGATGTGCGGAGGAGCCTGCTGGATCTGCGGCTGGCCCGAATCCTCGTCGCTTTGCGCTTCTTCCCGCGGTTGCAAGGATCCGGAGCCTTGAATTCCCACCTTGTAAGTGCCGCCGTTCAGGTCGTAAATGGTCGCCTGAGTGGACGGCTCCTGGCCGATGTTCTTGATATCATCGCCGGATAGCGTCACGCCGCGCGGGGCCACCAACCTGACCTTGCCTTCTTTGTGGAGCACCTTACCGGAGAGAATCATTGGCGAGACGGCAGGCAGCGAGTAGGCCACGTCAATGCGGGTTTCGCCGGGCCTGATTGGATAATCGATCTTGTAGACATCCTTTTGCTTGGTGGGCTCGGCGGGGCGCTGGATCGGCATACCACCGGGGGCATTCACCGTAACGCGAACCTGACCCTTGGTTTCGGGCGGCAGGTAGAACTGCAGCGTTCCATTCGCCGGATCATTGTAAGTGTAGTTGGAATTGTCCTGCAGCAACAGGCTCTCAGTAATACTCACGTTATCGGTCGACGGCTGCACTAAAATCATGTGTTGTGTAACTTGGGCAGTGCCGCGCTTATTAGTCGACTCATAGACACTGACTTCCAGGTTACTCGCGGGAGCCCCCGGCATCACAATCTTGTTGTAAGTGACACCGCCATAGACGGCCTGGATGAGTTGCGGCCCTTGCGCAGCTTTATCGATTCTAAACTTACCGGCTGCGTCGGACCGGGTAGAAGCAAGCGTCCGCATCCCGGATTGACTAGGTTGAAGAAGAGTGACGGGAACATTGGGCTGCGGCTTGCTCGTGGTGGCGTTAATAATCGTGCCATCGACCGCCAACAAAGGCAGAGAAAGGGCAAGAATCGCTGAGACTGTTTTCACACTTGCCCCGCTGGTAGGGCGGACGCTCCTGGGCTCCTGGACGCCGAAAGCTCCAAGGAAGCGTTTCCTCATCAAGTGCTCACTCACTTAGGCAGCTCAATCATGCCTGGAGGACGCCGGGGGATTAACGGTTACCCGCCGCCTTTTGACTGGAACTGGAGAGAGCGCCGGCGTCGTCTTGCGCCATGTCCCTCCTTGCAGCAGCAGTAAAGCCAAGTTTGCTCTCGTTGAATTCTTAAGCTCAGTATTCTCCGGCAAGGAATCCAACACTTGCACGGACATCCCGACCGTATTGATTCGCTCAAGGACGGTCATAAAATCATTGGCCTGTGCCATCGTCGATCGATAGATCACCATGAAGGTAGCCCCGATAAATTGGGTAACAATACCGGAGATCGCTGCTACCAGCGTCGCAGGCGTGATCTTAGGCTGGGAATAGGATAGCGCGACCCCGCACAATACGAATCCGAATCCCACCACCATCACGAATACAGCCACCCAGAAGACTAGGTTTACCTGCAGGAGGTTCCTGTCGAAGTAGGCCTCCAGCTTTGCGCGTGCCAGATCCCAGGCAAAGCGCGCCTTTTCGGGATTATTATCCGCTTGCTCCTTGACCGCGGCTAGCTTTTGTTCGGTTCTCTCCCGAAGTTGCCGGATTCGGCTCTCGATCCAGAGATATGCTCCCATCGCTACGACACACGCCAGCAACGAGAGAGCATAGGGAAAAATGAAAGCGACAAATCGCGGTTGCGACTCGATGGCCAACGGGACGAACCCAAGCGCGACCGGCGCTCCCGGGTTGCCGGAATCAGATGCGAAGTAAAACGTGATCTGCGAAATGGGTGGATCGGTAGGCGCAATCTTTACAGGGAGGGTTCCGCCTATTTCTTGCCCAAGCAACAGATCCTGAAGGGACCCAAGGACGATCCCCAAGTTGATCGTATCACTCGTACTCCAATTCACGTAAACATCACCAGGCACTGCGGGCAAAGCGGGGGTCGAGGACGCCGCGGATTTGATGTGAATGGTGAACGAGAGAGTTTTCGGCTGCGATATGATAAGGGCCTTCGGACAAGTGCATTCGATCGTGACCTTGAGAGGAATACCTTTGTAAGTGATTGTTTGATCTTTCGCTAAGTGCTCTGAGATGGGAGCGTCATGGTTTTTCGACCATATCAACAGCAGGAGGACACCGCCTGCCACAACGACACCGGTCACAAGCGTCCGCAGCAAAACAGCGCGAGAGAACGCCAAAGTTAAAGCCATAGAACAGACCCGCTAAAAATCACTACCATGACATCGCCTTGCCACATTCTCCGCAGAATTTTAGTTGCTTGGGGAATTTCGCGCCGCAGTGCGGGCATGTTTTCCCATCCGGCTTGGGTTTCACCGGCGCCGCAACCACCCCCGCCGCGTCGATTTCCGCTAACACTCCCGCCAACTCCCCTTGTAGCCCCTGCTTCGTCTTTTGATAGTCTTCGTCCGACAGCTTCCCCAAGCGATACTCGAATTGCAGATCTCGGAGGTTTTCGTAAATCCGCGTTTTCTTCTCTTCCAAATGGGCCGTCGGCGAGGGAGGCTCGGGGTCTGGGATGTCTTTGCCGCGAACGAACAGGGTGAAAACCAGAACTCCCGCAGCCAGGAGCACAGCGGCGGCAAAGGCCATTACTCGAGCTTTTCCAGGTCCTTCTCGATTCGTTCGTGATAGCGGTCGAAAACTTCGGAGCCTACGGATGGAACGGTCGCCGGCATCGGGGACTTCAGGTGCCTGCGTACGAACCAGAAGATCAGAGCCAAACCGGCCGCGATCGCGAGATACGGTGCCAGCCAACCCATGATTCCAGGCTCGCCGATGTAGGTGTCCTTGCCGTTTTCTTTGACCAGTTGGTCGATGATCTGCTGGTCTGAGTTGCCCTTCGACTGCATTTGCACGATTTGCGTTTTTACACGCTTGCAGTAGCCGCACCCGCCCGGCATTTCGCACGCCACACTGGACGTGCAAGAGCCGCACTTGCACGCCATGCGCGAACCGACCCGCTTGACATCGTCGCTCTCGAGCTGCGCTGCTGTTTGCGCGAAGCCGTTGATCGCGAGGAACGCTGCGAGAAAACTACTTTGCCACCGGGACATTACGTTTACCAATCCCGACAATCTGTGTGCGGGCGTATTGCAAGCGGACTTTACCCGGCGTCAGACAAATAAGCGTGCCGGCCAGGAGTATCCAGTAGCCAATCCAAATCCAGGAGACCAGCGGAAAGATGTAAGCCTGCACGACAGCGCGCTGATTGTCGTTCGACAACCCTGCGAAATTGACATACAGATCCTCGTTGATGCGCCGCCGGATAGCCACTTCCGATGTCGGCGTGCGGCTTGCCTTATAAAAACGCTTTTCGGGCTCGAGGGTCGCGATGTGCTTGCCACCGCTCGTCACATCAATCGAGAGCTTGCGCCAGGCAAAATTTTCGTTTTCGTCGTCCTTCTGACCCGTCACTTTCAGGTTGTAATGGCCCAGGGCGAAGGAGCTCCCCGGACTGACTTCCACAGTCTTGTTCTGATTGAACGCCGAACCCGTGAACCCGATGAACATAAATACGATCGCCATGTGCACGATATATCCGCCGTACCGCCGGGTGTTGCGATGGGTCAGTTCGATCATCGCTGGTAACAGGCCGATGCTGTTCTTGGATCGAATGGCGAACGCCCCTTTCCAGAACTCAGAGAACACTGTCACGGCGACAAACAAGCATAGACCAAAAGAGACGATTGCGTACGGATGTTCGTACATGCCCGAGAACGTGAGAGCAACCATGAGAGCAATTCCGGCGATCGATGGCCACAGGAAGTTGCGTTTCAAGCTTTCAAGCGAGCTGCGCCGCCACGCGATCAACGGCCCCACACCCGTCAGGAAAATGAGGAACAGGCCAATCGGGATATTCACACGATTAAAAAATGGCGCGTCGACGCTGATCTTCTCGCCTGTGACTGCCTCCGAAATCACCGGAAAAAGCGTACCCCAGAGAACGGCGAAGCAACTGGCAAGCAGAATCAGATTATTGAACAGGAAACTGGATTCGCGCGATACAACGCTCTCCAGTTTCGCTTCACTCTTGAGGTAATCCAGCCGGCTCAGGATGATGAAGATCGTGATCGAAATACCTACGGCCAGGAACCAAGCGAAATACTTGCCAATTGGCGATTGCGCGAAAGCGTGCACGGAGTTCACGATTCCGGAGCGCGTCAGGAAAGTACCAAAGATGCAGAGGAAGAAGGTGGCTGAGACCAGCACCATGTTCCAGACCTTCATCATGCCCTTCTTCTCCTGCATCATGACGGAATGCAGAAAGGCAGTGGCTGTGATCCAGGGCAGCAGCGACGCGTTTTCCACCGCGTCCCAGTTCCAGTAGCCGCCCCATCCGAGCACCGCATAGGCCCAGCCTGCGCCAAGCAGAATTCCGGTGCTTTGCAGCAGCCAAGTCACGATTGCCCAGCGGCGCGTAGTATGTATCCAGGCATCTCCCGGCTGGCGTGTGATCAGCGATCCCATCGCGAATGCGAACGGAACGATAAAGCCCACATAGCCGAGGTAAAGCATTGGTGGGTGAATAACCATCGTCCAATATTGCAGTAGCGGATTGAGGCCTTGACCATCGCCTGCGTCCACGATCCCTTTTCCGGCCTGCAGCACCTGGAAGGGGCTCAGGGAAAAAGTGATCAGCGCCAGAAAGAAGCCTTCCGTGACCATCAGAACCGTCGTGACGTAAGGCATCATGTCGCGGAACTTGCGGCGATTCGTAAAGACCACAACGGCTGCATACGTGGAGAGCAGCCATGCCCACAGCAGCAGTGAGCCTTCCTGCCCCCCCCACCACGCCGTGAATTTGTAAATCGCCGGCATCGAGCGGTTGCTGTGCGCGGCAACATAGGCCAAGCGGAAATCGCCCGTGATCAGCGCATACACCAGGAGCGCGGCTGCGAGAGTGAGGAGAATCCAGATGGAGTACACGGCGCGTTCGGCGCTGATTACCAGGAACGAATTGCGCCTCAGCTTGCCGAAAAGCGAACCGAAAACGGAGTAGACGGATAAGCAGAAAGCAAGCAGGATCGCCAGCGCGCCAATGTTTTCCATAAAGTGTTTAACCCGTTACGCGCCGGAGCGATTCTGCAACGCGTTCTTATTCTGGCTGGGCTTGACTTCGTATTTCGAAGCGCACTTCGCTTGAATCGCCTTAGCTTCGAACACTCCGTCCGATCCAAGCTTGCCGTCAGCCAGCGCCTGGGCGCCACCCTTAAACGTATCGGGAAGAGGATCGATTCCTTTGTAGACCACTTTCAGGTTCATGGCATCCTGATGCAGGATGAACGAGACCTCGTTCCCATTTCGCTGAATGGAGCCATCCTGCACATCGCCACCCACTCGAAGCCGTCGGCCCTGCGCCTGACTACCCATTTGATTCAATTCGGAGATGGTCTTGTAGTAGGTCTTGTTTTGGCTGATTCCGCCATAAGCGAGCCAGACCAGAATGCCAATAATGGCGACCACCAGAAGGGCAAACTTCCCATAGGTCTTCATCGCTTGTCTCCTTGAACCTCCAGTATAGCGCCGCCCCGGCTCACTCCCAGGAACCGAGGAATTCGAGCGAGTCGCGCATTTGCTCGCCGGATTTCGTGTTTATCAAAAATAACAGCCGCCGAACTTCTTCACGCACGGAATAGCGTTGCTGTTGGAACAGGATGATTCCGTGATGAGACTTCCCGGCCGACATCCATTCCCGATGTATTCGGCAGAAATCAGATATGTTGTGGCTGTACAGCGCTCGCTGCCAGTTGTTAGCGAACTCTAATTGAGCTTCATCCAGCGCTCGCACTGTTGTGACATCCACTGGAGTTAAAGTATCGACGCCGTGGCGCCTAAGCGCGCCCACAACGTTCGCGTCGGTCGCATCTTCATCCATGTAAAGACGGATTCGACTCACTTATTATTGCAAGTCACTTCCGCAGTTGCCGCTGGAGTTCCTCAGCAGCGGCATCTTCAGCGGCCAAATCAGCGTCGATTTCGCCGGGGTTCGAGTAATAATAAGCTAAAGCCGCGTGAACCTGAGCCTGCGAGATGTGGCCGAAGTTAGCAGCGATCTTTTCCGCGGGCAACCCGAAGTTGTGCAACTGCGCAACACGGCGCACGCTCACACCGGTACCAGCGATGCACGGACGCCCGCCCCGGAAGTCCGGACTTCGTTGAATCAACGTGCCTATATCTACCGGCGTCTGGATTGTCTCTGTCACCTGTCAATAGTATAATCGCCCCTTCACCCATGCCAAACGATATCCCGCAAGAGCAGCTCGATCGAATTCAGCCCAGGGTCGATCAATTCCTGGTCGCCTTCCGTCAACTGGAACTGGCGATTCCGCTCGACGCCTGCTCCGCTCTCACCTACCAGGTCGAGCGTTGACGATCGCCGAGGCCGGCGCGGCGCTTCGAACTCGTAAGATCTCCTGCTCGGAATTGGTCGAGCAATCACTCGCCACAATCGAGCGCCTCAATTCAAAACTGAACGCCTTCATCACTGTCACGGCTGCGCAAGCTCTCGAACGGGCACGCACCCTCGACCGCGAGCTCGCCTCCGGCCAGGATCGCGGGCCGCTGCACGGAATCCCCATCGCCCACAAGGATCTGATCCTCACCAAAGGTGTACGGACCACCTGCGGCTCGAAGCTGTTCGAGAACCACATTCCGGACCACGATGCCGCCGTTGTTCAGAAGCTCGACGCCGTCGGAGCGATCAGCGTCGGCAAGACCGGGCTGCATGAGCTCGCCTACGGGATCACCTCCGACAACCCGCACTTCGGGGCGATCCACAATCCTTGGGACCCCGAGCGCATTCCCGGCGGCTCTAGCGGCGGCGCCGGGGTTGCAGTCGCAACCGGGATGGTCTTCCTGGCCACAGGCACGGACACGGGCGGCTCCATTCGTATTCCGGCGTCGTTCTGCGGCACGGTTGGCCTGAAGCCCACCTTCGACAGAGTGGATCGAGCCGGCGTACGTCCGCTCGGCTTGACGCTCGATCACATCGGACCCCTGACGCGAACGGTTCGAGACGCGGCGGTCAGTTTTCAAGCCATGGCGAAGGCCAGCCAGTCCCGCGCCAGAACGAACCCTCTCCGCATTGGCACTCCGGAGAACTTCTATTTTGAGCAGGTGAATGAAGAGGTGCGTTCGTCCGTTCAGACTGCGGCCCGCCGGAGCGAGGAGCTAGGCGCGCGAGTTACACCCGTACGTGTACCGGATATCAACGCGCTCAACCTGGCCAGCTTCGTTATTCTGCTATCCGAGGCGTCCGCCGTTTACACGCCTTACCTCGACAAGCGGGATCGCTTCGGCACGGATGTTTTGGCTCTGCTCGATCAAGGCCGATTGC
Organism: Bryobacteraceae bacterium; assembly: GCA_051000095.1. Classification (GTDB taxonomy): domain Bacteria; phylum Acidobacteriota; class Terriglobia; order Bryobacterales; family Bryobacteraceae; genus JBBSHP01. The sequence continues at coordinate 8,149 of JBPCOQ010000200.1, read as the reverse complement.
TGCCCGCCACAAGCTATGTGAATGCGCAGCGCATCCGGAAGATGCTGCTCGTTGAGTTCCAAAGGTTGTTTACAAAAATCGATGTCCTGTATACCCCGGCCACCCCGATCGTGGCGCCCCGCATCGGGCAAATCGAAATCGACATTCATGGCGAAACCCACAATGTCCGCCTGGCGGCTACCCGATTCGTCCGGGGAGTCAACGTTCTCGGCTATCCGGCGATCTCGCTGCCATGCGGCTTTACAGCAGCGGGTCTGCCCATTGGTCTGCAGGTAATCGGGCGGCCTTTCGAGGATGAGCCGATCTTGGACTGGTGCTCCGATCTGGAAGATAGCCTTGGACTTACGGGCCGGCAGCCGCCGTTTTGAGCGGTCTCGCTTGCCAGCCATGCTAAACTGAAAAATCAAGGAAGGTCAAACGAAATGAAGCCTGGGATTCATCCAGCTTACGAAGAGATTAACGTCAAATGCGCTTGCGGCAACAGCTTCAAGACGCGCTCCACGCACAAAGGCGATATCCGAGTGGAAATCTGCTCTAACTGCCATCCGTTTTTCACCGGAAAGCAGAAACTAGTCGATACCGAAGGCCGCGTGGACCGCTTCCAAAAGCAGGTTCTAAAATCGAAGGAAATTCAGGAAGCGCAGAAGATAAAGAAATCGAAGAAAGAAGCCGTCGCTTAGTAGATCGCTTACTTCTTGGCGCGCTGTTCGCGCTCCGCTCTTAGCTTCTCGTATTCCGGCCGCTGCTCATCTGTCAGGATAGCCCGTATTCTGTTCGCATGATCGTCGCGCAGGGCTTGCAGCTCGCGATTGTGCTTTTCGCGGGATTCATGGAAGAGCGACCGCGTCTGATCCATAATCCCGTTTAACTCCTGAACTTGAGCTGGAGTCAAGCGCACGCGCGCTTGCATCTCGCCCAAATATTGCTTGCGCCATTCTTCCGGGGACGGTTTAGCCGCCGGAACGCTTACCTTAGCGCTGACTGGCGTACCTGAGTAAATGCGATACCCAAAAGCTCCTACTGCAATGCCGCTGCCGAAAACCAGCAGCAAATAAAAACCAATCGTCAGATTGGTCCGGCTCATCTTCACCGGATCCCCTCCTCGGAATCGCCGCGAACGATTCCCTGCGCGGCCAAGCCTTCAGACGGATGCGCTTCGGCTAAAGCGTCCAGATACGTACCATGCAACGGGACCGCTGGCTTGCCCGGCATGACGGTGCTCACCCCTGCTATGAGCAGACAAATCGCCGCAGCCGCGCCCACAAAGAGTTGCGTGAGCCGCCGGAACCGGAGAGCGAACGTGCGTTTCGCTTCAATCTTCTGCCACAGTCGCGGCATGAAATTGACCGACGCCTCCGGTGCACCGATGGACTCCCGGTATTGAGCCATCAATCCTTCAAAATCGCGATCCACATGATCCATACTTACCCCCAGCTTTAAAACACTAACGCGCGGGCGAAGTTCGTCCCGCGGCCTTCGCCTTCTCCGATAGCGCGAAGGCTTTCAAGACCCGCTGCCGAGCCCGGAACAGCCGGACTTTCAGGGCGTTTTCCTTCACACGGTAAATCCGCTCCAACTCTTTGAGCGAAAGCCCTTCCACTTCCTTCAGCATCAGAAGAATCCGGTCCTCTTCCGATACAGACTCCAGCAGGGAGTGCACCAACTCCCGCACCTGGCCTTTGCGCTGATCTTCCGAGTTGCGCTTACTACCTGCCGAGGCATCCGCCATCACCACCTGCTGCTCAGTCAAGTCCGACATGCGCGACTCGTGCCGCCGTTTTTGCTTTCGCAGATAATCATACGAGGCGTTCACAGTCAGGCGGTACAGCCACGGCTCAAACACTTCAGCGGTCCGTAACTGATCCAACGAATAGTACAGCCGCAAAAAAACTTCCTGCGCGACGTCTTCCACATCCTCCGGCCGCCCGATCAACCGGGCGATGGTACCGAGGATTCTTTTCCGGTACGCGAGTACAACCTGATTAAACGCAGCATCATCGCCAGCCTGCGCTTTCTGAATCAGCTCGAAATCAACCAGCATGCGGCTCGCAGGCCGGTGTTCCTCTTTCGCTACATGGCTAAGGCGTACCGGCAAACTGCTAGGTTACAAGGCTTTAGGATGCAAATCAAAGTGGGGACCGGCTCCCTGGCGGTCGCGGCTCGGCAAGCACCTCCCGAATTACCTCCTTCAACTCGTCGTGGGAGTTGCCATTCAGATAAATTGTCTGCGCCGGGAAGGGAAGCGCGATCCCTTCCTCGGCGAAGCGCTTCTTGATCCGGCTGTTCATCTCGCGTCCGACCATCCACTGCTTCATCGGGAGCGTCTTCAGCCTGGCTTTCACTACGGCGGCGGAGTCCCCTAACTTGTCGACGCCCATCACTTCCAGCGGCGCGAGAATCGCCTGTTTGTACGGCTCCTCCTCCGTCAACTGCGCCGCGATTGCGCTGAGCACTGCCGCTACCCGGTCCGTATCGTCTTTGTAATCTACCGAAATCGAAAATACGTAGTAAGAGAAATCCCGCGTCAGGTTCGACAGTTTCTGGATGCCCCCGTTTGGAAAAATATGAACAGCGCCATCTTCGCTCCGCAGGCTGGTAGTGCGCAGGTTGATCTCCTCGACCAAGCCGCCAGTGCCGTCGATCACTACGACATCGTTGACTCTCATTTGATTCTCGATGAGCAGGAAAAAGCCGGCCAGCACATCTTTGATCAGGCTCTGCGCGCCGAATCCCACCGCTACGCCGACCACGCCCGCGCCGGCCAGGAGCGGCCGGATATCGAAGTTCATTTCGCGGAGCGCCATGATCAGCGCCACTGTCCAGATCAGCGTGACCAGCGATTTGCGCATGACTCCGCCCACGGTATCGGCGCGCTTTTCCAGCTCAAACTCCGTGCCTCCACCAGCCTTGAGCATCATCCGTAATGCATATTTGCGCAGCGCCAGAATCAGCCGGCCGACCAGCAACGTGCCGATGTAGGCGAATATCAGAATCAGTCCAATTCGGAGCCCGTTGAAAAGGAGCGGAACGTAGTAGTCAGGGCTCAGGTAATCCCGATGCGGCATAATTCATAGTGCACTGAAATTGGCGCCGGAATCGCGCCTGCTAAAATAAGATCAAATGGCAAGTAACGCGCAGCTCTCGCCAGCCAGGCGTCGAGATGAGTCTCAACGCGGCACCCACGGGTGTTTCTCTGCGCGGCGGCCGGGCAAAGACAGGATTGAAAACATCAGGTCTTCATCTAAGTGCAACACAGGCAAGAATGCCTGTGCCACTGCGGTTGTTTCAACCCTGGTGAGAAATGCAGGCTAAGACCGCGGCTCTAACTGAGCCATCTCCATCCATCAAGACTTGGGTTTGGCCGGTTGTCCTTGGATGGCTGGTGCCCGGCGGCGGCCACTTCCTGTTGAAGCGCGCCGGACGCGGCGGCTTGATTCTGTTTTCGGTCGCAGCCATGTTTATCTTGGGCCTGATGATGCGCGGAGCAATGTTTCAGCCGCAAACCGGCGACATTCTGACCATGATCATCTACTGCGGCGGATTCGTGGGCGACCTTGCCTCCGGTCTGTTCTACCTGATGGCAACCTGGTTCGGCTACAATCAGGCCGACATGGCAGGGCACGTTCACGACTATGGAACCAAGTTCCTGGTGGCCGCGGGACTGCTCAATATCCTCGGGATGGTGGACGCTTTCGAAATCGCGACCGGAAGGAAAGACTGATGCCCAACTCGGTGAATCTTTCCCACTTTGAAGCGTCCATTCTGTTTGCCCTGTTCACATCGATCGTGATGGGCGTGATTACGAAGCGCAGCGACTCCGAGCGCATCCGCTACGGGCTGCGCTGCTTTGGCTACTTCATCGCGGCGCTGGTCGGCCTAGGCTGGCTGATGTACCTGGGCCACGGCTGAGGGCGCAAGCTCGCGCAGATCGCGAATCCAGTAATCGGGCTCCCACTTTGCGAGCTCTTCCGGCTGTCCATAGCCATAGAGAACCGCGCAGGTTTTCACTCCGGCTCTGCGGCCCGCTTGCATATCGGCTGGAGCATCTCCTACCAGTAAGCAATCTTCCGGGCGCGCTCCAAACACCTGGAGCGAAGCGAAAATCACGTCCGGCTCCGGCTTGGCTGGAAATCCATCCGTCCCCTGGACGTGATCGAAATAGGGCAACAGCCCAAACGTTTCAAGCACAATGCGAGTAGTGGGAGTGCCCTTGGTGGTAGCCGTAGACTTCTTTCCACCGAGAGCCGCTAGTGCTTCAACCACGCCAGGATAGGGCTTGGTCATCGAATGATTGCGAGCCGGATAGACCCGACGGTAATGGACGATCAGATCTTCAATCTGTTCCGCGGTGTAGCTGGGGAACAGATCCTGAAACAGATCTAACAAATGGCGGCCGATATAGCCGCGCAGAAAGGTATCCTGGACGCTGTTCTGAGCAGTGCCTGCCAGGACATCCTGGATGGCGCCGCAGATATCGGACGCGGAATCTACCAGAGTACCGTCCACGTCAAAAAGATAAACGGGAAACGCAGGAACGCTGTTCGGCCTAAGAAACTGCAGGGGGATCAGGCCGGCTGAGGCCGCTCGCCGCCAATCAATCCGGGAGCGCCCTTGCCGCCTTCCGGCCGGATGACCTGCTGCGGCTTCTCCGGGCCATCGCCCGATCCAGCCGATTTGGTGCTGTGGAAGGGCTCCAACTCGCCGCCGTCGATCAGCAATTTGACCTCGGCGCCGTCCAGCACCTCGCGCTCGAGCAATGCCTCGGCTATGCGCGTCAGGGCCTCGGATTTGCCTTCGATGATGGTACGCGCATTCTGGTATCCGTCTTCCACCAGCTTGCGTACCTGCTCATCGATCCGAATGGCCGTAGCTTCGCTGTAATCGCGATGTTGCGCGATCTCCCGTCCCAGGAAGATCTGCTCTTCCTTTTTGCCGAAGCTCATCGGGCCCAGTTCGCTCATGCCCCACTCACAAACCATTTTGCGAGCCATCTCGGTGGCACGCTCGATGTCGTTGCCGGCGCCCGTCGTAATGTGGTGCATGAAGATCTCTTCAGCGATGCGGCCCGACATCAAGATGGCAAGCTGCGCCTCCAGATAAAACTTGTTGTAGGAGTGCTTGTCATCGACCGGCAACTGCATGGTCACGCCCAACGCCATGCCGCGCGGGATGATGGTCACCTTATGCAACGGGTCGGCATGGGGAATGATGGCCGCCACCAAAGCGTGGCCAGCTTCATGGTAAGCAGTGTTGCGCTTCTCTTCATCGCTGATGATCAGCGATTTGCGCTCCACGCCCATCATCACTTTGTCTTTCGCCAGCTCGAAATCCCACATCGTGATGACCTTGCGATTTTGGCGCGCGGCCACCAAGGCAGCCTCGTTCACCAGGTTTGCCAGATCGGCTCCGGCAAAACCCGGTGTCCCACGAGCCAGCACCGACAGATCCACGTCGTCGCCGAGCGGTGTTTTCTTGGAGTGAACGCGCAGGATCATCTCACGGCCCTTGACGTCCGGCCGCCCCACGACAACACGGCGGTCGAACCGTCCCGGGCGCAACAGCGCGGGATCGAGCACGTCGGGCCGATTGGTGGCAGCCACCAGGATCACGCCTTCGTTCGATTCGAAACCGTCCATCTCCACCAGCAATTGATTCAGCGTCTGCTCACGCTCGTCGTGACCGCCGCCCAGACCTGCGCCGCGGTGACGTCCCACGGCATCGATTTCATCGATGAAGACGATGCAAGGCGCGTTTTTCTTTCCCTGCTCGAAGAGATCCCGCACGCGGCTGGCACCCACGCCGACGAACATCTCGACAAAGTCCGAACCGGAAATCGAGAAGAACGGAACGCTAGCTTCCCCAGCGATGGCGCGCGCCAGAAGTGTTTTCCCGGTTCCCGGAGGTCCGATTAGCAGTACGCCCTTGGGAATGCGTCCACCCAGCTTTTGGAACTTCTGGGGCTCGCGCAGGAACTCGATAATCTCCTGGAGTTCTTCTTTAGCCTCTTCGACGCCAGCGACGTCCTTGAAGGTGACTTTCTTCTGCTGCGAGGAGTGCAGCCGAGCCCTGCTCTTGCCGAAGCTCAGCGCCTTGTTTCCGCCGCTTTGCATCTGCCGCATCATAAACAGCCAAAATGCAAGCAGCAACACAAACGGAATCGCGTTAATCACGATCGAAACCCAGCCGCTACCAGATTCCTTTCCGTAATGGATGTCGACCTTTTTGGCTCGCATCTGGTCAATCATCGGCTGGTAATTGCCCGGCACGACGGCGCGGAATTCGCCCTGTTCGTTCGTGAACGTACCATGCGCGTCACTGCCGGTTATGGTGATAGCCTTGACGCGGTCGTTTTCCACTTCGGTCATCAACTGCGTGAACGAAAGTTGCTGGTCCGGACGCGAACGGGATTGCTTCACTACCGTCCAAAGCAGCACCACCACCATGATGATGACCACCCAGAACACTGCTGTCTTAATATTGGAATTCATGAATTCTCCAAACAACCGCTTCAAAAAGCCCTCACATAGTTGGACGGTATCCCGGCGCGATTTGATTCATCAGACGGACGAACTCTCTCGAATTTCAAGAGTTTGAGTACATCCAGGCTCAGCGGAGAGGCTCGCCGCCACTCCGAAACGCCGTGTCCAAACGATTCTTCCATCCAAAGTGACCACCGGCCAGTGCCGCCGTTCCCACAGTGGAATGCGGCCTTCCTGGAAGAGGGTTTTGATTTTTTCGTCGTGAGATTGCCCCGCTGGGTGGTACCGATCACCCGGTCTCCAGTTCCGCAACTCCATTCGACAGGATCTGGCACCGGTATTGCCAGCCGCCCCCAGCGCGGAAATCGAGAGGAGGCGTTGCCAATCTATTTCATCCTTCACTCTATCATACGATTCAGTGGCGCCTTTTGGTTCAATCAGCTCGAATGTCACAACATGGCCACCGGGCAACGTGGCGGATCCGGGCACATTCACGATGATTTCGAAATCTCGCTTCAATTCACCAGGGGACAAGCTGAAGCATGTCCCACGGGCGATGCGGATCCACTCGAACGAGCGGATTACGTCTATGCCGGGCAGTTGGACCCGGCTGTGTCCCTGATTGGGCTGAGCCATTTGAAGGACTGCCTCGGTATGGCCGAACTCGATCTGCCGCAGATCTCCTTTCACTCGCTGGATGGCGCGCCGGATCTGCCGCCGGGCCAGCGCCGCTGGAGATTCCGCCAACGAAGCCGCCAACAGGACGATAGGACCTCCCACCGTCCCTTCTCCCACTGCGCTTCTATCGGCAGTTTGGTTCCAAAAGATCTCCTCATCCTGGGCCAAAATCGCCAATTGGGCCAGAGTTTGATCCAGATTCGGATTGAAGCCCTCGCGCAGCATTGGCAATGTCTCATGCCGAAGGCGGTTGCGGGCAAAGGTAAGATCTTGATTCGAAAGATCTTCCCGCCAGGTGATGTTCCGCTCCCGCAGCCACGCTTCGATTTCAGCGCGCCATAGCGAGAGCAGCGGCCGAACCAACCCATTTTCAGCAACAGGCCGAATCCCGGACAGCCCCGCGATACCGGCGCCCCGCAAAATGCGATACAACACTGTTTCGGCCTGATCCGAGCATGTATGTCCGGTGGCGATTCGATCCACCTGCCCCGAGGCGATCAACTCGCGGTAGAACCCATGCCTCACCTGCCGGGCCGCCTGCTCGAGATTTCCGCCGAGCGCGGGAACGTCTGCTTTATAAAGATGGAACCGGAAACCCAGCTCACCTGCCTCGCGCTGTACGAACGCGGCATCCTGGCGCGAGGTTTGGCCCCGAATCCCGTGTTCGACATGAACGACGCTGAGATGCAGGTTCCAGCGGGGCGCCAGTTCGCGCAGCAAATGCAGCAGGCACATCGAATCGGCCCCGCCCGAAACGGCGGCTCCGACGCGCTGTCCAGCGGAGAACATGCCGTAACGGCTGATCTGCGTGATCACCCGCTCGGACAAACCGGCCATGAGCGCAGTCTACCTCAGGAGTGTTTCAGGTCTAAGTGCAACACAGGCAAGAATGCCTGTGCCTGGAGTTTCTACATATTTGTCAGGCTGCGGCCGCCTTGACCAGAGCTTCTTCAGTGATTTTGAAGCCGAATGGCGCCAGTAGTTGCTTGTTC